>NZ_JANHGR010000001.1:0-300268 GCF_026616205.1 Halolamina litorea
AGAAGAGGAGTTAGATAGACTCGGGATGTACGCGCCAAGGCAACGAGGCGTTGAGTCCGCGAGCACTAACAGACCGAAGCCATCACTCATCCGGTGATCGCTCTGCACTGTACCCGTATTGTACGGGTCCAGGTGCGAACTGGACTACGCTTACACACGGTTGTGGACCCTACCGAGCCTGGTATGATCGCGGTTCGATTCCGCGACTCGGCGTGAGACGGCCAGAGTGGTGAGGTAACACCCGTACCCATCCCGAACACGGAAGTTAAGCTCACCCACGTGTGGAGGAGTACTGGCGTGGGCGACCCGCTGGAAAACTCGACTCGCCGTCTCTCCATTCATTGCGGTTTTCATAACGATCGAAGAGCGGCCGCGTTCGCGACCGTTCTCGCTTTCCATCGTCGACTAGCGAGAGCGTTCGATACGGTACGCTTAAACGACTGAATATCCAACGAGAAACTGCGCCAAGGTGGCAGAGTCCGGCCTAACGCAGCGGCCTGCAGAGCCGCCCATCGCCGGTTCAAATCCGGCCCTTGGCTTTCTACTTCGTCGCTTCAGGCGTCTTTCGCGACTGCTTCGACCTCGATTTCCAGACACAGATCCGGGGCGGGAAGCGATGCGACCTCCAACAGCGTCGTCGCCGGCTTGACATCGCCGAAGAACTCCCGGTGAGCCCGGCCGATCGGCTCCCAATCGTCGAAGTCGACAACGTACACCCGAGTCACGACCACGTCCTCCGGGGACGCATCGAGTGCGTCCAGCGCCTCGTCGACGACCTCGAAGATGTGGCTTGCTTGCCCGTACGGGTCGTTCGGGGCCACCGTTTCGCCGTCCTCCACAGCAACGGTACCCGAGACGCGAACGGTGTTGTCGACCCGAACAGCTCGTGCGTACCCGAACTCCGCTTCCCAATCAGTGCCGCTGGTATGCTCGATCCGTCGTGGCATACCGTCCCATCCGCCTACTCGCTCGTAAACCCCGTTGCTCAGATGACGGCTCCCTCGGCGTCGACCTCCCCGTCGAACCGATCGCTCGACAGCGAATCGATGTCGACGAGGCTCGCACGTCCATCGACGATCAGTTCGGCGACGATAGTCCCGACTGCCGGGGCGTGCATGAACCCGTGGCCGGAGAAGCCGACGGCGTTGATCAGCCCCGGGAGGGTTTCCTCGATCACGGGGTTCGCGTCGGGTGTCGTCGCGTAGAGGCCGGTCACGGTGTCACGGACCGCCGACTCCGGCCCGAAGTAGCCACACATCTCGGCGACCGCTTCGAGGGTGTCGAGCGTCCACTCCAGATCGGCCGACTGTGGGAAATCGTCCGGGTCCGCGACGGGATGGCCGCCCGCGTTCCCGCCGACGGCCGCCAGCCCGTCGCCTTCCGGTCGAAACACCGCCCCGCCGTCCACGTCGATCGTGAGCGGCACGTCGTCGGGTAGCGGCGTCTCCGGTTCGGCGATCGCCAGCCGGTGGAGTTCCGGCGATATCGGTAGATCGACGCCCGCCATCGAGGCGACGCGCCCGGCCCACGGTCCCGCAGCGTTGACGACGAAGTCCGCATCCAGCCACTCACCAGCGGCGCGTACACCGGTCACCGTGCCGTCCTCGCGCCGGATGTCCGTCACAGCCGTCTTCGGCCGTACGTCGACGCCTCGTTCCCGCGCAGCCTCGGCGTAGCCCTGCAAACAGAGGTACGGGTCGACGAACTCGTCCTCGGCGTTGTACGACGCGCCGACGAACCGCTCGTGGTGCAACTCCGGGCAGTGTTCTCGGGCGGCCGCCGCCGACAGGTAAGTCGAGGGGACGCCGTGCTCGTTCTGCATCGCCACGTTCTCCCGGAGCGCGTCGGCGGTGTCCGGTTCGCGGGCGAGAAAGAGGTAGCCAACCCGTCGGCGGCGGATATCGACGCCGAAGCGCTCCTCGAACTCGTCCCACACGCGTTTGCTCGCCTGCGAGAGTTCGACGTTCACCGGCGTCGAGAACTGCGAGCGGATGCCGCCGCCGCTGCGCCCCGTGCTCCCCGACCCCAGCGTCCCCTTCTCCAGAAGCGTCACGTCGGCGCCACGGCCGGCGAGTTCGTACGCACTCGCGAGCCCGACGATCCCACCACCGATAACCACGACAGCGTCACTCATACCTCCTCACTCGGCTCCGTCTGCTTGAAGCTGTGGTCGAGGTGACGCACCACACAGTTATCCCCCCGCACGCAGAGCGACCCGTATGGATATCGAGACGTGGCGCGAGGCGTTCCCCGCCGTCGCCGAGGAAGGGCGAATCCACCTCAACAACTGCTCGGCCTCTCCGCTGCCCCAGCGCGGCATCGACGCCCGCCGGGAGTGTGAACGGGTGTGGGTGACCGAGGGGAACCCGTGGGAGACGTGGCTCGGGAAGGTGAACGAGGCCAAAGGACGGTTCGCGGGGCTGATCAACGCCGACCCCGACGACGTGGCGGTCCTCTCCTGTGCGACTCAGGCGTTCTCACAGGTCGCCAGCGCGCTGGAGTACGACGACCGCTCGGGAGTCGTCCTCTCGGAGTTGGAGTTCCCGACGACGCCACAGTTCTGGGGCGCACAGGAGCGCCGGGGCGCCGAGGTCCGGGTCGCCGAGTCCGACGACGGCATCACCGTCCCGGCGTCGGCCTACGAGGCCCACATCGACGACGACACCGCGTTGGTCTGTACGTCCCACGCCTACTCTTTCACCGGCGGGCTCTGTCCAGTCGACGCCGTCGCCGATGCGGTCCACGACGCCGGTGGCTACCTCTTTCTCGACGCCTACCAGTCACTGGGCGTCGTCCCCATCGACGTGGACGACCAGGACATCGACATGCTCGTCTCGGGGTCGCTGAAGTTCCTGCTCGGTGGCCCCGGCATCGCCTTCCTCTACGTCGACCCCGACGTGGCCGCCGAACTGGAGCCGACGAACCTCGGCTGGTTCGGCGTCGACGACATCTTCGGCTTCGAGACGGAGTCGCCCGAGTACGCCCCCGGCGCCCGGCGCTTCGAGCAGGGGACGCCGCCGGCGACGGCCGCCTATCAGGCGGACGCGGGCATGAGCATCATCGAGGAGGTCGGTATCGACACCATCCGAGAACGCACTCGTGACCACACCGGCTACCTCGTCGACGGCGCCCGCGACCGAGGGTTCACCGTGCGAACCCCCACTGATCCCGAGCAGCGCGGCTCGGTTGTCAACGTCCAGGTCACAGACCCCGCGGACACCACGGGCGCCCTGCTCGACAACGGCTTCAACGTCAGCCACCGGGGCGGCGGCGTGCGACTCTCGCCGCACTTCTACAACACGACGGCGGAACTCGACCGAGCCCTCGACGCCATCGAGGGGTACGGCACCCCGGTCTGAACGGGCCGCGGTCCCGCGGTCAGTCGTTCAGAGGTCGTACAGCTCGCCGTACTTCTCGGTGACGTAGTCGACGAAGTAGTCCGCCGTCAGCGGCTCGCCGGTGGCGACTTCGATCAGTTCGTCAGTCGGGTAGCGCTTCCCGTGGCGCTGGACGTTCTCGACCAGCCAGTCGTGGACGGCGTCGAACTCGCCGTCGGCGATGCGGGCGTCCACGTCGGGGACGTCCTCACGAAGCGCCGCCCAGAGTTGGGCTGCGATCACGCTGCCGACGGTGTAGGAGATGAAGCCGGGGAAGCTCTTCGACCAGTGGATGTCCTGTAGACAGCCCTCACGGTCGGTGTCGGGCGTGATCCCGAGGTACTCGTCCATCTTCTCGTTCCAGACTCGCGGCACATCCTCCACGTCGATATCCCCGGAGACGAGCGCGTCCTCGATCTCGGTCCGGAGGATGATGTGCATGTGATAGGTGAGTTCGTCGGCCTCGACGCGGATGAGGTTCGACTCCTTGACCTGATTCACCGCCTCGTAGGCGTCGTCAACGGTCACGTCGGCGGTCTCGGGGAATCGCTCCTGCACCTTCGGGAGGAACGCCTCCCAGAACGGCCGCGAGCGACCGATGTGGTTCTCCCAGAAGCGGCTCTGGCTCTCGTGGACGCCCAGCCCGCGCGGTTCGCCGATGGGCGTACCGTAGGCGTCCAGTTCGAGGCCGTGGCTGTAGTCGGTGTGGCCGAACTCGTGGAGCGTACTCGTCAGCCCGTCGATCAGTTCGGTCTCGTCGAATCGCGTCGTGATCCGCACGTCGGCCGGGGTCCCGTAGGAGAACGGGTGCGTCGAGGTCTCGAGTCGCGCGCGGTCCCAGTCGAGCCCCACCAGATCGAGTGCGTCACGGGAGAGGGCCTCCTGCGTGTCGGTGTCGAAACTCCCCGCGAAGGCGTCCGTGGCGAGGTCCGCGTCGCTGGCTCGGATCTCCTCGATCAGCGGCACCAGCGCCTCACGGAGTTCGTCGAAGACTTCCTCGACGCGTTCGTAGGGGACGTACGCTTGGCTGTGGTAGCCGACGGCCTGCTCCCAGAGCGCCTCGTAGGGGTCGGCGTCGGGGTCCGCGTGTTCGCCCCAGCGCCGGCGGGCGTCGACGTGGCGCTCGAAGTAGGGGGCGAACTGCTCGAAGTCGTCCTCGGCGCGCGCCTCGCGCCAGACGCTGCCGGCCTCGGCTGTGACGCTGCTCAGTTCCTCGGTCAGGTCCTCGGGGATGCGGGCGGCGACCTCGTGTTGCCGGCGCACCTCCCGGACGTTCGCGGCCTCGTCGGCGGTGAGCGCGTCGTCGTCGACGGCGTCGAGCCACTCCGCGAGCTCGTCGTCGGCGAGCAGCTCCTGCCCGAGCTGTTCGAGCGTCGAGCGCTGACTCGCCCGGACCAGCTCACCCTTGGGGGGCATCATCACTTCGGCGTCCCAGAACAGCAGGAACCCGGTCGTCTCCAGATCGGCGACCCGTCCGTACCGATCGACGATCCGTCGGTAAGCCTCGTCGGTGTCCATGCCCGCCGGTACACCCACCGGGGCATAAGCGTTCACCCGGGAGGTGGGGGTTGCCGGTTCAGAGGCCGATCCCGAACACCCGGTTCGCACCGATCGCGAGCGCACAGACCGTCAACAGCCCGGCGAGGGTACCGATCGCGACCGGCCACCCCGCGAGGTCCGCCAGCGCACCGACGCCGACGTTCCCCCCGGCGCCGATCAGGAGGTAGGAGCCCCGAGCCAGCCCGAAGCCCGCGCCCCGGTCGGCGTCGTCGAACTCCGTGAGCATGCGCGACTCCAATGCGGCGGGCCAACTCATGCCGACGCCGACCAGCGCGGTCCCGAGCGCGGCCGCCGGCAGCCCGATGCCGACCCCGCCGAGCAACAGCCCGTAGCCACCGACCGCGACCACGAACAGCAGCCCCGCGGCGCCGTCGCGGCTGATGACGTCCGAGACCGACCCCGCGATCGGCGTCGAGAGCGTCAGCGTCACGAAGAACACCGAGAGTAGCCCGCCGGCGGTCGTCGGGCTGAGGCCGTACTCGGCGCCGACGAACGTCGGGAGGAACGTCGCCGTCCCCTGCCAGGCGAACGAGCCGATACCCGCGAGCGCGATGACGTAGAGCACGCGACGGTTCCGGAGCGGCGGGAGAACCCGCTCGGCGGCGAACGCCCGGCGGACCGACGCCTCGGGGTTCGAGGGCGGGGTCGGCTCCACGCGCCACGCGAAGAGGACCAACGCGATCGACGTGGTCACGACCCCGAACGCGATCCCGGCCCGCCAGCCGTAGCGCACCGCGATGGCGACGACGACCACCGGCGTCGCTAGCCCCGCCAGTTGGCTCCCGGTGAGGTGGAGGCCGATCGCTCGGCCGGTTCGCTCGAACAGCGACTCCAGCAGCATCGCCGCCACCGGGTAGTAGAGGCCCGCACCCGCCCCGAGGAACAGCGCCGACATGAGGAACGTCGCGTACGTCGGCGAGACCGCGAGCAGGCCGCTCCCGACCGCCGTCAGCCCGACCGCCGCGAGCACCACCCGGCGCGCGCCGTAGCGGTCCCCGAGCACGCCGCTCGGGTAGGAGCTCAGCGCGTAGGCACCCCACATCCCCGTCAGCACCAGCCCCATCGCCGCGTTCGAGACGAGGAACTCCTCCCGGATCGACGGCAACACCGGGCTGACGGCGGTCCGGGCCGCCATCGTCGCGAAGTACGAGAACAGGCAGAACGCGAGGACCGTGTAGCGGTAGCGCCGCCCGTGGCTTCCGCTCACTCCAGGGGCTCCCACGTTCGCGGGGAGCCGTTGAGCCGTTCGGCACCGTCCTCGGTGGCGACGACGAGGTCCTCGACGCGGACGCCGAACGCGTCGGTGTAGATGGCCGGTTCGATGCTGAACACCATCCCCGGCTCCAGTTCGACGTGGTTCCAGCCTTCGAGGTAGGAGCCACCGATCAGGAACGGGGGCTCGTGGATGTCGAGACCGACCCCGTGGCCGGTGACGTGGGGGAAGCAGTCACCGTAGCCCGCGTCCTCGATCACTGCCCGCGCGGCGGCGTCGACTTCGTCGGCTCGAACCCCGGGTTCGACGGCGTCGACGGCGGCGTCGGCGGCCTCGATGACCGTCTCGTGGGCGTCGACGAACCCCTCGGGGGGCTCGCCGCCGACGACGACGGTTCGTGTCTGGTCGCTCAGGTAGCCGTCGACGATCGAGCCGAAGTCGAGGATCACCGGGTCGCCGGTTTCGAGTTCGCGGTGGCCGGCCCGATAGGGGGGGCTGGCGCTGTTGGGACCGCTGGCGACGATCGTCTCGAAGGAGGCACCCTCCCCGCCCTCCCCGCGCATCCGGTACTCGATCTCGCCGACCACCTCGTTTTCGGTCATCCCCGCGAGATCGAGTCCCCTGACCGCGCGGCTCACGTCGTCGGCGATCACGGAGGCCTCACGGATCGCGTCGAGTTCGGCCTCGTCTTTGGTCATTCGCAGCGGCGTGAGCACCTCGCCCGCCCGGTCCACGCCGCCGGCGACGGTCCGGAGGTCCTGGGCGAACGTCGACCACATCCGTTCGTTGACGAGCACGTCGCCCCCGAGGAGGTCGTGGCTCTCGAAGCTCTCCCGCAGGGCGTCGACGGGGTCATCGGTGTCCTCCCACGTGTGGTAGGTCTCGACCCAACTGGCGGCCCGTGCGCCGTCGGCGAACATCGCCGGGAGGAAGAAGAAGGGCTCGCCCTCGGCGGGCACCACCAACAGCGTGTGGCGCTTGCTCTGTTCCGTTCCGAACCCTGATAGGTACTGCTGCTCCGGGCCGGGTGACAGTACGAGCGCGTCGGCGCCGTGGTCGCGGAGCCGGTCGCGTGCCTCGTCCGTTCGCCGTCGTTCGTGATCCATGAGGTATGCCCATCTCCCCCACGACATAGCTTTGTCCCTGATTCCACACTGGTGGCTGTCAGGATCGCTCCGTTCACTACCTCTCGGACAAAAATCCGATCCAATTATAGACGGTATGTTTACAATTTCCGATAGATACTTTATGCCCCAGACATTCCTCAGTCCATGGCTCACGATAACAAGCCACTGACGCGTAGACGGCTACTCCGTACCGGCGCAGGCATCACTGCTGCCGGGGTACTTGCCGGCTGCACCGGTGGCGGCGGTGACGACCCGACCGACACCAGCGGCGGTGGCGGCACCGCGACCCCCCAACCGGGCGGCAGTCTGAGTATCGGACAGGCAAAGAGCGGGGTCCACTTCGACCCGATCCGGCAGATGAGCGTTCCCGCGTTGCTCGTCGCCAACCGGATGTACAGTTCGATCTACACCTACGGCGAGGGGACGGACCTCGAGCCACAGATCGCCACGGAGCTCCCCGAAGTCAGCGACGACGGCACCCGTTGGTCGTTCGACGTCCGGGAGGACGCCTACTTCCAGAACGGCGATCAGGTGACGCCCGAGGACGTGGCGTACTCGATCGAACAACCGGTCGTCGAGGAGACCCAGCTCGCGGCCGACTTCAACATGGTCAACTCCGTCTCGGTCGACGGCCAGACGATCACGATCGACCTGGACTTCCCTTACGCGGTGTTCCAGCACTCGCTGACCCAGAACGTCGTCCCGAAGTCGGTCCGTGAGGAGACGAAGACCGACGTGGGCTGGACCGAGGGCTACGTCGGCTCGGGGCCGTTCGAGCTCGTCGAGTTCCGCGAAGGTGAACACGCCCAACTCGCGTCTTGGAGCGACTACTGGGGGAAGGCTCCCAACCTCAGCGAGGTGGAGTTCGTCCCGATCCCGGAGCCGACGACCCGGCTCACCAGCTTCCAGAACGACGAAGTGGGCGTCATTCAGGACATCCCGCCGAAGCTCTGGGGCACCATCGAGGGCATGAACGACGCCACCATCTTCGAGCGGCCGGCTATCAGTTACTTCTACGGCTCGTTCAACTGCAACGAGGGGCCGACGACGGACCCCGAGGTCCGTCGCGCCGTCGACCTCGCGTTCTCGATGGACGACGCGGTCTCGAACTTCGTCGAACCCGCAGGGGTTCGCGTCAACAGCCCGATCCCGGCAGCGGTAGCCGACACGTGGGACTTCCCGACCGACGAGTGGGCCGACATCCAGTCGGACAAGAACGTCGACGAAGCCAAAGCGATCCTCGACGACCACGAGGAGATCCCCGCTGACTGGGAGATGAACATCATCGTTCCCCCGGACAACAAGCGTGAACAGATCGGTGTCACGATCGGGAACGGCCTCAACGAGGCCGGATACGGGGCGAACGTCCAGCGGCTGGACTGGGGTACCTACCTCGAGAAGTTCCTGACGGGCGACCCCAACGACTACCACATGTACGTCCTCGGTTGGTCCGGTCCGCCGGACCCGTCGGACTTCATGTACAACCTGTTCGCCCAGGACATGGCCGGGGTCAACCAAGGCCACTTCTACGAGAACGACGAGCTGGACGGCTACATCAACCAGGCTCGTGAGAGCTCCGACCGCGAGGAGCGAAAGGAGCTCTACGAGAAAGCCGTGCCGATCGTACTCGAGGAGCGCGTGAACCTCCCCTCCTACACGCTGAAGAACACGTGGGCGGTGAAGGACTACGTTACGGACTTCACGAACCACCCGATCGGGTACATCAACCCGCGGCTGGTGTCGAGCTACAACAACGTCGGCGTCCAGTAGACCGCGCGGCAACCACCCCCCCTTTCGGACCCTCAATGAGACTCTGCCACTATACAAATACGACCCCGGAGGTGATCTGACCGTGGGAATGGCACGCTACGCCGTTCGACGGTTGGTCCAGTCGATCCCCGTCCTCCTCGGTATCGCTACGATAACGTTTCTCCTGATAAACGCCATCCCGGGAGACCCGATTCGCATCATGGTCGGCCCCAACGCTGACGCCTCGATGGTCGAGGCGATCCGGGCACAGTACGGGCTGGACGAACCGATCCACATCCGCTACGTGACCTACCTAGGGAACCTCATACAGGGCGACATGGGCCGGAGTATCCACTTCGGCCAGCCGGTCTCCCAGAAGATCGCCGAGCGCCTGCCCGTGACGCTGTTGCTGTTGGTGTCGAGTTTCACTTTCGCCATCGCGACGGCGGTGCCGATGGGCGTCATCTCCGCACAGAAACGCAACGAACTGCCCGACCACGTCTCGCGTATCCTCGGGCTGATCGGTGTGAGCACCCCCTCGTTCTGGATCGGGCTGATGCTCATCATCATCTTCTCGTACCACATTCAGCTACTGCCCGCGACGAACCTCATCATGCCGTGGGCCGACCCCTCGACGGTCGACGGCGCCTCGAACGCCGTCGACGTGTTCGTCACCTCGATCGAACACCTGATCATGCCGACCATCACGCTCGGCACGCTCCAGATGGCCGCCATCATGCGCGTCCAACGCTCGTCGATGCTCGAAGTGCTCCAACAGGAGTACGTTCAGCTCGCGCGAGCCTACGGCGTCAGGGAGCGCACCATCCTCCGGAAGCACGCGTTCCGGAACGCACAGCTACCGGTCATCACCATCGTCGGCCTCCAGATCACGACCGCACTGGGTGGCTCCGTGTTGACCGAGACAGTGTTCAACATCAACGGTATGGGCCGACTGATCATTACCGCGATCAACAACCAGGACTACCCGCTCATCATGGGCACGACCCTCTTCTTCGGGGTCATGTTCGTCATCGGGGTCATCGTGACCGACCTCTCGTACGCGTACATCGACCCACGGGTTACCTACGACGAGGTGGACTGAAATGGCGACCGAAACAAGCGACGGCGAGAACCCGACTCGGGGCACCGTGAACGAGGGCGCCGCGCCCGACGCCGACGAGCAGGCCCGCCCGGAAGCCCGGGTCGGCTGGCGGTACACGCTCTCGCGGGTTCGCCAGGACTCGACGGCCCGCCTCGGGCTCTACATCATCGCGTTCATGACGTTCGTGGCGCTGTTCGCGTTCGTCGACTCGCAGTTACTCGACTACGCCATCGCCGAGCGGTTCCTCTACAGCCCCGTTGCCGACCCGGCGAACCCGCAGATCCTCCAGCCGCCGGTGGGGATCACCAACGAGTTCGGTACCGGCACCTGGGCGCACCCGCTGGGCACCGACCACCGCGGTCGCGACATCCTCGTCCGCCTGATCTACGGCACCCGGATCGCCATTCAGGTGGGGATCATCGCGACCGGCATCGGCGTCGTCATCGGCACCCTCGTCGGCGCCGTCGCGGGCTACTACGGCGACTACGTCGACGACGTGCTGATGCGCGCCGTCGAGACCATCTACGCGATCCCCTTCCTCGTGCTGGTGATCGCCTTCATGACCGCCTTCGGGCGGAACATGACCTTCGCCATGATCGGCGTGAGCATCACCACGGTTCCGGTGTTCTCCCGCCTGATCCGCTCACGCGTGGTGAGCGTGCGCGAGGAAGACTACATCGAGGCCGCCCGCGCGGCGGGGGTCCGTGACCGGAACATCATCCTCCGGCACGTCATCCCGAACAGCTTCGCGCCCGTGCTCGTACAGGCCACGCTCCAGATCGGCGTGAACATCCTGATCGTCGCCGGCCTCTCGTTCCTCGGCTTCGGCGCCCAGCCGCCGACGCCGTCGTGGGGACAGATGCTGTCGAACTCCCGCGGGTTCATGCTGCCGGACCCGTGGTTCAGTATCTGGCCCGGCTTGGCCATCCTGCTGACGGTGGTCGGCTTCAACCTCCTCGGGGACGGACTGCGCGACGCGTTCGACCCCAGACTCAACAACTAACATGTCCGAAACTCCACTCCTATCGGTTCGCGACCTGCAGACCCAGTTCTTCACCGAAGAAGGCACCGTCCGTGCGGTGGACGGCATCTCCTTCGACGTGAACGAACGCGAGATCGTCGGGTTGGTTGGCGAGTCAGGTGCCGGCAAGTCCGTCGCCGCCGCCAGCCTCCTCCAACTCGTCGAGGACCCCGGCCGCATCGTCAACGGCACCGTAGAGTACAAAGGCGAGACCATACTCGACGTGCAACAGGAAGACGGCGAGATCGTCGCCGGCGAGGGCTCTCTCTCCCCCGAGCAGATGCGGAAACGGATCCGCGGCAACGAGATCGCGATCATCTTCCAGGACCCGATGGAGAGTCTGAACCCCGTGTTCACAATCGGCGGGCAACTCCGGGAGGTCATCGAGATCAACCGCGGGCTCTCGGCGAAGGAGGCCCGCAAGGAGGCCGTCGACATGCTCCGCGAGGTCGGCATCCCCGAACCCGAGGAACGGTTCGAGGACTACCCCCACCAGTTCTCCGGCGGGATGCGCCAGCGCGTGCTGATCGCCATGGCGCTGGCTTGCGAGCCGAGCCTCATCATCGCCGACGAGCCGACGACGGCCCTCGACGTGACAGTCGAGGGCCAGATCCTCGAACTCGTCGAGGAACTCCAGGACCGCTACGACACCAGCTTCGTCTGGGTGACCCACGACATGGGCGTCGTCGCGGAGATCTGTGACCGCGTCAACGTCATGTACCTCGGCGAAGTCGTCGAGCAGTCGACCGTCGACGACCTGTTCTACGACACCAAACACCCCTACACGCGGGCGCTGCTGGAGTCGATCCCACGCCCCGACGTCACCGTCGACGAACTCAACCCCATCACGGGGGTGATGCCCGAGGCCATCGACCCGCCGTCGGGCTGCCGGTTCCACACGCGCTGTCCGGACGCTCGGGAGGCCTGCCGCGAGGTGGCCCCGACGTTCAAGGACGTGAGCGAGGCCGACGAGGCCCGCCACGCGACCGCGTGTCTGCAGTACGAGTCGGTCGGCTACGAGGACTCGACGCCGCTGGAGACCGAAGCCACCGCCGGCTTCGGTGCGGGGCTGACCGCCGGCTTCGGCGACGACGCGACTGCCGGGGGTGAGGACGATGAGTAGTCCCGCCGTCGAGGGCATCCTCGGCGACCGTGAGGTCGCCCCCGGCGAGCCGTTGCTCGAAATCGAGAACCTCACCAAGCACTTCTCGACGAACTCCGGGCTCCTCGGTGGGTTCGGGATCGAACGGGACGGGTTCAAACTGTCACTCAGCCGCGCGACCGACCCCGTCCGGGCCGTCGACGACGTGTCCTTCACGGTGCCGAAAGGCCAGACCGTCGGGCTGGTCGGCGAATCCGGCTGCGGGAAATCGACGCTCGCGCGGACGGTGCTCCGACTGATCGAGCCGACCGACGGCAGCATCAACTACAAGGGGACCGACGTGACCGACCTCTCGGGCGAGGAACTCCGGGCGCTCCGGAAGGACGTCCAGATCATCTTCCAGGACCCCCAGTCCTCGCTCGACCCCCGGATGAAGGTCGGTCCCATCGTCGAGGAGCCGATGCGCGCCCACGGCATGTACGACGCCGAGGGCCGCGAGGAACACGCCCGCGAACTGCTGGAGAAGGTCGGCCTCGACCCCCAGCACTACAACCGCTACCCCCACGAGTTCTCCGGCGGCCAGCGCCAGCGGGTGAACCTCGCGCGGGCGCTCTCGGTCGAACCGGAGTTCATCGTCTGTGACGAGCCGACCAGCGCGCTCGACGTGTCGATCCAGGCGCAGGTGCTCAACACGATGAAGGAGCTCCAAGCGGAGATGGGGCTGACCTACCTGTTCATCAGCCACGACCTGAGCGTCATCCGGCACATCTCCGACCGTGTCGCGGTGATGTACCTCGGCCAGCTCGCGGAAGTCGCCGACAAGGAGGAGCTGTTCGAGAACCCCAAACACCCATACACCGAGGCGTTGCTGGGGTCGATCCCCAACCCCGACCCGCGTTCCTCCGGGGACCGCGGCGTCCTCCGGGGCGACGTGCCCTCGCCGATCAACCCGCCGTCAGGCTGCCGGTTCCGGACGCGCTGTCCGGACCTGATCGCGCCGGCCGACCTCGACGTGAGCGGGGGCGAGTGGGACCGCATCCGAACGTTCGTCCGCGCGGTCGACCGCCGAACGTTCGAGGCGACCGGCCCGGACGACATCGCCCAGGAGTTCTTCCAGGGCACACTCCCCAGCGGGGAAGTCGGCGACACCGTCGACACCGCCATCGGCCACCTCGCCGAAGGGCGCTGGGACGACGCCGGGGAGTTGCTGAAGGACACCTTCACCGAGCCGTCGGTGTGTGCGACGGAGGTCCCGGCCTACGAGGTCGACCCCGACCACGGCGACGGCCGCCACTTCGCGGCCTGCCACCTGAACACCCCCGGCGGGCCCGAGGGAGCGACCGGTCCGTGAGCCTGCTGGACGGCCGAACCGCGGTCGTCACCGGCGGCGCCTCCGGCATCGGTCGCGGGATCGCGCTCGCCTTCGCCGACCACGGCGCCGACGTGGTCGTCGCGGACCTGCGCGAGCGCCCGCGCCGCGGCGGCGACCCGACTCACGAGGCCGCCCGTGAGCGCGGCGTCGAAGCCCGATACGTCGACTGTGACGTCTCCGACCCGGCCGACGTCGACCGCGTTTTCGCCGCCGCCGCCGCGCTCGGCGGACTGGACGTGTGGGTCAACAACGCCGGCGTGTTCGCAACGACCGACCCGACCGAGCCTGCGGAGGCCGCCGATGGCGACGCTGCCGCGGTTTCGGGGGTCTTCGACGTGAACGTTCGCGGGACGTACGACTGCACCGCCCGGGCCGGTCGCCGGATCGCCGAGGCCGGCGGCGGCAGCGTCATCAACGTCGGCTCGACCAGCGGGATCCGCGGCGGCGCCGACGGCGCCATCGCGGCCTACTGCGCCTCGAAGGCGGCGATCCATCAACTCACCCGGTCGTTCGCCCGCGCCTTCGGCGACGCGGGCGTCCGGGTCAACGCCGTCGCGCCCGGCGCCGTCGACACGGCGCTGGCCCGCGACCGGACTGAAAGCGAACTCGCGGCGCTGGAAGCGGAGGTCCCGGTCGGTCGGATCGGCCATCCCGACGACGTGGCGGGGGCGTGTGTGTTCCTCGCTTCGGGGTTGGCCGCGTACGTAAGCGGCGAGGTACTGGTCGTCGACGGCGGACTGACCGTCTGAAAAAAGGTGGTTCGTGACGTTAGCTGATCGTCCGAAGTTCCCGCTGGGGTGGGATGATGTACTCGTTGCCCTCCTCGGTCACTTCCACCATCTCCTCCAGTCCGAGGTAGCCCCACTCGGTGTCGACGCCCAGTTCGACCGTGTAGATCTCGCCCTCGCGGATCTCGGCCATCGGTGACTCGCCGTAGCGCTCCCAGCGCGGGCCCAGGAGCGTCCCGCCGTCGTGGGCGTTCCGGCCGACTTGGTGGCCGAGGGCGTGCTGGTACTCTTCCCAGCCCTGCTCGGTGAGGTACTCGCGGGCGGCGTCGTCGGCTTTGTAGCCCTGTACCCCCGGCTCGACCAGTTCCCGCCCGGCTTCGATGGCGCCGCGGACGTCGGCGAAGGCGTCGACGAGTTCGTCGGGGATCTCCTCGGCCTCCCCGTGGTAGTAGAGTCGCTGCATGTCGGCGGCGTAGCCGTCCTCGTTCACGCCGAAGTCGATGTGCAGCACCTCGCCTTCGGGCAGCGTCAGGTCGCCGGGGAGGGTGTGGCCGAGGTCGGACTCGGCGCCGTGGTGGACCGTCGGGCAGTAGTCCCACGACCACGCCGACCCCAGCCCGCGGTCGGTCATGTGGCCGTGGAGCCAGTCGCAGGTGTCGGCTTCCGTCCAGTCTGGCTCCCACGACTCGGTCATCGACGCCAGCAACTCGGCGCTGGTCTCGGCGGCGGTGACGATCCGCTCGCGCTCGGTCGGGGACTTCACCCCGCGGAGTTCGGCGACGACGGGGTCGGCGCTCACGAGCGAGCCCTCGTAGTCGGTCCCTTCGAGCAGTCCCGTCAGGCGTCGATACATGCCGTAGGTCAGGCCGTCGGCGGTGTTGTTGTCCTCGGAGAAGTTCACCGCGATCGTCTCGGGCTCGACGTCGTCGAGGATCTCCATGAACGGCTCGCGGAGCGACTCGTCGTAGGGGTGGACCTCGTGAACCCCGAGATCCCGGGCGTTCGGCGCGTCGTGGCGGCCGATGATGACGTGGCTCCCGTCTTCGGTGTAGAGGACCATCGTCGGCCAGACCACGTCGAACCCCAGCACGAACGGCAGGCAGGGTTCGGCGATCTCGACGGTCTCCCGGCAGAAGGTGAGCCACGCATCGGCGTCGCTTCCTTCGAGGATCTCTGTCGCCTGTGCGGACTTCTCTTCGACGATGACAGTGTCAGACATTACCTACCTGACGTGACGGGTACGAGGCCATCAACCTATGGGTCCCGGGGACCCGTGCAGCCGTCCGGAACCGACGGCAGGCTGCCTCAGTGGATACTGTTAACACGACTGTCGGCTATCCACGTACGATGTCCGATTCAGACTCCGCCTATGACCGACTCCACGAGCGCGCCGAGCGCGTCGGCGGCCTCGAAACCATCGACAACCTCCTCTTCTGGGACCAGCAGGTGATGATGCCCAGCGGCGGGACCCCCGGTCGCTCGATGCAGCGGGGCCTCGTCTCCGCGCTCCAACACGAGGCGTTCACCGGCGACGACGTGGCCGGCTGGCTCGACGCCGTCGACGACGCCGACCTCGACGACGATCAACAAGCGATCGTTCGGGAGGTCCGGCGCGAACACGAGCGGAAGGCCGCCGTCGACCGGGACCTCATCGAGGAGACCAACGCCGTCATCTCCGAGGCCAACGATGCCTGGGAGACCGCCCGCGAGGAGGACGACTTCGAGGTGTTCGCGCCCTATCTCGAACAGTTGGTCGAACTCAAGCGGGAGTACGCGAACCAGATCGACCCCGACGCCGAACCGTTCTCGGTGATCCTCGAGGAGTACGAACCCTACGTCGGCGTCGACACCGCCGAGTCGATCCTCGACTCCCTCCGCGAGCGACTCGTCCCGCTGATCGAGGAGATCCGCGAGAGCGACGTGGACCTCGGCGGCGCGTTCGTCGAACACGGCCCCTACGACGACGACCGGCAGATGGCCCTCTCGGAGGACGCCCTCTCCTTTGTCGGCTGTGACTGGGACCGCTCGCGCCTCGACACCTCCACGCATCCCTTCTCCTACGGGAACCGCTACGACATGCGGATCACCACCCGTTTCCACGACCACTCGCCCGTCGACGGCCTGATGAGTTCGCTCCACGAGTACGGCCACGCCTCCTACGAACACGGCCTCGACGAGGACCGCTTCCCGGACCCCCTCGGCCAGTCCCGCAGCCACTCCATCCACGAGAGCCAGAGCCGCTTCTGGGAGAACCACGTCGGCCGCTCGGAGGCGTTCTGGGGGGAGTTCCTCCCGATCGTCCGGAAACACTTCCCGCGGCTCGCGGAGGTCTCGCCCCGCGAGGCGTTCGAGGCGGCCAATCAGGTGTACGAGGACAACCTCACCCGCGTCGAGGCCGACGAGGTGACCTACCACCTCCACATCCTCGTCCGCTTCGAGATCGAGCGCGCGCTGGTCAACGGCGACCTCGACGTGGCCGACGTGCCCGCGGTCTGGAACGACAAGTACGAACAGTACCTCGGGATCACCCCCGAGAACGACACCGTCGGCTGCCTGCAGGACATCCACTGGAGCATCGGCCGGATCGGCACGTTCCAGGGCTACACCCTCGGAACGGTGTTCTCCGCCCAACTGCAGGAAGCGATGGAGGCGGAACTCGGCGCGGATCTCGAGGAACTCGTCGGCGACCGCCGCTTCGACGACATGCGGACGTGGATGAACGAGAACGTCCACCAGCACGGCAAGCGCTACCGGACCGACGAACTCGCGGAGGTGGCGACGGGCAAGCCCCTCACCGCCGACCCCTTCCTCGACCGGATCGAGTCGAAGTACCGCGACCTCTACGACCTCTAGGCGGACCGCCAGCGACCCGTCGACGAGGGCGGGCCGCCCGCCGGTGACCCGTTACCGAAAGAGGAACCGTTTTTACGCCGGGTCTACCACCATCGGGCATGCAACGACGCGCTGTGGCAGTCGCCGCCGCCCTCTTCCTCGTCGTCGGGGCGCTGTCGCTCGGACTCGTCCTCACCGCCGAGGCGCCGGAACTGACACTCGAGGACGACAACACGTTCCAAGAAGGGGACAGGTTCAACTTCGACGGCCAGACCTACACCGTGACGACCGTTGAGGCGTCCGAGTCCGGCGAGGGCGGCGAGACCACCTACGAGGCAGTGATCGAGTGGCAGACCGATGACGGGACACAGAGCACGACGCTCAACCAACACACCCGGACCACTCTCGGTGACGAGGAGTTCTTCGCCCACTTCGAGTCGGGCGAGGAGGTCACCCTCTCGGCGAACACCCTGGTGCTGAACCAGTACACCTTCGACACCGAACAGTACAACACCCACACCAACGGGCTCTGGGGCGTCACGATCCTCAGCGGCATCGTTGCGATCCTCCTGATGGGGATCGGCTACATGCCCTCGCGGTACTGAGTCGGCCTCAGCTCCCGTCTCCGAACAGCTCTTCGACGAAGTAGCGGTCGTAGTGGGTCCGACAGCCGGGGTTGAACCCCGCCCCACAGTCCGGGCACCTATCCTCGCAGGCCACGTACTCCGCCACCGTTAGCACCGAGCCACAGACCCCACACAGCACCGCGTCGGCGTCCGTGCCGTCTGCGGTGGCGTCGCCGTCGTCGTCGCTCGGGCCATCAGTCGTTGATCCGTCCCCGGCGCCGCCGTCTTCGCCATCCCGGTGGCTGTCGGCCGCCGATCCGCCCGTGGTGGCGCCCCACCGTTCGGCCTCGTGGTCGGCGACCGCGCGGTGACACTCGTAGCACGGGTAGAACGTCCCACAGCAGGGAAAGCGGATCGCGATCACGTCCAGGTCGCTGTCGTAGTGCCCACAGCGGGTCTCCGGGCCGACGCCCACGCCGCGGACCTCGTGGCCGTGTACGTCCATGCGTTCGCTGGTGGGCGGCGCCGAAAGGCTCTGTCGGCACGTCGCGCCGCAACAGCCGCTCACGGGGAGTGGGGGAAACGTTGGAAAAAGAACGGAAGCCGCGCGGTCAGGGCGCCTCGCCCGTCTCCAGCGTGAACTCCGCACGCGGGTAGGCGACGCAGGTCAGCGTGTAGCCGTCGTCGAGTTCGTCCTCCGAGAGCATCTCCTGGTTGTCGTGCTCAACGAAGTCCTCGCTCGGGCCGTCCGTGATGTGGCCCGCACAGGAGACACACTGGCCCTGTCGGCAGGCGTAGGGGAGGTCGAACCCTTCCTCCTCGCCCGCGTCGAGGATCGTCTCGTTGTTCGGCAGTTCGATCGTCTCGCCCTGCTTGACGAACTCGACCTCGAAGTACTCGACCTCGTCCTCCGGGATATCGCCCGGGCCGGAGCCGGTCTCACCCTCGCCTTCGAGTTCGCCTTCCTCGCCCGCTTCGCCGCCGACCGCGGCAGCGGGCGCGCCGCCACCGCCGATCGATCGGTTGTACGGCTCGGGGAACTCCGTCTCGGGCACGCTCGCGGCCCGGCGTTCGAGCACCTCCTCGGAGATGTCCGGAGCGGCCTCCCACTCCTGCCCGCGGACGAAGTGGAGCGCCGCCAGCGTCCCGCTGAGAAGGACGGCGAGCCCCAGCGCGGTCGTGTTCACAGCCATATCGGGGCTATCGATTCCCCGGGTTAAGGTGGTTGTGATTCCGTGCGTCGCCGGCCGGCTTCACGTCGCGGGCGGGTACTCGATCCCGCGGTCGGCCAACAGCGACGCGAACTCCCCCTCGTCGAGGACCGGAACCCCCTCGTCGTCGGCGTCTTCTCGCTTGGTCGCCCCCGGGTTCTCGCCGGCGACGAGGTAATCGGTGTTGCTCGACACCGAGCCTGTCGCGTTCGCGCCGTGGGCCTCGACCAGCGACTCGGCGTCGTCGCGCGTGACCGCGAGCGATCCGGTGAACACGAACGTCAGCCCGTCGAGTTCGTCGCCGGCGTTCGTCGCCGCGGGCGGTTCAGGGTCGACGCCGGCCTCGCACAGCCGTTCGATCACCCGGCGGTTGCGCTCGTTCCGGAAGAACTCCGCGACGTGGGAGGCGACCGTCGGGCCGAACCCCTCGACCCCACGGATCTCGGCCTCGGCGTCGTCGGCGTCGGCGAGGTCGAGCAGGGCGTCGAGGCTCCCGAACGCCGCCGCGAGGTCAGTCGCCATTGTCGGCCCGACCTCGGGGATCCCCAGCGCCGAGAGGAACGCGCCGAGCGACGGCGACTTCGTCGCCTCGATCTCGTCGATCAGTTTCTCGGCGCTGCGTTCGCCCCAGCCCTCCAGTTCGGCGAGCCCTTCGGCGTCGATTCGGTAGAGGTCGGCGACGGAGTTCTCGATCAGCCCCGCGTCGACCAACTGGCCGGCGGCCTCCTCGCCCAGCCCCTCGATGTCGAGGCCGCTGTCGCTGCCGTAGTGTTCGACGGCCCGTTTCAACTGCGCCGGACAGGAGAGCCCGCCAGTACAGAACTGCAACGGCCCGTCCCGCTCCACCTCGCTCCCACAGACCGGACACGTCTCGGGCAGTTCGAAGTAGCCCTCGGAGTGGTCCTCGACGACTTCCGAGACGTACGGGATCACGTCGCCCGCGCGCTCGACCCGGACCACGTCGCCGACGCCGACGCCGAGGTCGGCGATCTCAGACTGGTTGTGGAGGCTCGCCCGCGAGACTGTCACGCCGCCCACGTCGACGGGATCGAGTAGCGCTACCGGGGTGAGCCGGCCGGTCCGGCCCACTTGGACGACGATGTCGGCGATCCGGGTCTCCTCCTTTCGGGCGGGGAACTTGTAGGCGTACGCCCAGCGGTAGTGTCGCGAGGTCGTCCCCAGCCGCCGGCACTGCGCGCGGTCGTTGACCTTCAGCACCGTCCCGTCGATCTCGTAGTCGAGCGTGTCGCGCTCGGCCATCAGGTCGTCCCGGAACGCGAGCGCGTCCTCGATGTCGTCGACCAGTTCGTGCCGATCGTTGACCTGCAGGCCCCACTCGGGCAGTGCCCGGTGTTCGGCCCAGTGGCTGTCGAGGCCGGCGACGCCGTCTGCGCCGGTGGAGGCTCCGTCGTCGTCGGGACCGATCTCCCCGAGTGGCGCCGACTCCTCGCTCGCCCAGAGCACGTCGTAGAAGAAGCAGTCGAGCGGGCGCTCGGCGGTCACCGACGGGTCCAACTGCCGCAGGCTCCCCGCGGCGGCGTTCCGAGGGTTCGCGAACGGGTCCTTCCCCTGCTCGACGCGGTCGGCGTTGTGGGCCTGAAACGCCCGCATCGGCATGTGGATCTCGCCGCGAACGACGAGCACGGCCGGCGGGTCACCCCGCAGTCGCTGGGGAACCGAACTGATCGTCCGGACGTTCTCGGTCACGTCGTCACCGACCTCGCCGTCGCCCCGCGTGGCCGCGCGCTCGTAGCGGCCGTCGAGGTAGACGATCTCGATCGACAGCCCGTCGAACTTCGGCTCACAGACGTACTGCACGTCCTCACCGACCTCCCGCCGGACCCGCTCGTCGAACCCCCGCACGTCGTCGGCGTCGCCCGAGGAGTCGAGCGACAGCAGCGGCACGATCAGCTCAACGGCTTCGAGTTCGTCGACCGGCTCGCCGCCGACGCGTCGGGTGGGCGAGCCATCGGTATCGAGGTCGAAGGCGTCCTCTAACTCCTGCAGCCGGCCGAACAGGTCGTCGTAGGTCCGGTCGGCGATCACGGGATCGCTCTCGACGTAGTAGCGGTAGTCGTGATAGCGGATCGCCTCGCGGAGCCGGTCGGCCTGCTCGCGGGCCTCGGCCTCGGTCAGCTCCCCCGTCGGGACGAACTCCGTGTCGGGGTCGCGGACGTAGGGGTTGTCGGGCGGCGCCTCGGTCATGGCTCGGCGTTGCAGCGGCGGGGGTAAAAATCGGTGCCAGACGGGACGTCGATGCTCCCTGTGCCGCGGCCTCACTCCGTGGCCGCGATCTCACGGACCCGTTCGCTCCCCTCCTCGACGAAGCCGCCGTGGAAACAGATCGTCCGGTCGAAGTCGAGTTCGCCGAGCATCGCGACGGACTCCATCGCCCGCTCCATCTCCGGGGTGTGCTGTGCGGCGGGGCCCTGCAGCCCCTCCTCGTCGGCAGTCAGGGCGTCGCCGGCGATCAGCAGGTCCGCCTCGGGGAGGTGGAACGACGAGTGGCCGGGCGCGTGGCCGAACGTCTCGACCAGTTCGAGCGGGCCGGCGAGCGTGCTGAAGCCGACGCCGTCGAGCACCTCCACGTCGACACGCGCCGGCGGGTAGCGTTCGTCCTCGGCCTTGATCGGGAACTCTCGGCCGTCGACGTAGGGCGCTTCGGCCCAGTGGACGAACGTCGCGGCGTTCGTGTGCTCCTGCACGGCCGAGAGCGCGCCCGCGTGGTCGCCGTCGTGGTGGGTCAGGACGACGAACCGCACGTCGTCGAAGCCGAACCCGTGCTCGGCCAGCGCGTCCTCCAACGCGTCGGCGTGGCCCGGCAGCGTCGTGTCGAAGAGGATCAAGCCGGTCTCGGTCTCGACGGCAGTCGGGGTGAACGTCCGCTCGGCGCCGCCGAAGTCGATGGTGACGGGCAGGCTGTAGACGTGGTCGGTGATCTCCATAGCCCGTGTTCGGCCGCGCGTACCGTAGGCCTGACGGCAGTGGTCCCGGCTGCCGCGCGATGCTGTGCGACGAAACCGCCCCCGGGTGCGTGCTTTATGCGTCGCTACTGTGTTGGCGGGACAACTGCCGTATGCCCGCATCGCTCCCCATTCTCGTCGGCGCCGGCCTCGTGAGCCTGTTCGTCGCGTGGGCCATCGGCGCCGGCTCCTCGGGATCGACGCCCTTTGCCCCCGCGGTGGGTGCCGACTCCATCACCATCTTCCACGCCGTCGTCCTCGCGGGGATCATCTCCTTCGTCGGCGCGGTGTTGCAGGGCGGCGCCATCACCGAAACCGTCGGCACGGGGCTCGTCGACGGCGTCTCCCCGACGCCGCTGCTGGGGTTCCTCTCGCTGGCGACCGCCGGGACGTTCGTCGCCTTCGGCGTGGTCACGGGCTACCCCATCTCGACGGCGTTCAGCGTCTCCGGCGCGGTCACGGGCGCCGGCGTCGCCCTCGGCGGGGCCGTCAACTGGGAGGTCTATCGGACCATCCTGCTGACGTGGACGCTCGCCCCGTTCGCGGTCGGCCTGATCGCCTACCTCACCGCCGAGGCGCTCTGGCACTTCGAGGAGCCGAACTCACTGCCCGTGCTGTCGGCGGTGCTCGGCGCCCTCCTCCCACATCTCCGGCTCGGATTCCTCGGCGACGGCGGGGCGTCGATGGCCGCGGTGGCGCCGACGCCCGCCGGCTCGCCGGTCTCAGGCGGTGTCCTCCTCACTGTCGGCCTCGCGCTGGCCCTCGCGGCGCTCGTCCGGTACGACTCGACCCACCACCCCGAGCGCTCCGAGGACCGCTTCCTGATCGCGCTGGGCTGTCTGGTGGCGTTCTCGGCGGGCGGTTCGCAGGTCGCGTTCGCCATCGGCCCGCTGTTGCCGCTGCTCGACGGCTCGATCCCGCTGCGGTGGGTGCTGGCCGGCGGCGGCCTCGGCCTCGTCGCCGGGACGTGGACCGGCGCGCCGCGGATGATCCGCGCGATGGGGACGGAGTACGCCGACCTCGGCACCTACCGGTCGATTGCGGCGCTGCTGCCGGCGTTCGTGCTCACACAGGGGGCGGTGCTGTTCGGCATCCCGATCTCCTTCACGCAAGCCATCGTCTCGGCCATCTCCGGGTCGGGCTACGTCGCCGGCATGGCCAGCGTGAGCGAGCGGAAACTCGGCTGGACGGCGGTCGGCTGGGTCGGCTCGTTCGTCGGCGCCTTCGCGGTGGGCTTTGCGGCTTTCACGCTCGTCGGCTAAGCCCGGAGCCGTGCGACCTCCTCCCGGACCACGTCACGTTCGAGCAGCGCCACGCCCGCGAGCACGACGAAGAAACCGATCACGGTCGTCGCCGTGATCGGCTGCTGGAGGACGAGGTAGCCCGTGATTGCGGCGACGATCGGGACGACGTAGGCAACGAGGTTGGTCCGGACCGGCCCGACCTTCCCGATCAGGGCGAAGTAGATGGGGTAAGCCAGCGCAGTCGACGGCAGGCCGAGAACGAGCACCGCCGCGACCACCTCTCCGGTGACCGGGCCGGCGGGATGCTCCCCGACCGCGACGCTCGCGAGGTGGAGCAACAGCGCGCCGCCGGCCATCGACCAGCCCGTGAGCGCGACGCTGTTCATCGACGCGCCGATCCGGCGCAGCAGGACGCTGCCGGCGGCGATGGCGACGGCCGCACAGAGAACGTAGAGCTGGCCGAGCGCCGCGCCGCCGGCGAACGTTTCGGGGCCCGGCTGGACGATCACGATCACGCCGACCAGGCCGAGGCCGACCCCGGCGGCGTCGCGCAGGCCGATCCGCTGGCCCAACACGGGCACCGCGATCACCGGCGCGAGGATCGGGTTCAGCCCGTACATCACCGACGCCGCCGCGGGCGTGGTGTAGCCCTGTCCGAGGAAGAGCAGGCCGTTGTTGAGCGCGATCAGCGCGACCGCGCCGGCGGCGATGCCGGCGTAGTCGGCGCGGTTCCCGGGCAGCCAGTCGTCGTGACGGATCGCCGCGTAGCCCAGCAGGAGCGGCGCCGCCACGTCGAAACGCAGGCCGGCGAAGAACAGCGGCGGCAGCGCGCCGAGCCCGGTCTTGATGGCGACGAAGGAGATACCGAACAGCGACGCGAGCGAGAGGAAGCCGAGCGCGTTCCGGTAGCGAGAGTGCACGTACCCCCGCTACCGGATCGGGGTTGAAACGTTCGGCCATCCCGGCACGGCTGCTGTCGCCCGCCCGTGAGCGCCAACGGTCGCCGCCGTGCCTGCATTTATTGCCGTTGCATGGGTTACTCGCGTATGACTCCGCGCGAACCGCCGGCGTGGCAGACCGTCGAGACGCCGGCGCGGAACACGCTCTACGGCGTGACGGTGTTCGGCTCCGGCGCCGTCGCCGTCGGCGAGAGCGGCGTCGTGTTCGGCCGGCCCAACGGCGAGGGCTGGCAGCCGATCATCGAACACGGCCCCGCCGGGAACTCGCGCACCCTCGCGGCCGTCGCCGCCACCGGCGAGGGCGCCCGCGTCTGGTTCGCCGGCGAGAGCGGCGCCGTCGGCACGTACGACGTGGCCGGCGCCGTCAAACGGGACTTCTCGAACGTGGACGGGATCGACGCCGACTGGCAGGCCGTCGCCGTGACCGGCGCCGCCAACGAGGAGACGGTCTACCTCGCGACCGACGAGGGCGCCGTCCTCCGACTCTCAATCGTCGACCGCTCGCTGGAGGTCGGCGAGTTCGTCCGGCCGCCCACCCTCGCCACGGGGCTCGCGGGGCTGGAGGCGCTCGACGACGGCCGGCTGGTGGTGCTCTCCCGCGGCGGCCGGCTGTTCGTCACCGAGGACCGCGAGCAGTGGACCACCGTCCAGTTCCAGCCCGACGAGTTCGTCGACGTCGCAGCGCAGAGCGCTGCGGGCAACCAGAAATCGGCGACTTCTGGTGACGTGGGCGCCGACGGCGAGGCGATCACCGCGATCCGCGCGCCGGGCGAGGGCTACCGATACGCGGACGGCGACTCCTTCTCGTTTCCGTTCGGCCAACCCACCTTGACGGCCGTCTCGGCGGCGGTCGGTCGGACCGTCGCCGTCGGCACCGGCGGCGGCGTCTACCGCCGCGCACCGGACGGCTGGGTCACCGTCACCACCGACAACGACCGCACGCTCCGGGACGTGGCAGCCGTTCCTGCCGGCGACGAGGGCGGCGCTCGGGACGTGGCCGTCGGCGCCGCTGGAACGATCCTGGAACGCGGCGGCATCCCCGACGGGACGGCCGACTGGAGCGAGCCGCCGGGCGGCGACGACGAAGAGGGCGGCAGTATCTACTGAGGCGGTTCGTCTTCGAACGCCGCGACAGTCTCGAAGCTCCCGTCCGCTATCGACTCGCTCAGGCCCCGGTAGTCGACGCTGTCGGGCATCTCCCCGGGGTACTTCCGCTGGAAGAAGCTCACGACGTTCTCCACGTCGCGGGCCAGCAGGTCGTCGGCGTTCTCGTGGTCGGTCGGGACCGCCTGGGGCCAGTCGAAGACGGTGACGCCGCTCTCGGCGACGGCGACGTTGTGCTGGCTCATGTCGCAGTGGACGTAGCCCGCCTCGTAGGCGTCCTTCATTTCCCGCAGCACGAGGTCACAGACCGCGACGACCTGTTCGGAGGGGAACGAGGCGCGTTCGAGTTCGACGCCCTCGAACTTCTCCATCAGGATCGCGTGGCGGTTCTGGTCGACCGGTCGCGGGACCGACACCTCGGGGTAGAGTTCGGAAAGCACCTCGTGTTCCCGTTCGGCGGCCTTCCGGGCGGTGTAGAACCACGAGACGTGGTCGTTCTCGGAGGTGTAGTCACGCTCCTTGTGGATCTTCCGGAAGCCGGTGTACCCCTCGCGGTGGTACTTCAGCGCCATCGGGCGGTAGGACTGCACCTCGTAGACGTCGCCCTCCTTGCCGACGCCGAGGGGGGCGCCGACGCCCTCGATGGTCCCGCGCTCGGAGAACGTCCGGAGTGCGAGGCAGTCGTACCCCTCGAAGGTGAGGCGATACCCCTCGTACTGCATCGTCTTGCGCTCGATCAGTTCGCGTTCCGAACAGCGACCCAACCGATAGTCGACCTCCTCCTCGGTCATGTCGGCGTAGTCGGGGAGCTTCCCGCGGTTGACCCACTCCGAGAAGCGCATCCCCTGTTCGAGCCCCGAGAGGAGGTAGAAGTCCTCGTCCTCCAACTCGGCCATCACGCTCGCGACGTTGCCGACCATACGGGCTCTCGGTGGTCCGTGGGAAAAAGCGTGCCGCGTTATACGTGGATGGTGTTTGGGGTGGTTCTGTTGTGAACAGAGTCAGCAACACCTCGAAAGCCCCCGTTCGCTCGGCTCGCGCGGCTCGCTGTGCGCGCTCCCGTCGGTCGCGTGCTTGCGTCGCCGTGCTTCCCCGAGCGAACGGCCCCTTTCAGTCCCGCCCCTACTGCACCGGCCACGAACCTCCCCAACCGACTCGGTCGCTGACGCTCCCTCCTCCCTCGCGCTCGCGTCGCGCACGGAGGCGTTGTGCGGGCGACCCATGCGTCGCCCGCACGGCCAGTGAGAGCTTCGCTCTCACTCTGCTCGCGCTTCGCGCCGACCGCACGAGAAACGTCGACGGCCCACCGGAACCGCTTTTCGCCTCCCCCGCCCATCGCCGGCCATGACCGACCACGCCGACCGGGAGTGGCGCCTGATCCGCGAGGAGGCCCGCCCCGGCCCGCTGCAGATGGCGCTTGACGAGGTGGCCGCCGAGACCGCGGCCGCGGGCGGCCCGCGCACGGTCCGGGTCTACCGCTGGGCCCCCTCCTGTCTCTCGATGGGCTACGGGCAGGCCGTTGACACCGTCGACTGGGAGCACTGCGAGGCCGCCGGCGTTGACGTGACCCGGCGCCAGACCGGCGGCGGTGGCATCTACCACGACAACGAGGGCGACATCGCCTACTCCATCGCCGCCCCGGCCGACGAACTGCCGGGCGAACTCATCGAGAGCTACCACGAACTCTGCCCGCCGATCCTGGACGCCTTCGCCCGCCTCGGCGTCGACGCCGACTTCGTCGAGAGCGAGCGCCCGTCGATCTATCACCCCGCCTGCTACCTCCGCGCGCTCCACCCGGCCCACGACATCGTGAGCGACGGCGGGGCGGGCCGGAAGCTGGCCGGGAACGCCCAGTACCGCCGGAAGGAGGCCGTCATCCAGCACGGCTCACTGACCTACGACTCGCGCCCCGAAGCCCACCTCGCAGTGTTCGCCGATCCGGACGTGACCGTCGAGCAGTTCGAGGAACGCGTGACGGGGATCACCGACCTCGTGGACGTTACCCGCGCCGAGGCCGTCGACGCCGTCGAGAGTGCGCTACAGGATTGGGCCGACGCCGAGGAAGGTTCGTGGACCGAGGCCGAACTGGAGCGTGCCGAGGAGATCGCCGACACGAAGTACAGGAACGACGCGTGGATCCGGGACCGCGAGGCCGAGCGGTAGTCAGAACGCCGGCTCGGCCTCGCCGCCGAGTTCCCGGACGATCGCTTGGTGGATCTCGTCGACGGGCGGCGTGTCCCGCGTCGGGTCGAGCCAGTGGTCGCCGAGCCACTTGTACCGGACCGTCCGGTCCGTATCGATCAGGAAACAGGAGCGCCGGGCGCGCCGGAACAGCCCCATCGCGCGGTAGTCGACCTCGAAGGCCTCGCTTATCTTCAGGTCGGTGTCGGCGTAGAGGGGGTACTTGAGGTTCAGCGAGTCGATGAACCGCCGGTGCATCGTCGGCCCGGACTTGCTGATGCCGACGACGCCCACGTCGTCGTTGCTCGTGAACCACTCGAAGTCCCGGAACGAACACCATTCGGATACGCAGTCCGGGCTGAAGTCCATCGTGTAGAAGTTCAGCAGGATCGGCCGCTCGGCGAGCAGCCGCGAAAAGCGCATCTGGGCGGTGTCGCCGTCGGGGGTGACGAACGTCGCCTCGAAGTCAGGAGCTTTCTCCCCCACAGCGAGCCCGTCCGATTGCGACATTAGCGGCGCTACGGAGCCGAACGGCATGGGTCTTTGGCTCCCCCGACCGTGGATAGCGAACAGCTTTTGCCGGTCGCTCGCCGACTCCGACCATGCTCAGGATCGGCGCTCACGTCTCCATCGCGGGCGGGGTCGACAATGCGGTCGAGCGACAGGTCGAGATCGACGGCAACTGCGGGCAGGTGTTCACCCACTCCCCACAGGTCTGGGACCACGGCGAGATCACCGACGAGGAGGCCGCACGCTTCCGCGAGGAGACCGCCGAGGAACTGGCGGGGCCGTGGGTCATCCACTCCTCGTACCTCGTGAACCTCTGTACGCCCAAGGAGGGGCTGCGCGAGAAGAGCCGCGACTCGATGCAACAGGAGGTCGACGCCGCCGCCCGGCTGGGGATCGACTACGTCAACGTCCACCTCGGCGCCCACACCGGCGCCGGCGTCGACGGCGGGCTGGAGAACGCCGCGGGCGTCGTCGACAGCCTCGACGTGCCCGACGACGTGACGGTCCTCATCGAGAGCGACGCCGGCAGCGGCACCAAACTCGGCGGGCAGTTCGAACACCTCGCGCGGATCATCGACGAGACCGACGAGGAGATCGGCGTCTGTATCGACACCGCCCATACGTTCGCGGCGGGCTACGACCTCTCCACCGCGGAGGCCGTCGACGAGACCGTCGCGGAGTTCGACGACGTGGTCGGCACCGAGTACCTCCACGCGATCCACCTCAACGACTCCAAACACGAGTGCGGGACGAACAAGGACGAACACGCCCACATCGGCGACGGCTACATCGGCGACGAGGGGATGGGCCGGATCATCAACCACCCCGAGTGGCGCGACGTGCCGCTCGTGCTCGAAACCCCGACGGAGGACGGCCGTAGCTTCGCGTGGAACGTCGAACACGTCCGGGAACTCCGGGAGTAGCTGACACTCTCGGAGAAACGTATATACGTCCCTACCAGTTCCCAACGAGTATGACTGGGAGGCGACGATGAGCAACGGAGCCGTCTCCTTCTCGCTCGCCGACGGCGTGCTGACGGTCCGTGACGAGGCCGGCGGCGGCGAACTCTCGCTGGAAGTCGACGAGGGCGCCTCGACGACGCCCGCGACGGGCGCGTGGTTCGACGTCCCCGTCGACGGTGCGGTGAGCCTCGAGACGACGGCTATCGAGATGCGAAACGCGACCTCCGCACAACTGCGGAGCGACGACGGCGAGCACTACGGCTCGGTCGACGGCGCGTTCGAACTCAGCGGCGGCGTCTACGCCGACGTCTCCGCGGCGGTGAAGCTCCTCGTCTACGTCGAGGAGGGGCCGATCGAGGGGCGCCTCGTCGGCGACCCCAACAACCCGGACTCGCTGCTCCTGACCTTCGAGGAGCCCACGCGAGTCGTCGTCGGCGCCCGGTCGTTCCACGAGACGCCGGTCGCGACGATGACGATCCGGGACGACCCCGCGGACCTGATGACGGCCGTCTCCCACCTCGGCTCGTCGATCAAGGAGTGGTCGGCGGAGCGGTCGTGGCCGACGCTGCGGGGGCACCCGCCCGGGATCGAGGTCGGCGACGAACGACACATCCCGGACGGCCTCTCGATCCCCGATACCGAGGTCACCGTCGGTGTCCCACTCGACGTGGCGGACGTGCTCCGCGTGGCGCCGTTAGCACACTACTTCGGCGCGGAGGTGGTCCCTGCCGACCGTGCGGAGCTGCGACTCGGCAGCCAGCACGTCGAGGCCCTGGGGTCGGGCGCCGAACTGGAGCAGTCGGTGGACGACCTGCTGGCCCACGCGCTCGTCCTCGACAGTCTCGTTCGGATCGGCGGCTACTACTCGCTGCCCCGCTACGAGTACGAGGAACTCGCGCCCGAACTCCCGTTCTACCCGCCGGAACTCTACGACGAGCCGGTCCACCGACAGCTTCTCGAGTACCTGGAGGTTTCCGTCGACACCGTCGCCCCGTACGCCCCCGACTGGCCCGCGGTCGGGACCCTCCACCCGACCATCGACGACGCCGAGACGCTGCCGTACCTGCTGAACACGCTTTCGAGGGTCCACGTCACCGAGGACGCCACCCCTCGGGACCCCGCGACGCTGCACAAACCGATCGACATCTCGACGAACCTCTCGCCCCCGCCCCATGTCGCCGCGTTCCCCCCGGCGGCCCGCGAGCGCGCCACCGGCCACGAGGAGCAGGCCGCCGGTGACGCCTCGGTGCTGTTCGTCGGCTGGGACCGTCCCGAACCGGACTCGTTCGCCCGGGCCGATTGGGGCCGCTTCCGTCTCGAGGGGGTCCCGACAGCGACCTACCGTCGATCGGTCACGCGGACGGAACTGCGCTCGTTGCTGGCCGAGCCGTACGCGTACGTCCACTACGGCAACCGCGTCTCCGCGGACGGATTCGTCTGTTCGGACGGCGTCCTCGCGTTCGATGACCTCCCCGATGGGACCGCGGGAGCGATCTCGTTCCAGTGGGACCGCCCGACGGTCGCGCCGCTCACGGGGCTGTTCGATACCGTGTCGGTCGCCTGCCTGTCGGCCGAGTCCCTCCGGTACGACACCACGCGGGCGCTCGCCGCCTATCTGATGGTCGGCCGGTCCGTTGCGTCGAGCGCCCGCCTCGCCGGCGCCGACGAGACGCGGTTCGTCGGCGACCCTACGCTCTCGGTCACGCGCCGCCCGATCGGGCACTGCCCCCCGATCTTCCACGTCGAGCGGAGCGGCGCCGACGAGTACCAGCTCTCGGTCGAACTCGACACGGACGAACACGACCCCCTCGGACGCGTCATGTGGGCTCGCTTCGAGAACGGCCCGGACGGCCATCGGCTCGCCGGCACGCACGACCGGCTCGGCCACCCTCTTTCGGCGGCGGAACTGGAGCACCTCCTCGATTCGGACGGCATCTTCCGGTTCGGCTGGGGGCCGACGTCGAACGGCCTCCCCGACCCCCCGATACTCAAGGACTACCTCCCCGAGTAGACCGCTTCCGAGGCTGACTTACGACTCCACGCCCAACACCCGCTATGCGACCGCTCCTCCTCGTCGCGCTGCTCTCGCTGCTCGTCGCGCCCGCCGCGGGTGCGGCCGCGCCGGCCGACGCGTCGGCGCCCGATCGGGCGGCGATCCAGTCGGACACCACGCTCAGCGGTACCGTCTCCTACCTCAACGGCACCGCCGTCGCCGACGCAACGGTGCTGGTCGGGAGCGAAGCCCGGCTCGGCAACGCGACCGAAAGCGAACTCCGTGAGATCGCCGCCGAACAGCCCGACGGCGTCGCCGCGACGACGACCAACGCCTCCGGGGGGTACGAACTGACTGTCCCCGCCGAGATCGACGCCGAGACCGTCGTCGCCGTCTCCGAGGCGGGCGTGAGTGCGCCACGGAACTACGTCGCCGGCCGGATGGACCTCACCGTCCGCACGACGAGCACGCTGACCTTCGAGTCGCCGACCGTCCCCGCCGAACCCGGCGGCCGGATCGACCTCCCGTTCACACTCACCCACACCGGCGACCAGCCCCTCGAAGGACTCTCGCTCTCGCTGACGACACCCCAGGGCTGGAACTTCGTCTCGGCGTCCTCCGACACCGGGACGTTCCACGAGAGCAACCGCACGTTCACGTGGGACACCATCGAGCCCGGTGAGACCGTCGAAGCGAACTTCCGGATCTTCGTCGGCCTGAACGCGATCAACGACTCCGCGCAGGTGTACGACCTCACCACCTTCGCCGCCAGCGACACCCACTCGATCGAGTCCTCCGCACAGGTCCGGGTGCGCTACCCGACCGAGCGTAGCGACGCCGAAGCGCCTGGCTTCGGCACCCCCGCCGCGCTGATCGCCGTCGCCGGCGTCGCCGCGGCCGCGCTGGCCCGCCGCGACTGACCGACCCACTTTTCCACGATCCGGTGCCATCGACGCCCGTGCGGGAGTTCACCCCGGAGTACCTCGAACACACGCGCCGCGGCATGTGGGAGTCGACGGCGGCGCTCGACGCTCTCGCGCTCGACGACCGGGAGCGCGTGCTGGACGTGGGCTGTGGCACGGGCGAACTCTCCCGGGTGCTCGCGGCCGAAACCCCCGGCGAGGTCATCGGCGTCGACGCCGACCCGCGGCTGCTCGCGGTTGCCAGCGAGGAGACCGGCCTGCCGACCGTCGGCGGTGATGCGACCCGGCTGCCGTTCGGCGACGGCGTCGCCGACCTCGTCGTCTGTCAGGCGCTGTTGATCAATCTCCCCGACCCCGCCGCAGCCGTCCGGGAGTTCGCCCGCGTCTCGGAGGATCTCGTCGCGGCGATCGAGCCGAACAACGCCGCCGTGGCGGTCGCCTCGACGGTCGACACTGAGGAACGACTGGAGCGGGAGGTGCGGGAGGCGTACCTCGACGGCGTCGAGACCGACGTGGCGATGGGCGAGCGTGTCCCCGACCTGTTCGAGGCGGCCGGCGTCGACGTGATCGACCGACGTACCTACGAGCACGAGAAGCTTGTCGAACCGCCGTACTCGGAGCCGGCGCTGGAGGACGCCGCCCGGAAGGCAAGCGGTGCCGGGATCGCCGAGCACGAGACCGAACTCCGCGCCGCGGGCGTCGACTACGACGAGCTCCGCGCTCGCTGGCGCGAGATGGGCCGAGAGGTCGTGGCCGCGATGGGTGAGGAGCGCTACCGCCGGCGCGAGGTGGTACCCTTCGAGGTGACGGTGGGGCGGGTCTGAATCGCGCTCCCCCGGCTATTTACCGCTCCCACTGGAGCTACCCCTGATGCCCTCCCGAATCAGCGAGATCGTGTTCAGCGAACCCTCCGGGCGCCTCCACTCGATCGTCATGTTCGTGAGCGCCATCTTCTTCGTCGGGTTCTACGGCTACACCCACGCCGACACCTCGGCGTGGTGGCTCCTCGTCATGGCGGCCGGGAACGCGCTCTCCGGGGTCGCGGAGTCGCTCCCGTCGGACCGACGGCGCGCGGCCGGCGCCTTCCGGATCGCGGCGGTCTCGGTGTTTCTCTGTCTGTTGATCGTGATGGTGGTCGCGCCCGACTCCGTCGTCGGGTAGCCTTACACCGCTTCCATCGACGCCAGCAGCCGGCACTTCCGGCAGACGTCCCCCGACGTCGTCGAGCCACAGCGTTCACACTCGCCCAGAGCGGTCGCCTCGTCGCCGTCGTCGTAGGCGTCGGAGGCCAACTCCGCCAGCTCCTCGTAGCCCGCCATGATCGAGTGTCGCGTCCCGGGATGGTTCTCCTCCAGTTTGAGGAGCAGTTCCTGAATCTCGCCCCGATACGCCTCGCTGGCGTGGGGGCACTCGGTGATGTGGGCCGGCAGATCGTTCAGGTGGGCGTACAGCGCCACCTCCTTCTCGGGGATGTCCCGCAGGGGCTTCGCCCGTGGGACGAACGCCTCGCTCTCGGCCCGGTCCTCGAAGCCGCCGATGGAGGCGTCGAAGTGTTTGGCGACCTGCTTCACGTCGCCCTCGAGGAAGTTCATCAGCGCCGTCTGGGCCTCGTCGTCGAGGTTGTGGCCCGTCAGTAGTTTGTCGGCGCCCAACTGCTCGGCGTAGTCCTCCAGCAGGTCACGGCGGAAGACCCCACAGTAGGCACACGGCGCCATGTTCTCGGGGTCGTCCTCGACCACGTCGTCCATGCGGACGCCGAACTCCTCCTCGTAGCCGACGACCTCGTGGGCGATGTCGAGGTCGGCGGTGAGTTCCTCGCTCGCCGCCAGCGACTCGTCGCGGTAGCCCTCGATTCCCTCGTGGATCGACAGCGCGACCAACTCGATCCGGGGGTCCTCGCCGAACGTCTCGGCCAGGATCTCCGTGAGGACGACCGAGTCTTTCCCCCCGGAGAGGCCGATCACCCACGTCTCGGGGTCGTCGGGGGTCGCGTCGGCGCCGATGAGGTCGTCCTCGCGGATGCGCCGTCGCACCCGCTTCTCGACGGACCGGGAGAGGTGTCGCTCACAGAGGTGGGCGCCGGAGTAGGCGGCGTGCATCACCGCGTCGGCGCCACAGCGGTCGCAGTCCATTTGTCGGCGCTAGCCGACCGGCGGGGATACCGGTTTCGCTCGCGGGAGGGCCAACGGGGCTTCGGGGCCGGCCTACCGGAACAGCCCGAGGAACTTGTAGGGTTCCTCGGCGTCGTAGGCCCGGAAGGCGATGCTGTTGAGCAGCACCGAGAAACTGGAGAACGACATCGCGCCCGCCGCGTAGATCGGCTGGATCAGCGCGAGACTCGCAAGCGGCACCATCGCCGTGTTGTACGCCAGCGCCCAGAAGAGGTTCTGCTTGATCTTCGAGATCGTCCCCTCCGAGATGCGGATGGCGCGCACGGCGTCCATCGGGTCGCTGCTCATCAGCGTCACGTCGCCGGCCTCGATGGCCACGTCGGTCCCCGAACCGATCGCCATGCCGACCGCCGCGGCGGCCAGCGCGGGGGCGTCGTTGACGCCGTCGCCGACCATGCCGACGGTGCCCGATTCGGAGAGTTCCTCGACGGTCGCGGCCTTCTCCTCGGGCTTGACGCCCGCCCGGACGTTCGCCTCGTCGATGCCGACCTCGCGGGCGACCGCGCGGGCGGTCCGCTCGTTGTCGCCGGTCAGCATGTGGACCGCCGTACCGCGGTCGTCGAGGGCGCTCACGGCCTGCCGGGCCGACTCCTTGACCTCGTCGGCGACCGCGAGCACGCCGGCGAGCTCGCCGTCGACGCTCACGAGGACGGCGGTCTTCCCGTCACCCTCCAGTTGCTCGGCGCGGTCGGCGAGCGGGCCTGCCGCCACGTCGTCGCGGGCCAGCAGGTCGCGGTTGCCGATGACGACGCGCTTGCCCCGGACCGTCGCACGCAGGCCGTGGCCGGGGACGTTCTCGAAGTCCTCGGGGTCCGAGAGTTCGACGCCGCGCTCCTCGGCGCCGGCGACGATGGCCTCGCCGATGGGGTGTTCGCTGCCGGACTCGGCGCTGGCGGCGAGCGAGAGCAGTTCGGTCTCGTCGCCGGTGTCGGGCCCAGCGTCCTCGTCCTCGCGGTCAGCCAGCGCACCGCCGTCGGGGCGGGCGTCGTTGCCGACCGCGACCACGTCGGTCAGCGTCATCTCGCCGTGGGTCAGCGTCCCCGTCTTGTCGAACACCATCGTGTCGATGTTCCGGGTGTGTTCGAGCACGTCGCCGCCCGAGAACAGGATCCCGTTTTTCGCCCCCAGTGCGGTGCCGACCATCGTCGCCGCGGGCGAAGCCAGCCCCACCGCACAGGGGCAGGCGATGACGACCGCGCTGGTGAACGCGATGATCGCGAACTCGCCGACGGCGACGGTGCCGCCGGCGGCCGTCGGGCCGCCCCCGACCATATCGAGGACGGGCAGCGCTCGGGCGACCCCCGCGAGCGTCTCGGGGAACAGGAACCACAGCAGCCCCCACAGCAGCGCGTTGGCGATGACCGCCGGGACGAACCGCGCCGACACCCGGTCGGCGAGCCGCTGGATGTCTGGCTGGGTCGCTTGGGCCTCCTTCACCGTCCGGACGATCTGCCGGAGGGCGGTCTCCTCGCCGACCTTCGTCGCCTCGACCGTCAGCAGGCCGTTCTCGTTGACCGTGCCGCCGACGACCTCGTCGCCGGGTGCCTTCTCGACGGGCACGGACTCGCCGGTGACCATCGACTCGTCGACGGCCGACTCGCCGGACTCGACGACGCCGTCGGTCGGGATGCTCTCGCCGGGCCGGACCTTCAGCCGGTCGCCGGCCTCGACCTCACGCAGGGGCACTTCCTCCTCGCCGTCGTCGGTGATCCGGGTCGCGGTGTCGACCTCCAGGCTCAGTAGCTCACGGATCGCCGAGGAGGCCTGTGACTTCGAGCGGGCTTCGAGGTAGTTGCCCGCGGTGACGAACAGGAGGATGAACGCCGCGGTGTCGAAGTAGTGGCCCCCCTCGAGCGCGCCGAACAGCACGGTCGTCGAGTAGAGGAAGGCCGCCGTCGAGCCCATCGCCACGAGCACGTCCATGTTCGCGCTGCGGTTGTTGACCACCGCGCGGTAGGCGTTCTCGTAGTACTGCTTGCCGACGACCGCCTGCACGATCAGGCCGAGGCCGAACTGGTACCAGAGGTCGTCGACCCCGAACAGCGAGCCGGGAACGACGTTCGGGAAGAGGTTCCCCCCGACTGCCAGCACCAGGATCGGCACCGAGAGGACCAGCCCGAAGCCGAACAGCCGGAGCTGTTTGTCGGCCTCGCTCGGGCCGTCATCGCCGTCGTCGTCCTCACCTTGCCGGACCGGCTCGTAGCCGGACTGTTCGATCGCGTCGTACAGCGTCCGGATATCGACGGTCTCGGGGTTGTACCGGACGATGGCTTCGTCGGTGGCGAAGTTCACCGAGGCGTCGACGACGCCGGGAGTCCGTTCGAGGGCGCTCCCGACGGCCTCCGAGCAGTTCGCACAGGACATCCCCTGGACGGCGATCGTTCGCTTCTCGATCTCGGGGGTGTAGCCCGAGTCCTCGATGGCATCGACGACCGCCGACAGCGAGGTCGTCTCGGGGTCGTACTCGATCGACGCCTCGTCGGTGGCGAAGTTCACCGACGCCGACTCGACGCCCTCGAGCCCGGAGACCGCGCTCTCGACGGTGTCCGAACAGTTCGCACAGGACATCCCGCGGACGCGGATGTGTTCTTTTCGTGTCTCGTCACTCATTGGTCGTACATAGGGGCTCCCCGTTCAACGCGGTTTCGCTTACGAGAACGCCGAACGCGGCCGAACGGAGTTTCCGTTCGAAAGCCGGCCGGCCGACGGGACGCCGTCGCCGGCGGTATTCGGTCGATAACGGGCACTATTGGGCCGTTTCCCGCGGGAGACCCGGCGTTCCCGGAACGCAAGGTCGGTCGCTTATAAAGAGGGCCGATCAGCGGTTGTGTCGCCGGCGGCCGTCGATCTCGACGGTCGCCCACGCGGTGTCCGGCGGCGCGTCGTCGCCGACTCAGGCCGCGGCCGCGCGGCCGGACTCGGCGGCCTGGAGGAGTTCCTGGTACCGGTTCCGGATGGTGACTTCGCTCATGTCGGTGGCCGCGCTGACCTCCGACTGCGTGAGCGCGTTGTTCGTCAGCACGCCCGCGGCGTAGATCGCCGCCGCGGCGAGCCCGACGGGGGACTTGCCCGAGTGGACGTTCTGGCGCTTCGCCGTCTCGAGGAGCTCCCGGGCGCGGCGCTCGGTCTCGTCGTCGAGTTCGAGTTCGCTGGCGAACCGCGGGAGGTACTCGAGCGGGTCGGCGGGCTGGATCTCGAGTTTGAGCTCCCGGACGATGTAGCGGTAGGCCCGCTTGAACGTCGCCTGATCGACGCGGGAGACGGCGCTCATCTCGTCGAGGCTTCGGGGGACGTTCCCCATCCGGGCCGCGGCGTGGAGGCTCGCGGTGGCGATCCCCTCGATCGAGCGGCCGGGGAGCAGGTCCTTGTTCAGCGCCTGTCGGTAGATCACCGACGCGGTCTCACGGACGTTCTCCGGGAGGCCGAGCGCGGAGGCCATCCGGTCGATCTCACCCAGCGCCTGCTTGAGGTTCCGCTCCTTGTGGTCGCGGGTGCGGAAGCGCTCGTTCCACGTTCGGAGGCGCTGCATCTTCTCGCGCTGGCTGGCCGAGAGGCTGTTGCCGTAGGCGTCCTTGTTCTGCCAGCCGATGTTGGTCGACAGCCCGTCGTCGTGCATCATCTTCGTCGTTGGGGCACCGACGCGGGACTTCTGGTCTTTCTCGCCGGCGTCGAACGCACGCCACTCGGGCCCGCGGTCGATCGCGTCCTCGTCGACGACGAGGCCACAGTCAGCACAGACGGTCTCTGCCTGTGCCTCGTCGGTGTTCAGGGAACCACCGCACTCGGGGCAGTGGTGTTCCTCTTCGGTCTCTGCCCGTTCCACTTCGGTCTCGCGGTGGGTCGTATTGGTACTCATTGGATTGGGTAAACGACTTCGTCCGACGCCGCTCGCCGGGGTTGTCTTCACTCATGGGTAAGGTACTGTACTATATAAATCTTGTGCCGGTGTGTGAACCCCACAAACACCCGTATCACGGTTCGAACGGGCTACAAACCGTAGAACCGCTGTAACAAAAGCTTCTTGAGTGCACTAACGCTTGGTAAACGTTACCACACGGCCGTTCAGTCGCTCGCCACTGCACAGCCATCCGCGTAGTCGACGCCCGCGAGGTCGTCGATGCCGTCGTCGCCACAGACTGGGCAGTCGGGGTTCTGTCGGTAGGGGACAGTCTCGAAGGAGAGCTCCCGGGCGTCGTAGAACAGCAGCCGCCCCGAGAGCGTCTCACCCAGCCCGAGCAGCACTTTCACGGCTTCAGTGGCCTGCAGGCAGCCGACGGTCCCCGGGAGCACGCCGAGGACGCCGGTCGTCGCACAGTCCGGGACCGTGCCGGGTTCGGGTGCCTCGGGGAACAGACAGCGGTAGCAGGGGCCGTCGGGGGTGAGGGTCGTCACCTGCCCCTCGAACTTGTAGATCGCCCCGTGACAGAGCGGGACGCCCTCGATCCGGCAGGCGTCGTTGAGCATGTACCGCGTGGGGAAGTTGTCGGTGCAGTCGACGACCACGTCGTAGTCGGCGACCAGTTTGCGGGCCTCCTCGGGGGCGATCCGGCGCTGCATGGCTTCGACGTCCACGTCGGGGTTGAGGTCGGCGACGAACTCCGCGGCGCTTTCCGCTTTCGCCCGCCCCACGTCGGCGTCGCGGTGGATGATCTGGCGCTGGAGGTTCGAGCGCTCGACCACGTCGTCGTCGACGATACCGAGCCGTCCCACGCCCGCGGCCGCGAGGTACTGGATCACCGGCGCGCCGAGGCCCCCGGCGCCGATGACGAGCGCGCTGCCCTCCAGCAGGCGCTTTTGGCCCTCCGGTCCCACGTCGTCGAGGATGATGTGCCGGGAGTAGCGGTCCAACTGCGTCGCGTCCAGCGAGAGGTCGGTCATACGCCGTGTACGGGTCCGGTCGGGGTTAAGCGCACGGACGGCGGCGTTCGGGCCGGGCCATCCGCGTCGTGCCACCGCCGTAGCGCCCTTCCCTCCGCCGCCCCTCGGTCGGGTATGGTCACGACAGAACGCTACTTCCTCGCTGAGCGACCCCAAGGTCGGCCCGACGACGACACCTTCGACCGCCGAACGGTCGAACTCGACGACCCCGGCGCCGGCGAGGTGCTCGTGAAGATCAGCTATCTCTCGGTCGACCCCTACATGCGCGGCCGGATGGCCGCCGGCGAGTCTTACGCCGACCCGTGGGGGGTCGACGAACCGCTCGAAGGCGCCGCTGTCGGCGAAGTCGTCGACGAGGCCGGCACGGAGTTCGAGGCCGGCGACACCGTCGTCGGCAACATGTCCTGGTCGGAGTACCACATCGCCGACGCCGCCGGCCTCCAGCGCATCGAGACCGGCGCACTCCCCGTCTCAACGGCGCTGGGCGTGCTCGGAATGCCCGGCCGCACGGCCTACTTCGGCACGCGTGAGGTCCTCGAACCGAAAGCGGGCGACACCGTCGTCGTCAGCGCCGCCGCGGGCGCGGTCGGTTCGGTCGTCGGCCAGCTCGCGAAGCTACAGGGTGCAACGGTCGTCGGCTTCGCCGGCAGCGACGAGAAGTGCGAGGTCGTCGAGGAGGAGTTCGGCTTCGACGCCTGTATCAACTACAAATCGACCGACGACTACGTCGAGGCGCTCGCCGAAGCCGCCCCGGAAGGCGTCGACGGCTACTTCGACAACGTCGGCGGCCCGATCACCGACGCCGTGTTCACGCACCTGAACGTCGACGCCACCGTCGCGGTCTGTGGGCAGATCGCGCTCTACAACGCCGAGGAGATGCCCACCGGCCCCCGAAAGCTCGGGAAGGTCATCGAGACCCGTGCGACCGTCGAGGGGCTGCTCGTCGGCGACTTCGCACCGCGGTTCGAGGAGGCCAGCGCCGACCTCGCCGAGTGGGTCGCCGCCGGCGACATTCAGTACCGCGAGAGCGTCGTCGAGGGGATCGAGAACGCCCCCGACGCCTTCCTCGGACTGTTCGAGGGCGAGAACATCGGGAAGCAGGTCGTGAAAGTCAGCGACTGATTCAGCTCCCGAGTCGGTCGTAGAGCACGAGCGCGACGCCCCCGACCATCGTTCCTGCCGCGAGTGCGAGTACGGTGCCCAGCAGCGGGTCTGTGACCGTCGTGCTGGCGACCCCGGCACCGACGGCACCACCTGCCCCGCCGCCGATCGCTGCCGCGGACGCGCTGTCGGTCTCGCTCATACTGGCGGCGTTCGGAACGCGGGCACAAAACGGCGACGCAGTAGCTGTCGAACGTGAATAACGGAGAAACGATCTGTGTCTACACGATCACGGCATCGGCCCCGCCGCCGCGCGACGGATCGCGCGGCAGTTCGCGCGCCGTCACCAGAACTCAGAGATCTCTGGTTGGCTAACGGGAGCTTCGCTCCCGTGAACGTGATCGGTGTTACTTGCCGCCGCGGTTGCCCGCCGCGATGCTCGGGCGGACCTTCTCGGCACCCTTGCCGCGGGTGCGAAGCCCACGGTTGGACCTGCCGGCGTTGGTCAGGCCGCGGAACGCGCGGCCGGTGTGGGAGTCGTCGCAGATCCAGTTGAGGTCGTCGTCGTTCTGGATCGCGGCGTGTTCGGGGTCCACGAGGATGGCCTCGAACCACTTCTGCGAGCCGTCCTCACCGACCCAGTAGGAGTTCATCACGCGGAGGTTGGGGTACTTCCGGGATGCGCGCTCCTCACCGATGCGCTGGATGGAGGTCCGGCGACCGATGCGGTTGACGCCCTGTCGCTTCGAACGCCGGCCGGCCTTGTGTCGGCGCTTCCGGGCCCCGCCCTTGCGGACGGCGACGCGGACCACGACGATGCCCTGCTTGGCCTTGTAGCCGAGTTCGCGGGCCTTGTCGAGGCGGGTCGGGCGCTCGATGCGCTCGATGGCGCCCTGGGTGCGCCACTCCTGCTTTCGCTGCCACTGGAGCTCGGCGAGCTTGCCGTCGCCCGGCTCCTTCCACGCGTCCTTGATGTGGGAGTAGAAACTTCGTGCCATTGTCTTGGGTTGCGGGCGCTTGCGATTCAGTCGGGGCGGCGACGTCGCCGGCTCCGACCACATTTCGTCCCGAGCTATCGGGTGCCCACTGGCGTCCCGTCGACCAGCGAGTTAGCCGTGGATACTCACGATTCGGTGGTAAGGGTTTCGAAGGGACGCAGGGGTGTGGGTCCGTGTATCAGGGTCTCAGGCGAACCGGGGCCGTCGACGCCACACCCACGGACGAACGCGGAAAAACGGGGAACCCGATCTAGACGTACGTGAACCACTCCTCGTGGTCGTCGGTGCGACGCTCCACGAGGTCGAAGAACGCGGTCTGCAGTTCCTCGGTGATCGGGCCGCGGCCGCCGTTACCGATCTCGACGTTGTCGACCTGCTTGATCGGCGTGACCTCAGCGGCCGAACCGGTGAAGAACAGTTCGTCGGCGGTGTTGAGTTCGCCACGCGAGATGCTCACGTTGTCGTGGACCTCGTAGCCGCGCTCCTCGGCCAGCGTGATCACCGTATCCCGGGTGATGCCGTCGAGGATCGACTCGCTCAGGCCGGGCGTGTAGAGTTCGCCGTCGCGCACGAGGAAGATGTTCTCGCCGGGCCCCTCCGCGACGTTGCCCTCCTTGTTCAGGACGATGGCCTCGGTGTAGCCGTGGCGGCGGGCTTCCTCGCCGGCCAGCAGACTGTTGACGTACAGCCCGGTGGTCTTGGCGTTGGTCGGGATCTGGCTGGAGGCGTGCTTGCGCCACGAGGAGACCTTCACCTCGATCCCGTTCTCCAGTGCGTCGTCGCCGAGGTAGGCGCCCCACGGCCACGCCGCGACCGTCACGTCGGTCGGGCAGTCGCCGGGCGAGACGCCCAGCGAGTCGTAGCCGTAGTACGCAAGCGGGCGGACGTACGCCGACTCGAGGTCGTTCCGGCGGATCACTTCCAGCGTCGCCTTGGTGAGTTCCTCCGGCGTGAAGTCGATCTCCATGTCGTAGGGCTTCGCGGAGTTGTAGAACCGGTCGAGGTGCTCCTCCCAGCGGAAGATGGCGGTACCCTCCTCGGTGTCGTAGGCCCGGACGCCCTCGAAGATGCCCGTGCCGTAGTGCATCGCGTGGCTGAGAACGTGGACGGTGGCGTCCTCCCAGTCGACGTACTCGCCGTTCATCCAGATCGTCCCGTCTTCTTCCATCTGCTCGAACGCGCTCATGACCCCGAGTGGGACCGGCGGGGTCTTAAATTCGGCAGAAACGGCGGTCTAGCCCAGTCGGGTCAACAGGTCGCGCCCTTCGACGTACACCAACCCCTCGCGCTCGGCGTACGCGCGGGCGTCGGCGGGGGTTCGCGCGGCGCCGGTCTCGCCGTCGACCATCTCACACACGACGACTGCGGGCTCCCGGCCGGCGGCCGCCGCGAGTGCCAGCCCCAGTTCGGTGTGGCCCTGCCGGTCCGCGAGCAGGTCCGGCGCACCGCGCAGGAGCGTCACGTGGCCCGGCGAGCGGAACGTCTCGGCGAAGGCGTCGGCGCCGAACTGCCCGGCGTCGGCGGCGTCGGCGGCGGCGCCGAGTTCCCGGATCGTCAGCGCGCGGTCGTCGTCGGTGATCCCGGTGAACGTCTCGCGGTGGTTCACCGGCAGCGAGAACGACGAGCGGTCGTCGTAGTCGAGGTGTGCGGCCTCGGCCGCGGGGTGATCGAGCGCGTCCGAGAGGAACGGCAGGTCCCACGCGTCGGCGACGGCGTCGTCGATGGCCACACAGATCAGGCCACCCGCGTCGTCGCGCAGTCGGCGGACCGCCTCCGGATCGACGGCGGCCGCGGGGTAGACGATGTCTACCTCGCCCTCGCGGTCGGCGGCGTCGTGGATCAACACGGGCTCGCCACGGGCGAAGGCCGCCTCGGCGGCGGCGACGGCGTCGACGCCGGTTCGGGTCGAACTCATGCGTCCTCGATCTCCACGACGACCTCGTCGCCGTCGGCGAGTCCCAGTTCGTCCCGAAGCATCTCTGGGGCGATCAGCTCGATCTGGTCCTCGTCGTGGTGGGTCCGGTCGGGGACGATGACGTGAACCGGCTCGTAGCTCCCGGCGTCGGCCTCCAGTCGGGCGGCGTAGCACGTCGCCGAGCCGTACGTGCGCTCCTCGTCCTCCCACTCGTCGATGTCGATCCCCTCGACCGCGCTCAGCTCGCTGCGGTTCCGGGTGCTCTGCTCGTCGAGGGAGACGTTCAGCGTGCCCGGGTAGGGGTCGTAGCCCAGCCGTTCGACGAACTGGCGGTTGTACCCCGGCAGCGAGATGTAGTGGCGCCCTTCGCCGACGCCGCCCGTGACGCCGCCCGACAGCGAGAGCGCGGCGTCGCCCTCGAACAGCTTGCGGTAGTCGGCGTACTCCTCGCGGAGGCGGGACTTCCCCGCCGCCGTCAGCGACACCCACTGCCCGTCGGCGACGACCTCGCGCTCGATCAGGCCGGCGGACTCCAGTCGCTGCAGCCGTCGGGAGGCGGTCTGGCTCGAGGCGTCGAGGCGCTCGCCCAGCGCCGAACACGACACCTTTCGCTGCCCGTCGATCCCACCGGACAACGCGATCTCCTTCAGCGCCGCCACGCCGGCGGCGTCGACCCCCGCGGTCGTCTCTTGCATACTCTCCGGTTCACGATCGAGACGCTTAACGATACTGGATATTGGACGGATAACGTATCCGTGATGGTGACCGCCGGCGCCGCCGCTGGCCGATCGCTGCGTTCCGAAAAAACGACGGGCCCGACGCTTACGCTTCGGGCGGTCGCTCGATGATCGTCCCGCTGGAGCCGACGATCACGTCCGGCGTCTCCGTACCGTCCGGGTAGGTGGTTCGGCCGTAGGCCGCCTCGTAGAAGTCCGCCTGGACCGGCGACTCGACACTGTTCCACTCCTGGTCGTCGAGCTTCTCGTAGATCGTCGACGAGGAGCCGCTGACGAGCAGGTTGTCGTTCATGTCGTGTGTAACACACGAGAGCCGCTTGGTCCCGAGCCCGATCGGGGTCCACGTGTTACAGTCACAGTTCATCCGGTAGAGGTAGCCGCCGTCGGAGGCGACGTAGACGAACTCCTGATCGTTGCTGTCGATGTAGCTGATCACGTCGTAGTGCCCGACCTGCGAGTTCGGGATCCCGACGTTCTCCCACGTCTCGCCGCCGTCGCGGCTCTCGTACACCTGTGAGGAGGTGTCGACCGCGTGACCGACGCTGGTCGCCTTCTCGCGGAAGTCGACCGCGGGCACGCGCGATCCGCCGCCAGGCTTGTTCGGGCTCCCGAACACCATACAGTTCTGGTCGTCGTACGTCCCGATGATGACCTCGCCGGAGCCGTTGAACACCTGAACTCGCTCGCTGCCCTGATCCCCGGTGACGGAGATTCCCTCCCACGTGGAGGTCATCCCGTTGGGCGCGGAGTAGTTGTACTTCAGTCCCTCTTCGACGTCGTAACACCCCAGCGCGCCGGAGCCGCCGGCGAACCAGATGCGCTTGTAGTCGTCGGTGACCGCCATCGTCCGGAGCGAGTTGCTCCGGGCTGCCGGCCCCACGTCGACGACCTTCTCCCAGTTGCCGTTGCTTCGTCGGGCGACGATGTCCCCCGTCGAACCCACGGCGTGCGGGCCACGCGTGGTGTTGGAGACGCCGTACAGCGTCTTACTCGTCGGTGACTCTACTGACTGCCACTCGCTTGCTGCTGACGCGCGATCGACGGCGAACGCCCCCCCCGCCGCGACCGACACTGCCGCGCCAACCGTCTTTACGAACGACCGTCGACTGAATGGCTTCTCGGACATTGTCGGCACCTACCTCTGGAGACACAAGCCATCGTAAAAGGAGTTGGGGCCAATCGCGCCGAGAAAAGAGTACAGATATCCCTATAGGTTCTCTGCTCTTCCTAGATTTATTGTTTCTCCTAGCCGCTATCGCTCGATAATTGTCCCGCTGTTACCCACGACGATGTCGACTTCGCTGCCCTTGTCGGCCGGGGCTGCCGCCAGTAACGCGTTACCGGTGCTCGTGTTCGTGACCTTCCAGCCGGCACCGTCGCTCGCGTCGGCCTTGTGGTAGATCCGACCGCTCCCGCCGGCGCCGAGGAACCGCTCGCCCTTGTTGTTCGATTCGAGCGAGTGGATTCGCTTGCTGCCCGCCTCGGTGGGCGTCCAGATGTTGCAGTCACAGTCCAGCCGAAGGATCCGGCCGCCGCCGCCGCCGACGTAGACGTGGTTCGGTGTCGTTCGGTCCTCAGTGAGTACCGCCGTGTATCCCGTCTGGGAGGCGTCGACGCCGACCCGACTCCACGAGCCGCCGGCGTCGGCCGTCCAGTAGACGCTCCCGCCGCTGGTCGACACGTACCCCTCACCCGAGCCGAGTTGGAAGTCCACGGCCTGGACGTCGTACCCCGACCCGGTGTCCGAGAGCATCCAGTCGATCCCGCCGTCCTCGGTTCGGGTGCCGATGAGGACCTCCCCGGAGGCCTTCCCGAGATAGATGCGTTCGTCACCCGCGTCGCCGCTGACGCCGATACTGCTGAACGCGCTGCCGATCCCGAGCGGTTTCGAGTGGTCGTAGAGAGTGGCCGTCTCCGTGTCGTACTCGCCGATCACGCCGCTGTTGCCGGCGACCCAGTAGCGTTCGGCGTCGTCGGTCACGGCACCCCCGTTCAGGGTCTTCGACTGCCCGGTGGGTCCGGAGTTGACGACTGTTACCCACTCGTCGCCGTCGGTGCGACGAATAATGGCGCCCCCCTCCCCGCTCGCGTAAGCGCCGTTGCTGGTGTACTCAGCACCCGTGAGGGAGCTCCCGGTCGGCGATTCGACCCGTCGCCAACTCTGTTTCGCGACAGCCGTCGACGCCGTACCGAGAACCCCACCGAGTCCCGCGACTCCTGTGGCTTCCAGTACCCGTCGCCGGGTATAGCGTCCCCCCATGTTCACCCGGACAGACTCAAGGGACGGCAAAAACGATTGGGGCCGTCGAATCGAAACCCGCCCCGATACCCGCGCTATCCGTTGATTTTTCGCCGAGCCGACGGTTCCCGCGGTTCGGAAGCCCCTTTATCCACCGGGCGGAACGGTGGCCCATGTTCATCGAGTTCCGGTCGACGGTCGAGGACGCCGTCGCGGCCGCGCTGGCCGCACGCGACCTCCCGACCGACGACCTCGGTATCGAGGAACCGCCGGACGGCGTCGATGCCGTGCTCGCCTCCAGCGTCGCGTTCCGGCTCGCCGGCGAGGTCGGCGCGCCGCCGCCGCAGGTGGCCGCCGAGGTCGCCGCGGAGATCGACGCCGCCGACTACGACTACCTCGGCGAGATCACCACACAGGGACCCTACCTCAACTTCGCGCCGAGCGACGACTACTACGCCGACACGCTCGACGCCGCGGGCGCCGAGACCTACGGCCGGCTCCCCGAGAAGGACGAGTCGGTCGTCGTCGAACACACCTCCGCGAACCCGACCGGGCCGGTCCACGTGGGCCGCGCACGCAACCCGATCATCGGCGACGCCATCGCCAACGCGATCGATTACGCCGGCTACGACGTGGAGCGCCACTACTACGTCAACGACGCCGGCCGGCAGGTGGCGGTGTTCACGTGGGCCTACGAGACGTTCGACGAGGCCGACCTGCCCGAACCGGAACGCGAGAAGCCCGACTACGACCTCGTCCGCTACTACCGCAAGGGCAACAGCTACCTCGAGGACGCCGACGAGGCCGCCGTCGAGGAAGCCGAAGCCGAGATCGAGGCGATCATGCAGGGCCTCGAAGCGGGCGACGAGGAGACGTTCGAGCGCGTGAGCGAGGTCGTCGATACGGTGCTTGAGGGCATGACCCAGACGCTCTCGCGGCTCCCCGCGGAGTTCGACGAGTTCGTCAAGGAGACGCGGTTCATGCGTTCGGGCGCCACCGACGACGTGGTCGAGCGCCTGCAGGCCCTCGACGAGGCGTTCCTCGAGGACGACGCGTGGCAACTGGACCTCTCGGAACGCGGCATCGACAAGGAGTTCGTCTTCCTGCGCTCGGACGGCACAACGCTCTACACCACCCGCGACCTCGCCCACCACGAGTGGAAGTTCGAGCACTTCGACCGCGCGGTCACGGTCGTCGGCGAGGACCACAAGCTCACCTTCACCCAACTGCGCGAGACGCTCGAACTCCTGGACCACGACACCGAACAGCTCGATCAGGTGTTCTTCTCGTGGGTGAACCTCCCCGGCGGCGAGGGGATGAGTACCCGGGAGGGAACCGGCGTCGACCTCGACGACCTGCTCGACGAGGCCGTCGACCGCGCCCGTGCGGAGGTCGAGGACCGCATGGACGACCGCATCCGCGAGGACGACCTCACCGAGGCCGACGTCGAACGGATCGCCCGACAGGTCGGGATCGGCGCGGTGCGCTACGACATCGTCGCCAAGCAGCCGAGCAAGGCGATCACCTTCGAGTGGGAGCGCGCCCTCGACTTCGAGGCGCAGTCCGCGCCGTACGTCCAGTACGTCCACGCCCGCTGCCGGGGTATTCTCGACGGCGAGTCGGTTCCCGCCGACATCGATGCCGACGCCCTCGACGCGCCGGAGGAGCGCGACCTCCTCCGAACGATCGCTCGCTTCCCCGCGGTGATCGAGGAGGCCGCCGAGGACCTCGAACCCCACCGGATCGCCACTTACACCCGCACGTTCGCGGAGCGCTTCAACGCGTTCTACCGCGAGTGCCCGGTGATCGACGCCGAGAGCGAGAAACTACGCGACGCCCGCCTCGCGCTCGTGGCGGCCGCTGCCCACACGATCGGCAACGCGCTCGACGTGCTCGGGGTCGCCGCCCCCGAGTCGATGTAAAAGCCGGCCGGCTTAGCTGAACAGCCGGCTGATGAACCCTTTTCGCTCGGTGCTACTCTCCGCCTCCGTCTCCTCGGCCAGCGGCGCCGCCTGCGGCGCGTCCTCGAAGGCCGCGTCGTCGGTCACGTCGACGCCGCCCTCGGCGCTCGGGATGTCGCCGCCGGCCTGCTGGAGGTCCTCTGCGGGCTGTTCGGCCCACGCCGGGGAGTCCTCCCACGACCCGGCCGGGGCATCCTGCCTCCCGGTCGCGGCGTCCTGCCCCTCGACCGCGGCGTCGGCGCCGGCTTGTTGGGTCGCGGCCTGCTGACCCTGCGGCGTCCCCCGAGTGGCGCCCTCGCGGCGGTTCTGTGTTCGTGGCTCCTCGGACGCCGGCGACTCCGAGGGCTGGTCGGGCACCTCCTCGGCGGCGACGCCCGCGGTCTCGGTTCGGGCCACCGATCCCTCGATGGACTCGCCCGCGTCGGCTGCGAACTCGGCGTCGTCGCCCGGAGCCTCGACGGGGCCGTCGGCCAACGAGCCGGCGATACTTCGGAACGCTGCGGCGGCGGGAGCGTCGGCGTCGTAGTCCGTCACCGGGACGGACCCGTCGCTCGCGGCGTGGAGCGCGGCGTCCTCGGGAACCGACCCAAGTACGGGCGCCGAGAGCGGCGCCGCGTCACCCGGGGCGTCGCCGGGTGTCACCCGGGTCAGCACGACGCCGGCCACGTCCGCGCCGAGCCGTTCGGCGAGCCGTCGGGTCTTCTCGGTGTTCCCGAGGGCGTCACGGTCGGCGGTCGAAACGAGCAGTACCTCGTCGGAGAGTCCGAGCGGGAGCGCCGTCTCGTGTGAGAGCCCGGCACCGGTGTCGACGAAGACGAAGTCACGGTCCGCGAAGGAGCCGACGACCCGGCCCATCCGGCTGATGTCGGCTTCGCTGAACGATTCGAGGTCGGAACCACCCGGGACCACGGTCATCCCGTGTGGCCCCTCGTAGGACGCCTCCTCGACGCTCGCACCCGCTGCGAGAACGTCGTGTAGCGTCGCGTCAGACGCCTCCACGCCCAACTGGTCCCCGAGGTTCGCCATCCCGATGTCCCCGTCGACGACCGCCACGTCGTAACCGCCCGCGGCGAGCGTGGCTGCGAGGTTCGCCGTCGTCGTCGTTTTCCCAACCCCCCCTTTTGAGCTGGCGACTGCACAAACTCGAGCCATGTGGCTTGAGCAACTCGACACGAACGGATAAAGATACGACCCGGTTCTGTGCATAATCGTTGTGGCCGCTCAGCGGCCCGAACGCGACCGTTCGGCCGGCTCTGTGGAACCTATTTTCCATACTACTGGACGAGGCTATACGCTGCCGTCCGGAAGTGATGCTACAGGCCGCATTCGTCCCACCGCCCGCACTCACGACCCGGCCCACCCGCGCGTCGGGCGTCGGCGCCGCGTCTTCGTGCGTTACGCCCCCACAGGGGTAGTCAACAGGTACTTACACGCGTTGGCGCCTATCCTGCATTAATGAGCACTGACGCCGAGGAGACAAGCGAGGACCGGCGGAAGTACGAGTTCCGCAAAGTCCTCGAGGAACTGGAGGAGTTCGAAGGATCAGGAACGCAGCTCGTCACCATCTACATCCCGGAGGACCGACTGATCTCCGACGTGGTCGCCCACGTGACTCAGGAGCACTCGGAGGCGGCCAACATCAAGTCCAAACAGACCCGGACGAACGTGCAGGACGCTCTCACGTCCATCAAGGACCGGCTGCGCTACTACGACGTGAAGCCCCCCGAGAACGGGATGGTGATCTTCTCGGGCGCCATCGACGCCGGCGGCGGCCAGACGGAGATGATCACCCGGACGCTCGAGTCCCCGCCCAACCCCGTCGAGTCGTTCCGCTACCACTGTGACTCGGACTTCCTGATCGAGCCGCTGGAGCACATGATGGCCGACTCGGGCCTGTTCGGCCTGATCGTGCTGGACCGACGGGAGGCAAACGTCGGCTGGCTCAAGGGCAAGCGCGTCGAGCCGGTCAAGTCAGCGTCCTCGCTGGTGCCGGGCAAGCAGCGGAAGGGTGGTCAGTCCGCCCAGCGTTTCGCCCGCCTGCGCCTCGAAGCCATCGACAACTTCTACCAGGAGGTCGCGGAGATGGCCAACGACTTGATGGTGAACAAGCGCCACGAACTCGACGGCATCCTCGTCGGCGGGCCGTCGCCGACGAAAGACGAGTTCCTCGACGGCGACTACCTCCACCACGAACTGCAGGACAAGGTCCTCGGGAAGTTCGACGTCTCCTACACCGACGAGTCGGGCCTCTACGACCTCGTCGACGCCGGGCAGGAGGCGCTGGCCGACCAGGAACTGGTCGACGACAAGAACCAGATGGAGGAGTTCTTCGAGAACCTCCACACTGGCAACGAGGCGACCTACGGGTTCACGCCCACGCGGAAGAACCTCATCATGGGCTCGGTCGACCGCCTGCTGCTCTCGGAGGACCTCACCGAGGACGTGATCCCCTTCGAGTGTCCCAACGGCCACACCGAGTACGAGACCGTCGAGCGCCGCCACAACACCCCCAGCCACGAGTGTTCGGAGTGTGGCGAGGCTGCCGAGCCCGGCGAGCGCGAGGACGTGGTCGAACACCTGATGGAGATCGCCGACCAACGCGGGACCGAGACGAAGTTCATCAGCACCGACTTCGAGAAGGGCGAACAGCTGCTCAACGCCTTCGGTGGCGTCGCCGGTATCCTGCGCTACGAGACCGGCGTCTAAATCCCGACCTTTTGCTGCGGGCCGGCCCAGCCGGCCCTGGCAAAAGCTCGATCAAAAGCCTTCGTCACCCTCCTCCCCCTTCGGGGGTTCCTCGGCCCGCTCACTTCGTTCGCGGGAGTGCACGGAGCAGTTACCGCCTGACTATTCCCTTTTCAGCCTGACTACAGGCTCTCCCGCCCGAGCGGCTCGTAGAGGTAGTGGTACTCGTCGCCGAACACGACGTAGTGGCCCAGATGCTCGTCCTGAATGATCCGGGCGTTCGTGTCGGCCGCGAGGTCGACCAGCCCCTCAAGCGAAGTCGCGCGGATGCGCTCGCCCGGCGGGTCGTCGGGCACGCCGCCGATGGTCACCCAGTCCTCGAACTCCGCACGCTCCAGGGCGGCCTGCTCGTGAGTCGTCAGGTCGAGGATGCCCTCGCGGTCGGCTTTCACGCAGGCGCCGGCGCCGAGCAGGCCCAACAGGATCAACAGCGGCCCGCCGGCCGTCTCGACCGCCCCCGCCTCGACCGGTTCGCGCACGACGATGGTTCGCGTGTGCTCGGCGGCCTCGGCGTCGCCGCCGTCGACCTCGTAGACCTGTGAGCCGGGGCGGATCGTCAGGTCCTGTGTCACTGTCTCGTTGGCCGACTGGTTCGCCGCGTTCCCGCGGTAAAGCGTCTCCGCGCGCACGAGCACGGTCGTCTCCCCGGCGGTGCTCAGCGAGGACTCGATCCGACTCAGTCGCTCACGGACTGCAGTGACGTTGACCGAGAAGTCGGTCCTGACCGACTCGCCGGGGACGAGTTCGGCGGTCTCGCGGTTCAGCCGGTCGGTCTGCTCCCAGTAGACCGTCCCCGACTCGGGGTCCTCCGCCCGGAGCACGAGCGTGAGGGTCGTCTGTGTCGCCACCGTCCCCTCGTCGCCGTCGAAGTCGGCGTGGTGGGTCCCCGTCAGTATCGGCGACGCCTCCGAGAAGTACGCGCTCCGGTTCTCCAGTTCGGTGCCGACCGGGTAGACCGGGTTCTGCTGCTCGACGGTCGCGCTGTGGCCGAACTCGGTGGTCGACTCCCAGCCGTCGACGGTCCGGGTCTCCTCAACGGTGCCCGGGGCGATAACCGCGCCGTAGGTCACGCCGGCGCCGACGACCGACAGCAGGAGGAACGCGGCGACGACGATTCTGAGACGGTCCGAAAGCACTGCACGTGCCCGAACCCGCCAGTCCGGCGACGGCCACGGCCCTGATCGTTCCGACATCTGGCCGTATAACCGAGGGTGGGGCCATATGGTTTGGTGTCAGTTCCGGGCTGGCGGCCCCGCTATCGTGGGACGGCGGCACGCGATACGTGATCGGCCGTCGCCGATCACCGCTCGGTTCGATGATTCGGCTCCGCACGCTCACGGCGGCACGCGATACGTGATCGGCCGTCGCCGATCACCGCTCGGTTCGCCGTGAGCGGCTTCGCATCCGGATTTTGGCCCGCCCCAACACCGCGAGCGACAGTATCCCCGCCGCCCCCGCGAGCGCGGTGTCGATGGCGACGATGGGGAGCCACGGATGGATACCGTACAGTGCGCCGATCAGCGACGGCGGCAACACCATCAGGTAGCGGTGCTCGCTCATCGTCCGCAGGTAGTAGCCGGTCTCCTCGGGCGCCGACAGCCGGACCGCCGCCTCGACGTTCTCGCCCCCGTCGAGGGCGTAGCGCTCCTGTACCGGCTCGATCCCCGCCGTTCCCGGATCGAGGAACACCGCGACCGGCAACAGCCCCTCGTTGTTGAGGTCGACGGTCCGCTCGACGGTCGTTCCGGCCGGAACCGCCGTCCCGGCGGCGGTCTGGGACTCCGAACTCACGACCGGGAACGAGTGCCCGCCCGCGGGCGCGACCATCGTCGCCGTCGCGGGCAACACCACGAGTAGCACGATCCCGAGCACGATCTGTTCGGCGGTGATCACCCGCTCGCGCTCGCGTTCGCGCTCCCGACGGCGGTCCCGTGCGCCGAGGCCGCCGAGGCTGACCGCGTACAGCACCGCCCCGACCCCGAACACCACCAGCCCCACGCCGCTGCCGCCCGGGACGCCGACGTCGCTGCTGATACCGCCGAACACTCCGCCGAGGGCCATCAGCGCCGAGCCCAGCCCCGGCAGGACGAGCACCTCGCCGTCGAACTGGAGCGCAGTCGCGACGACACGGCTCTCTGGCACCGGCGGCTCGCCCGCCCCCTGATCGGTGAAGGGGTTGGCGTCGCCTTTCGTGACGTACCCCTGTTCGGTCTCGTCCACGACGCGGTGGGTGACGAGACTGCCCGCGTGGTCGCCGGTCTGTGCCCGATAGACGACCACGTCGCCCTCCTCGGGCGCGTCGGCGACGGCGCTCGGAAGGGCGACGAAGCCGTCGCCGGGCTCCAGCGTCGGCTCCATGCTGTCGGTCACGACGTAGCTGAGTAACACCGGTTGGCCGACCGCGCCGCCGATGGCCACCAGCGCCAGCAGGCCGACAACGCCCAACTCCAGTTCCCGGCGCATTACCACCGAAACTCAAGAGACGGGGAAAGAACTGTCGCCGGCTCAGAGCCGGCCGCCGCCGCGGCCGACGCGCCCGCGGGCGGCCAACCACAGCGAGAACAGGCCGAACACGACCACGGTGGGGCCACCGAGCCCCTGATCCAGTCGGAGCGGGTCCTGCAGCCGTTCGACGGCGGTGGCCGTGCCGGTGACGCCGGACTCGGCCGACTCGTCGTCGGTCGCGTTCTCGCCGTCGGTCGGCGTCGCCGTCGCGGTCGTCCCCGAGCCACTCTCCGCCGGGGTCGCCGTTCCGTCGGTCGTCCCGTCGCTGCCCGTCGGCGTCGACGCGGTGGTGTTGTCCGTCGTGTTGTTGGTCCCGTCGGTCGAGCCGTCGATGCCGTCAGTACTGTCGGCCGAGCCGTCGGTTCCATCCGTGCCGCCGTCTGACCCGTCGCCACTCGACTCCACCACGACAGCCACTTCGCCGAACCCGCCGAGGTCCGCGGTGAACTGGTCGCCGCCCACGTAGGTCGTCTCGACGCGCTGCCAGCCGTCGACGGTGTGGCGGTAGAACGCCACGTCGGCGGGATCCGCGCCGTCCGGAACGGCGACGCTCGCGTTCACCGAGATGTGGCTGAACGCGGAGGCCTCCACCTGATAAGCGTCGGCGCGGAAGTAGCTGATCGCGTCGCCGTCGATGGCCGGTGCGTCCTGCGGTTCGGCGGTGGGTTTCGTCAGTTCGACGCGCCAGTTCTCGCGTGTGAACGTCATCTCGTAGGCGTTGGCGGTGAGCTCGGTGTCGGTGCCGGCGACGAACGACTCGCCGTTCTCGGTCAGGCTACTGGTGAACGGGTCGGAAGACAGCGCTTCGCGGACGTTGACAGTGGCGCCCTCGCTCGTGTCGTAGACGGTGTAGCTGGAGTCGGAACTGTCGCCGGCCTGCCCGCCGCCCGTGCCACCGCCGGTATCGCCGCCCATGTCGCCGTCGCCGCCGTTCGGTGCCGGCGTCGCGGTCGCCGTGCCGTCAGGTGTGTCCGCCGGATCGGCCGTGTCGGCGGGGTCGGCCGTATCGGGTCCGTCGGAGGCGTCCGGCGCGTCGGTGGTGCTGGTCTCCGTCGTGTCCTCGACCAGCGTCCGGACGGCGAAGGCGCTCGTCGACTCGACCTCCGCGGGGTCGGTGCCGCGGGTGTCGACGCTGACGCCGACGGTCAGCGTCTCGCCGGCCGAGAGGTTCCTCGCGTTCGCGCGGGCGTCGATGCGCTCGCCGGTCTCCGTTTCGTAGAAGCCGAGCGCGGAACTGTTGTCGGTGATCCACACCGGCGCCTCGTAGCTCCGGTCGTTGGTCACCACGAACACCGCGTCGAGGCGGGTGATGGCGTCGTTGCTGACGCCGCCGCCCTCCGAGAGGTCGAGCATCAGTTGGTCGCCCGAAAGCGCCGCGTAGTCACCGTTGGGGCCGTCGGCGGCGTCGATGTACAGCCCGGAACCGGTGTTGTCGCCGGCGTAGACGCCGCCGAACGCGCCCGCACCGACGAGCGCCAGGAGCGCGAGCGCGAGTCCGGCGGCGGCGAGCCGACGGCTCACACCATCCCTCGCGTGCCCGTCGGGTCGCGGATCGACTCGACCATCCGATCTGTTACTGGGAGGTCGTGTTCGTCTGTGCCGTGAACGTGATCTCGTTCACCAGATCGCCGGTGAGGCCGGTCTCCCGCAGGTCGAACTCGATCTCGACCCACCCACCCTCCCCGACGGGGAACTCCACCCACTCGGTCGCGTTCTGGGACTCGTCCCAGAGCAGGTCGTAGGTGTTGTCGTTGGTGTCCGTGTAGGTGAACGTGATCGCCTGTTTGACCGCCAGCTCGTCGCCGCTGGTCACGTCGGCGCCGAACCCGTCGCTGGGGATGTCGGCTTTCACCTGGATCGTCTCGGTCCCGTAGTTGTAGACCTCGAACGCGTTCGGGACGGTCGTCACCGACTCCGGGTTGAGCCCCGAGCCCTCGGGCGCGCTCGCGGAACTGTTGACGGTCCCGCCGGCGAAGTCGAACGCGATGGTCCCGTTGGCGTCCTGTTGCCCGACGAGGTCGGAGGCGCTGTTCGTCGCGTCGATACGCAGGAACGCCTCGGAGTCCGAGGCGACCGATATCTGGGCGTCACGTGGCGCGGTCACTTCCGAGAACGCGCCGGTACCGATCGCCCCCCCGGCGAGCGTTGCGAGACTACCCAACCCCAACAGCACCTTCCGTCGGTTCATTCGCATCTGTGTATCCCCCTTGGCCTCGCAACACAGTCGACGCTTATAGGGTTTGGCGGGGCCCTCCCCGTGTTTTCACTCCGTGAGCGCCGTACGTTTCCGTTTCCTGGAACGAACCACGCGAAGCGTTTTCCCTCTGTCCGGAGTTGTCCGTCCAAGCGAATCATGAGCGAAGCGTTCGGCGTCGACGACTGTTCAAGTGGGGTGAGCCGGTGAACTGGCGGCGCCTCGGCGTCGCACTGATGCTGGTCGGTCTCGCGGTCGGCGCGACTGGTACGTACAGTGCGGTCAGCCTCGACGCCGACCGCGGGTTCAGCATCGGCGCCGCCGGCGATGACCCGGACCAACAGAACGCGAACTACTTCGACACCGCCGACCGGACGGCCTCCTACACCACGATCGGTGACTGGCCCAAGACCGTACTCGCGGTGTTCAATCAGTTCGGCCAGCCGGTCACCGCTACGGAGGTCGCCGTCGTCGACCTGCAACCGGTGAACGCGAGCGCGAACAACACTACGACGAACCGTTCGGCGCTTTCGGTCGCCGACAGCGCCTTCTCAAAGGGTAGCACCCTCGGCGCCGGCAACGACGCGCCCGTTGCCATCGAGTGCAACCCCGACTACAACAACACTGTCAGGGGCGACCACGAGATCGGCCTCTCCCTCGTCGTCGTCGGCGACGACAGCGGCGCCGAGATCGCCCTCGACCGGACCGTCACCGCGACCGTCGAGTGTAACTAGCGGAACGACGCCAACTGCGACGTTCGACGCTCGATGTCGAACTGCGGCTCCAACCCTTCTGCCAGTGCCAGCCGCTCCAGCGCCAGCCGTACGTCGGTGCCGGCGCGCTCCGCCGCCTCACAGAGCTCCTCGATCGACTGCCGTTCGAGCGCCAGCGAGTCGAGTTTGCCGAGGAGCAGCGCGAACGCCACACCCGCGCGGCCGCTCGGGAACGAGTCGTCGATGCCCGAGAAGTCGACTTCGTCGGGGTCGGCGGCGTCGGCGCCGGCCTCGATCTCGCTCGCCGGCATCGTCCGCAGACAGACAGAACAGATAGCGGTCTCGTCGGCGGGGGCATGCTCACGGAGCGACGCCGGGACCCGGAAGGCGACGACCGAGCCACCGCACGCCGGACAGGCCATTCAGTCGGCGCTGACGGGCTGTTCGGCGGCCTCGGCGGCTTCCTCGGCCTCGCGCTCGGCGGCCTCCTCCTCTTCTTTCTTGGCCTTGATCTTCTTCAGCCGGAAGATCTCCTCGCGTTCCTGCTCCTCGAGTTTCTGCTCGATGTACTCCTGGTTCTCCCGGAGGTCGGGGAGGAGCTTGAACTCCAGTGCGTTCACGCGGCGCTTGGTGGTCTCGATCTCCTCGAGCATCTTCTTCATCGCCGTCTCGACCTCCGCGGCGAGGATGATCGAGTCGATCAGCTCCTCGTAGGCGTCGGCGGTCTCGTCGATGCGCGCCGAGGAGCCGATGAGCCCGTAGCCACGCTCGTCGAGGGGCTTTTTGACCTTCGAGGCCTCGATCTGGGGCACCACGACGCCCATGATGTTCTTCGACTGGGTCGTGAGTTCGGGGTGCTCCTTCAGCGCGGCGGCGGCGCCGCGGACGGCCACGTCGCCCTCCATCGCGCGGGCCATGTCGAGTTTCTCCTGTGCGGTCTCGTAATCCCCATCGAGTTCGCTGCGGATGTCCTGGGCCTGATCCAGGATGTCCATGAACTCCATGATGAGGCCGTCACGCTTCTGTTCGAGGGTGTCGTGACCCCGCTCGGAGAGTTCGATGCGGTCCTCGATCGCCATGAGGTTCTTCCGGGTCGGTTTGACGTCCTCGGCCATTCTTGCGGGTGTGTTCCGGCCGGAGGGGGTTAATAGTTGTTAGTCCCGCCGCGGACGCCGGTACTGTCCACTGTACCCGACCGGGCACCCCCATATCCGAACGTTTCGAGCAGTGCTCACTTCGGAACCGAAACTCGAACCCCTCCCGTCCCGAACGATGATGGGTCGTCCTCGGCGTTAGGTGTTCCCACTCCACCTTCGAACTGGCCGAAAAACCCCGTAACCACCACGCTGCGTGCTTCTGTGATCTCTCGCTATCGAATATCTATAACGTATGTATGTTGGCTGAACAAAGCCTATATCCGTATTGCTTCAGTGATCAATCCCATGGGTAAGGATGATGGGGTGGAAACGGCTTGGGAGGCCGTTCGGACGCCGTTCGACGCCGATCTCGAGGCCGCCGTTCACGCGGCTGACGGCCCCTACGCCGCCGGCGAGGAGGGAATCCTCGTGGCGGGAGGGCCGAACGACTGGGAGCCAGTGATCGAACGGGACGCGCTCGAAGCGGACGGTGACCTCCGAGCCGTCGACGCGACCCGCGACGGCGAGCGCGTCTGGTTCGCCGGCGACAACGGCGTTCTGGGTATGTTCGACGTCGAGACCGGCGCCGCCGTCGGCTACGACTACACCGGCACGGCGTCGTCGACGTGGTGTGAACTGGCCGTCACCGGCGCCGCCGGCGACGAGCGCGCGCTGTTGGCGAACGAGGCCGGCGCCGTCGTCTCGTTCGAACTCGACGGCGAGGAACTCGCGTTCAGCGAGCCGACTCGGGCCAGCGAATCGCCGGTGGTCGCGCTGACGACCACCGAGACCGGCGTGGGCTACGCCGTCGACGCCGACGGGGCAGTCCACACCGCCACGGCCACCGGGTGGGAGGCGCTCGGCAACATCGACGCCGAGGGCGACCCCACCGACGTGGCCGCGACCCCCGATCGGCTGCTGGTCGCGGCGACCGACGGCTGCCTGTACGAGCAGGAGCACGGCACCGAGTGGCGCCCGACTGTGATCGCCGACGAGGAGATACTCGCGGTCGAGACGGGCGACCGAGAGACGGTGGCAGTCGTCCCCGAGTCGACCATCTACACCCGCGAGGACCGCGAGTCCGAGTGGGAGCACAGCACCGTCGACACCGGCGACCGACTGACTGCTCTCGCGCTCGGGACCGTCGACGTCGCCGTCGGCGAGAACGGTGCAGTAGCGCGGCGTTTCACGGCGGCCGACGAGATCGGCGAAGGGGCTGGCGAACCGGCGGACGAGGCGGACGACCCCGACGAGACTGCCGCCCTCCCGCCGGTCGAGGACGAGGCGGTAGCCGTCGAGGAGGCCGAGAACGCCGTCGACGACGCCGAGGCGGCGGTCGCAGACGCGGCCAACGCAGTCGAGAGCACCGACGCCGAGGCGGCCGTTGAGGCCGTCGCGGGTGCGACCGAGGACGTCGAAGACGCAGTGGCGGACGCGGCCCACGCCGCGGGGATGGAGGGGACCATGGACGAGCACACAACTCATCGTTGAAGAGCTGCTGAGCCGCGCCGAAACCGAGGATCTGGTCGAACTGCTCCGCGAGAGCGAGTCCGGTTCGTTCGACCTCACGGAACGGCTCGCCGACGTGGCCGGCGACCACGCCCACGACTGCAGCGGCGATGGCTGTTCCTGCGGCCCCGAATGTGACTGCGGCGACGACTGTCGCTGTGACGAGACGGGGAACTGCGAGTGCGAGAACTGCACCTGCGGCCACGAGGAGTGTACCTGCGGCACGGTCTCCGACGGCTGTAGCTGCGGCGGGAACTGTACGTGTGGCACGGAGTGTGACTGTGGCGCTGACGACGGCGACCACGCTCACGACTGTGCGGACGAGGGCTGCTCCTGCGGCCCTGAATGTGACTGCGGCGACGACTGCCGCTGTGACGAGACGGGGAACTGCGAGTGCGAGAACTGTACCTGCGGCCACGACGAATGCACGTGTGGGACCGTTTCTGCGGGCTGCACCTGCGGTGGGAACTGTGACTGCGGCCACGACTGCCACTGCGGCAGTTCGAAGACGACGGGGCGCCACGCCCACGACTGCAGCGGCGACGGCTGTTCGTGTGGTCCGGGCTGTGACTGCGGCGACGACTGCGCCTGTGACCGCACGGGCGACTGCTCCTGTGAACGCTGTACCTGCGGGCCCGAGACCTGTACCTGCGGCACAGTCTCACCCGGTTGCTCCTGTGGCGGCGAGTGTACCTGCGGGCACGATTGCGCCTGTGGTCACCACGGGAGCTACGGACACCACGGTCACCATCAGCACCACAAGCACGGACATCACGGCGGCCACGGACACGGACATCACGGCGGCCACGGACACCATGACGACCACCACACGCACGGTCACGGCCACGGCGGCCACGACTGCTGCTAAGTCGCCCCGCGCGGCAGACGTGTCTTTTTCGACGTGTGACCGTGGACGACGAGCGCGCCGCTCGCCGGTCGGTCGTCGCCGCGAAAACCCCGCTTCCGTCGCCGCGGTCAGGTCGCTACCGGCTCGGTTACGTCCGTTCGCGGACGTTCCAGCCCTGCTGCATCTCGTTGTGTTTCCGTTCGAGGAACGAGTAGACCGCGCCGTGAGGGGCGCCGTCGAGCAGCATCCCGGCGGCGCGCCGGACGGCGTCGACCTCCTCGGGCTCGCCGATGATCCCGAGCGTCGAGCCGTAGATCACGACGTTCGCGCCGGTGAGGTCCTCCATCAGCTCCCGGGTCCGGCCGTTCTCGCCGATCAGGCGGCCCTTCTTGCGCTGGAGGTCGTTGTCGTTGCGGGTCTGTTCGGCGAGGTCGATCAGGTCGAGCCGGCGCATGTCGCTCTCGAGCAGTTCCAGTGCGGTGTCGGGCTTGAAACCGCGTCCGATCGCCTTCACGATGTCCGGCGCGTCCATCGCGTCGAGCGGGTCGCCGACGGTCTCGATGCCGACCGAGCCGTCCTCGGAGTCGATGTCGAGACGCACGCCCGCGCGCTCCTCGATCTCCCGCATGGTCTCACCCCCGGAGCCGATGACGACGCCGATGCGGTCCTGTGGGACCGTTACGTGTTGCATGAGGCTGCGTAACCGCTGGAGGGTTGTAAGGGTTCCTCGTCAGCCGCTCACGCGGTCGAACGCTCGGTTTCGACGACTGTAAGCGACTCGTCGACGACGACGCGGAGCCGCTCGTCACCCAACTGGCCGCTGACCGCGTAGCGCGCCGGCTCGCCGTCGAGGCGCTCGGCGGTACTCTCCCGGATCCACGACAGCGCCCACGGCGTGTCCGTCCGTACGTCGACGCCGTGGTCGTGGTGGAAGGCAATGACCGCCGGGTCGCTCAACAGCAGGCTCTCCAGCGAGGTGTGGGCGTGTTCGTGGCAACGCTCGCAGTCGAACTCGACCCCGACCCCGTCCTCGTCGACGGTGAACGTCGGCGGGACCGGCCCGGAACAGTTGCTACAGAGCCCGGCACGGAGCCGGACGAACAGCGCCTCGACGTGTCTCGCGAGCACGCCCGGGAGCTCCTCGGGGTCGCGGCCGGCGAGGGCGCCCGGCGGGAAGCCGAAGGCGGTCACGACGGTCTCACAGTCCCTACAGGCGACGGTGATCCGTTCCTCGGCGTAGCTCAGCTCCAACACATCGCCACACGCCGGGCAGTCGGCGCCGACACGCACCGGCTCCAGCGGCTCCCCGGCGGCGTACGTCCCCTCGTGGATGGCGCCGACGACCCGGGTGCCGGCGTAGGTGAGCCGATACCCCTCGTCGTCCTTCCGCACGAACCGGTCGACGAGCTTCCCGAGGTGGTAGTTGAAGCGCCCGGAGTCCTCGACGCCGACGCGCTCGCGCAGTTCCGCGAAGCCCAGCGGCTCGTCCGCCGCCTCCGCCAGCGTCCGGAGCACCGCCACCCGCGTCTCGTCGCCCAGCAGAGAGAACGCCTCGGCGACGTCGAACCCGTCGGGATCGTTCATGTCGCCGGGCACGCGGCCCCGGGGTTTGTCGGTGTCGGCCGACTCATCGGGCGAGCGTCTCCAGTTCGCCGGCCGGCGGCAGGCGACGAAGCCGCGGAATCGAGAGGGTGTAGACGGCGATGAACAGCAGTCCGAGCCCGCCAAGCGCCACGGCCGCCGTCAGGCCCACCGTCTCGGCGACGACCCCGCCGGCGAGCGCGCCGACGGGCGTCATCGCGACCGTCATGCTCGTCGCGACGCTCGACACGCGACCCAGCAGCGCCTCCGGCACTAGCGACTGGATCATCGCCGCCGCGACGACGTTGGTGACGCCGATGGGGACTGCTGCCAGCCCGAGCAACAGGAGCGTTGCCAGCGTGCCGGGAACCGCGACCGCCGCGAGCCAGCAGAGCCCGCCGGCGCCGAAGCCGACGGCCGCGAGTCGGCCGTAGGGCTGGCCGCTCAGCCGATTGGCGAGCAGCGAGCCGACCAGTGAGCCGGCCGCGATCGCCGCCAGCAGCCCGCCGTAAGCCGTTGCCCCGCCCATCCCGTCGCCGAACGCCGGGAGGATCGGCATCGTCGCCGCCAGCGCGAAGTTCGCGATCACGCCCCCGGCCAGCAGGTGGACGATCACCGTCCCGCGGACGTAGCCCAGCCCCTCGCGCAGGTCGGCGAGGTACGAGCGGAGGAACGACTCCTCCGCGTCGACGCCGCCGTCGGCGACGGGCGCCGTCGTGGGCTCCGCGGCCGTGTCGTCACCCGCGGATTCGGCCCCCTCGGCCTCCGCGGGCGGGATCCGTACCGAGAGGAACAGCAACGCGGCGACGACGAACGTCACCGAGTCGACGAGGTAGAGCGCCACCGCGCCCACCGCGGCGACCAGCAAGCCGGCGACGGCGTTGAACACGAGGTCGGAACTCTGGTAGGCCAACGCCAGCGCGGAGTTCGCCTCCACCAGCTTCGCCTTCTCGACCAACCGCGGGACAGCGGCGGCCTGTGCCGGGTAGACCAACTGGTTGCACAGCGCCAGCAGCGGCATCACCGTCAGCACGACGCCGACGGTCAGAGCGTCGACGGCCCACGCCGCCGGCACCGCGAGCACCAAGACGGCCTGCACGACCTGCGTGCCAACCAAGACTCGCCCGAGCGGCCAGCGATCCACCAGCGGGCCGGCGAACAGTTGGAGGACGGTCGGCAGTCGGGTGAGGAAGCCGGCGACGGCGGTGACCCCCGGCGAGGCGCTGAGTTCCCAGACGAGCCACATCGCGGCGACGCTGTAGAGGCTGTCGCCGGCGTTGGTGACCAGCCGCCCCACGAGGAGCGACCGGAACGATCGGTTCGAACGAGCGACGTGCATAGCCGATACTGGCCGCATCGGGGAATAAGCGCGCGCAGAACCCGCTTTCGGCCCGTTCCCGAACAGAAATACCCTTCTGTCGCTGGCGTCCTCCCCGGCCCGATGCTCAGCCCAGCCGCGCGTCGACCAACTCCCGAACCCGGCGGTGGAACCGATCCGCACCGAACCGATCCGGGGAGAGCCGCGGCGTCGCCCCGCTGTCGACGGCCGCCGCGATTCGGTCGACGGCCGTCGGCACCGAGTCGAACAGCCGATCGGCCGCGCCGTCGACCACGTCCCGCTGCCCGCCCGAATCGTGCGCGAACGCCACCATCCCCGCCGCGACGTACTCCGCCAGGGCCATCCCGAAGTGCTCGCCGTGTTTGGTGTTGAGGCCGTAGCGGTGCCCACCCAGTAGTTCCTCCAGCCGGGCTCTGGACACGTCGGTGTGCAGCGTGACGTACTCCCGGGCCGCGACGGCGTCCTCGACCCGCTCGCAGTACGAACGGTACGCTGCAGCCGTCGACCCGACGAGATGCAGGTGGAGGTCGACCCCGCGCTCCCGGACGCCGTCGACGACCCGGACGGCGTCGAGCGTGCGGTTGTCGGGTGCGATCCGGCCGACGGTCACGACCCCGGGCTCGCGCTCCCCCCACGGCTTCCCCGGGATCGGATCGACTGGCGGATGGAGGACCTCCGGCTCCCGGCCGTACCGAGCATCGACGTGTGCGGCGGTGTAGCTGCTGTTCGCGATCAGCGCCGCGTCAGCCGGGAGCTCCCGGTTGGCCAGTCCGGCGACCCGGGTCCAGAGGCCGTTCAGCGGCTCGTCGTGGGCGCCGTCCGGGCCCGGAACGTCGGTGTTGAACTGCGGGAAGTGGACGTACTGCACCGACGGCAGCGGGAGGTCGAACTCGTTTGCGGTGCTGACCGCAACGTCGAACGGTCCGGCGTGTCGGCGGAACCACCGCGTCAGCAGCGCGCTCCGGAGTGGAAGCTGTGGGCCGAACCGGTCGTCGGCCCGGGAGAACAGTCGAGCGAGGCGCTCCCCGGCCGGCGGCTGCCGGACGGGAACGGCCGCGTCCGTGCCGAACATCTCGTTCAGCGTCGACAGCGGCGTCGCCGAAATCGTGAACAGCGTCACCTCGTGGTGCTCCTGCAGCGCCGAACAGACGTGGGCACAGACGGCGTCGGCGCCGCCGCGGAAGTCGAGCGTGTTGTGGAGCACTGCGACGCGAGCCATGCCCGTCGGTCCGCCCGCGGGGACTAAAGCCCACCCTCCAGCAACTCCGTACTTTTGTACCAGTGGGCGCAACCGAGGGGCATGGATTCACCGAGTCGAGCGGGCGCCGACAGCCGCCGCGGGGGCGACCGGAGGTCCGGTGGGTGAGCAACGACGCCACCGATCGTCTCCTGCCCCGTCGGCTCGCCGTCGAGAGCGTCGCCCTCGGCGCCACGGCACTCTGTGTGCTGGCCGCAGGCTACTGGCTGTTCACGGTGCTCGCTGGCCGGCCGCTCGCGATCCGCTGGCTCGCTCCGACAGGCGCTCTGACGGCGTTCGTCGCCGGCTACGCGTGGACACACCGGGGGACGCTTCGCGGGCTCGACGGCACTCGCCTCGACTCGCTCGGCCTCGCCAACGGCATCACGCTCGCTCGGGCCGTCCTGATCGCGGCGGTCGCGGGGTTCGTCGTCGTCGACGTGGAGGGAGCGCTCCTGTGGGCCCCCGCGGTCGGCTACGGGACGGCCGTGCTCCTCGACGGCGTCGACGGCGCCGTCGCCCGCACGCTCGGCACCGAGACGCGGCTCGGCCAACGCCTCGACATGGCCGTCGACACCACCGGCTTCGTCGTCGCACCGGCGGTGGCCGTCGCGTGGGACCTGCTCCCCGTCTGGTACCTCTTGCTTTCGGCCGCGCGCTACTGCTACCGCGGGGGGCTGTTCCTCTGGCGCCGCGCCGGCGGGAGCGTGGGCACGCTGCCGCCCAGCCGACTCCGGCGACCGTTGGCGGCGCTCCAGATGGCCTTCCTCACTGTCGCGCTCCTCCCGCCGGCGCCGACGCCACTGATCCGGACCGTCGCGCCGGTCGTGTTGCTCCCCTCTCTCGTCGTGTTCGCCCGGGACTGGCTCGCCGTGACGGTGTCACCGTCGAAATACTGATGCGTTCGCGAACCAACAGTCTCCCGTGACAAACACCGACGACACCGTCCAGTTCTCACTGGTCCAACTGGACGACTACGGCCCGTGGACGGTGACCCCCGAGCCCCGCCCCGAGCCGTCGCTTCAGGCCCTACAGGCCCGTATTTACGCCGACCTCGCTGACTTCGTCGGCAGCCGTGACGGCTACGTCTTCCCGGGTCGATACGACAACATGATCGCGGTGACCAACCAGATTACGCCGGCGGAGCACCAGCGCTTTCAGGAGCTCGTCCGGCATCGCTATCCCGTCACGGCGAGCATCGGCGTCGGTACCGGCACGACCCCCATCGACGCACTCGGCGCCGCGACCGAGGCCCTCCAGTCGACCGGGAGCGCACAGGACGCCGCCCGATCCGAGCGCCTCGCCACCGCTCGCGACGCCGACCCCAACGGGCCACTCACCGTCGCCCACTTCGACGTGGTGGACGCGACCGGTCGGTACACGGACGCGGAACACGCCTTCGACGCCGAGCGCCGCATCAGGCGGGCGTTCGTGGAGCTGAGCGACCGGATGCGCGAACACGGTGCCGTCACGTCGTTCGTCGGCGGCGACAACGCCATCGCGGTCACACCTGACCTCGACGACGCGACGTACGACGATGTGCTCGAAGCGGTCCGCGACGCCGTCGGTGTCGAGATCCGCGTCGGCGTCGGCCGCGGCGAGACGGCGCATTCAGCGGGTCAGGGGGCGAAACACGCACTGGAGACCGGCCGTAACACCGGCGACTGGGTGGTGACGGCCGCTCCGGCGAGTACGGATGACTGACGCGGCGCGAGCGCTCTACTTTCAGGGCCCCCGTTCGGTCACCGTCTCCGAGGAGCCGCGGCCGTCGCCCGACACGGACGAGGTGTTGCTCGAGACGGTCGTCTCCGGGGTCAGCCCCGGCACCGAACTGTTGGTTTACGAGGGGAAGGTCCCTGAGGAGTTGGCCGTCGACGAGACCATCGACACTCTGGAGGGGACGTTCGACTACCCGGTCCAGTACGGCTACGCCGCCGTCGGCCGGGTGATGGCGACGGGCGCGAACGTCGACGACAGCTGGCTCGACGAACTCGCGTTCGCGTTCAACCCCCACGAGAGCCACTTCACCGCGAACCCGGCGGCACTCGAACCCGTCCCCGACGGCATCGACCCCGAGACGGCGACGCTGTTTCCGACCGCCGAGACCGCGGTCAATTTCGTCCTCGACGCGGCGCCGCGGATCGGCGAGCGTGTCGTCGTCTTCGGCGCCGGCCCGATCGGACTGACGACGACGGCGCTGCTCTCGACGTTCCCGCTCGACTCGCTGACGGTCGTCGATCCGGTCGCCGACCGCCGGTCGCTCGCGGAATCGTTCGGTGCAACGGCCACGACGACGCCCGAGGGGCTTCGGGGGATCGACTGGGGCGACCCGGCCGGCGCCGACTGCTGTGTCGAGGTTTCGGGGAACCCCAACGCGCTCGACGACGCCATCCGGACCGTCGGCTACGACGGCCGCGTCGTGATCGGCTCGTGGTACGGTACCAAGTCAGCAGAGTTGGATCTCGGCGGGCGGTTCCACCGCGAACGCATCGACCTGCGCTCGAGTCAGGTCAGCACCATCGCCCCCGCCGACCGCGGCCGCTGGACGAAGGACCGCCGGATGGACCGCGCCGTCGACGCCGTCCGGGAGCACGACCTCGGCCGGCTCGTGACCCACCGCATCCCGTTCGGCGACGCCTCGGCCGCCTACGAACTGCTCGCCAGCGAAGACGACGCGCTCACCACCGTCTTCACCTACGACGACGCCTGACCCATGTACGAACTCTCCGTCTCCCGCGACTTCGTCGCACAGCACTACCTCACCGTCCCCGAGCCCGGTCCCGTCGAGGGTGAGCCACACAGCCATCACTACGAGGTCGACGTGCGCTTTTCGGGTCCCGACCTGAACGAGTACGGCTACCTCGTCGATATCGACGCCGTCGAGGCGGCGCTGGACGACCTGACCGCCCGATACCGCGACGAACTCCTGAACGACCTGCCGGCGTTCGAGGGCAACCCCAGCGTCGAGCGCTTCGCCCGAATCTTCGCCGATGCGGTCGCCGAGCGCCTCGACGCCCCGGCGCCCGACCGGCTCAGCGTCCGAATGTGGGAGGACGATATCGCGTGGGCCAGCTACGAGCGGTCGCTCTGAGCCATGGAGCACGCTCACGTCAGGTATCTGGAGTCGAAACGGAGCGTCGACGCCCGCGCGCTGAACCGCCGGGTCCGGGATCGACTCCTCGAAACGCTCCCCCCTGAGCCCGAAATCGTCGAGTTCGCCGCCGGCACCGGCGTCACGGTCCCCCGACTGATCGAGTGGGGCGTCACCGACTTCGACTACCGGGGGATCGAACAGGACCCCGACCTCGTTCGCGACGCTCGCCGCCGGCGAGTCGATGACCTCGCTGACTCCCCCGGCGGGGTCACGTCCACCGAACGCGGCTTCCGGATTGACGAAGCCACCGTCGAGTTCCACGCCGGCGACGCGCTGGCCGTCGACGACGGCGACGCCGACCTCGTCGTCGCGCAGGCGTTCGCCGACCTCGTCCCCCTCGACGACCTCATCGACGCGCTCAACCGTGTCCTCGGCCCCGACGGGGTCGCGTACCTCCCGATCACGTTCGACGGCAGCACGCTGTTCCAGCCCGACCACCCCGCCGACGACCGGGTCGAGACAGCGTATCACGACTGGATCGCCGCGAAACCGGGCCGTGACCCCCGCGCGGGCCGACATCTGCTCGACCGCTTCCGTACCGCCGACGGCGACCTGCTCGCGGCGGGGGCGTCGGACTGGATCGTGCGGCCTAGCGGGAGCGAGTACCCCGCCGACGAGGCGTTCTTCCTCTCACGGATTCTCGCCTTCGTCGCCGACGCGCTGGACGGGGCGGGGGTCGACGGGGCCGACGACTGGATCGAGACGCGCCGGGAGCAACTCGCTGCGGGCGAACTCACCTACGTCGCCCACCAGTACGACCTGCTGTACGCGCCCTGAGCTGTTTCCGGCCTACTCCCGCTGGAGCAGGAGGACCAGCACGACGAGCAGCCCCACCTGTGCGACCTTGTCGACGGCGCCGATGGCGCCCACGTCGGTGGGGAACGACTTCGTGCCCGCCGCGAAGTTGAGGTAGTACCAGAGCACGATCTGGCCGGCGGTGAACGGGAGGCCGAGGCCGTAGAGCAGCCGTCGCCGGTAGTTCTGGAGAACGCCCGCCGCCGCTAGCAGGAACACCACGCCCGCGAAGAGGAAGGACAGCCCGAGCGGCTCCGGCGCGTAGCTCACGCCGAGGAAGAGGTGGATCACGCCGCTGACCGCGGCCAGCGCGATTCCGAGGTAGTGGAGCGTCCCGAGCCCGTCGGTGTCGAGGAAGCCGGTGTCTGTGGCGGTGCTCATACCTCCTTTTCGCCTATGTGTTAATAAATAAGCACCCCGGAAACGACCGGTCTCGGCCGACGGAACGTAGAAACCCCTGACACACGTACCCTCGTGGGTGCTGTTCCCGACCCATCTCGCCATCGCCGTCCTACTCGGGCGGCGGTTCCGGCTGTCGACGGCGTGGCTCCTCGTCGGGGCGACGCTGCCCGACGCCGTCGACAAGCCGCTGGCGAGCCTCGGCGTCGTCGACCTGTTTCACACGGTCGGTCACTCCGCGCTGCTGGTAGTCCTGGCCGTGCCCGTCGCCTACCACAGCCGCGCCGGCCTCGCGCTGGCGGTCGGCTGGGGGACGCATCTGTTCGCCGACGCGTTCCAGATCATCGTCAACGGCCGGCTGACGGACGCGCTCTTCCTCGGCTGGCCGCTGGTCACCCCACCGACGCCGCTCGCGCTCCCGCCCGTGGAGTTCTTCTGGTACTACCTCTGGTCGCCGTCGTTCTTCGTCGAGGTTGGCATCTGGCTGACGCTCGCGGCCGTCGTCGTCGCCGACCGACGCCGGGGCACCGAGTAGCCCCGGGAGTGCCACTAACCGCATCGCCACCGCCACCCGGGTTTATGCGGCGACGGCGCCAGACGGCTGACGTGAACTGTCTCTTCGTCGGCGCCGGGGCGGTCGCCGACCAGTACGCCGCCGCGCTGTCGAGGGGCCCGCTGACCCTCGTCGCCGTCTGTGACACCGACGCCGACCGCGCCGCGGGCTTCGCCGAGCAACACGACTGCGCTGCGTACACCGATCTCGCGACGGCGCTCGCGGAGTCCGACGCGCCGGTCGCGCTGAACCTCACCAGCCACGCCGCACACGCGCCGGTGACTCGGGAATGTCTCGACGCCGGCGTCCACGTCTACAGCGAGAAGCCCCTCGCGCTCGATACTGAGACGGCTCGGGACCTGCTTGCCCGTGCCGAAGACGCCGGCCTCGGGCTTGCCTGCGCGCCGATCACGCCGGACTGCGACGCCCAGCGCATCGCCGGCCGGACGCTCGCCGACGGCCGACTGGGCCGCGTCGGCATCGCCACCGCCACCGCCCACGTCGGCCGCGTCACCGAGTGGCACGACCGGCCGGACTCCTTCCTCGAAGTGGGGCCGCTGTACGACGGCGGGGTCTACCCGCTCTCGCTGCTGGTCGCGTGGTTCGGCCCGGCCGCCGAGGTCCGGGTCGCCGACGCGCTCGATACGTGGCCTGACCGCGAGGACCGGGCGCCGTCGGCGCCGAGCCACGTCGAAGCGACCATCGAGTTCGAGACTGGGCCCGTTGCCCGCCTCACGGCGAGCTTCTACGTCCCGCACCGGGCGCGGGAGTTCTACGGCCTCGAACTCCACGGCGACGATGGCTCGCTCTACCTCGCCGACGCCGGCGCCATGACCGCCGAGCGGGACTCTGTCTCGTTCGGCCGGTCGGGGCGCGACTACACCCCGATGCCGCCGGAACACCCCACCCGAGAGTCGACGCACCTCGACGGCGTGGAGCGGTTTGCGGCCGCGCTCGCCGAGGGGCGACGCCCCCGCGGCACCGCCCGCCGTGGGGCACACGTCGTCGCGATCTGTGGCGCCATCGAGGAGGCTGCCGCCGAAGGTGGGTCCGTCCCGATCCCCGACTGTGGAGCGACTGCCGCTCCGGCCGCGGCGCCGGTCGTCAGGCCCGAGGCCGACGAGCGCCGGGAACCGTCGACGGCCGGAACGGCCCGAAACAGCGCGATCAGGCTGCCAGCCGTGGGCTTCGGCTGTTCGCGCTACCGCGGCGGCGAGTACGTCGACCGAACCGAGAGTATCGAGACGGCCCTCGACGCGGGCTATCGCCTCCTCGACTCGGCGGAGCTGTACGGCAACGAACACCGGATCGGCGACCTGCTCGCCGCCCCGGGGGCGCCCGACCGGGAGACGCTGTTCCTCCTCGGGAAAGTCTGGAACACGAACCACGAGCACGTCGTGGAGGCCTGTACCGGCAGCCTCGACGAACTCGGCGTCGACGCGTTCGACTGCTACGCGCTCCACTGGCCGGACTCGTGGGCGTATCAAGGTCCCCTCGGTCGACTGGCGGCACAGCCACCCGAAGAGGTCGAGCCGTCGACGTTTCCCGAGGACGAGTCCGGCGAGCGCGCCACGGCCGCCCTCTCGCTCGCCGACTCCTGGCGGAACCTCGAAACGGCCCACGATCGGGGGTTGACCCGCACGCTCGGCATCTGCAACGTCGGCCGCGAGCAGTTAGAGACGGTGCTCGACGTTGCGACCGTGCCGCCGGCGGTCGTGCAGGTCGAACGCCACCCCTACCAGCCACAGGCTGATCTCGTCGAGTTCTGCCACGAACAGGGGATCCGCGTGCTGGCGCACTCGCCGCTGTCGGCGCCGGGGCTGCTCTCCGAGCCGGTACTGCAGGAGATCGCCGAAGAACGACGCTGCTCGCCCGCCGAGGTCGTCGTCGCGTGGAACGTCACCGAGGGCGTGGTGCCGATCCCGTCCTCGAACGACCCCGAGCACATCGTGGCCAACCGCCACGCGGGACGGCTACGGCTCGACGCCGACGAGAACGCGCGGATCGCGACGCTCGCGGACCCTGATTTCGAGCGGTAAGCTGCCGACGCTCAGGGCTCGCCGGACGGGTCGGCGTCGGCCTCGGTGACGTACGCCTCCAACTCCTCGCCGGTCACGTCGAGCCCTTGCCGCGAGAAGAACGCCGCGACGTTCTCACAGTCCCGCGTGAGGAACTCCCCCGAGTTCGGGTGGTGGACCGTCACCGCTTGGCCCATGTCGATGATCACCAGTTCGCCCTCGTGGACGATCATGTTGTACTCAGAGAGGTCGCCGTGGACCAACCCCGCCGCGTGGAGCCGGCGCATGTACTCCCGGACGACCTCGTAGGCCTGTTGGGGGTTCTCGATGGTGACCTCCGCCAGCCGGGGGGCGCGGCGCTCGTCGGCCTGGCCCACCAACTCCATCACGAGGACGTTCCGCTGGACCGCGATCGGCGTCGGCACGCGGACGCCGGCCTTCCGGGCGCGTTCGAGGTTGGCGAACTCCTTGCGAGTCCACGCGAGCACGGTCGCCTTCTTGTTGTTCTCCAGTCCCTCGAAGCGGGGGTCGCCTTCGAGGTACTCCCGCATGTGCCGGAAGTCGGAGGCGTTGATCCGGTATATCTTGACGGCGACGTTGCCCGACTCCCCGCGGGCCTCGTAGACGTTGGCCTCCTTGCCCGTCGACAGCGGGCCGCCGAAGGCACCGACGTGGCCGTCCTGTACGAGCTTGTACAGCGCGCCCAGCGTGGCGTCGTCGAAGACGCTCTGTTCGACCTTGAACCGCTCCGTGTTCTTCAGGCGCTTGCGGAACTCGTCGAACTCGCGGTCCTGCCGGCGGGCGGTGCTGTCCTCCTCGGTGTCGGCGACCTCGATCTCCTCGAACTCGTCGCCGGGCTTCGCCATCTCCTCGTCGACGAAGCCGTAGTCCTCGCTCATTCACCCGGGCTTGGGGGTCGTCGCGTAAAAGGGTGGTCCGACGTAGTTTCGCGGGCTGGGGGCGGTCAGACCCCTTCAGCCACGTACCCGCCCTCCCGCAACTGCTCGGCGTCGCGGTTGTCGTAGCGGTACTCCACGTCGGCTTTCTCCTCCTGCCAGTCCCACGGGCTGATGAGCACCAGATCACCCTCGCGGATCCAGTCGCGCTTGCGCATCCGTCCGGGGATGCGGGCGGTGCGCTCCTGCCCGTCGGCACAGCGCACTTTGATCCGGTTCGCGCCGAGCATCTCGACTACCTCGGCGAACTGCTCGTCGTCCTCGGGGGCCCGGACACCCTCGGGGAGGTCGTCGTCGCTCATGGTCGCCGGCTTGGGCGCTATCGGGGTTAAGGGCTGTGGGAACGCGCCCGCCGAGCTATCGACCCGCGATCGCTCGTGCTCCCATTCTGCCCCCGGAAAAGTCGGACCGTCGTCGTTTTCACGTCGCCCCCCGGAGCCGGGGCCATGTACGACCGACTCGGAATCGGCGGTATCGTCGGCCTGCTGTTGACGCTCGGCGGCATCGCGCTGGTCGCGTGGCAGGAACCCATCGTCGCCGCCGGCCTCGCGTTCGTCCTCGCGGGAATCGGGCTGGTGGTCCGCGCGCTCGTCGGGAACGTGATGCGGCAGTTCGGGATGGTCTGAGCTATATAGCGCTACTAGCACGGGTTAAGTGATCGCCGGACAACAGCTGTGTCGATGCAGCGACGTGCCCTCCTCGCCTCCACGAGCCTCGCTTTCGCCGGCTTCGCCGGCTGTACCGGCTTCGGGCCGGACACCGCACCGGCCCACACGGTCACCGTCTACAACGTCGACTCCGAGGTCACCCGCGAGGTGACCGTCCGGATCGAGAACGACGGTGGCGAGACGGTGTTCGAGCGGACCGCGACCTTCGACGCCGAGAACGAGGCCGACGAGAACGTCCCGTTCCCCGAATCGGCCGAACCGGAGACGGTGTTCGTGACGGTGAACGGGACCGACTTCGAGCGTGACTGGCCGATGACCGACTGCGACGGCGAGAACTGGGCCGGGATCGAGGTCCGGATCCGCGGCGGCGCCGGCTCGGCGCCATCGGTCGAACTGGGAACGCGGTGCCAGCACGTCGCGACGACGCCGACGTAGGGGTTCACTCGTGCACAGCCACGGCACCGGCTCCGTGCGGCCGACTCGGAGTCGGCCGCCAGTCACGCGCCGTGGCTGGCTATGCCCGCTGTTTCTGCAGCATCTCCCGCCCCGGCTCCACGAGTTCGTCGAGGTACGTCGCCAGCGTCGGCTTCGCGTCGGCGGGGTGGAGTTCGCCCGAGGCGAAGTCGGCCTCCAGTTCCTCGTAACTCCCGTAGGTCAGGTCGCCGCCGTACTCCTCGGGGCGCTCGACGACGACGGTGTCGAAGCGCGGGAACACGTGGTACTCGAAGATTTCGAGCACGGGGTTGTTGCGCTCCTCACCGTCCTCGGTCGGCTCGGGGTCGACCTCGCCGGCCGGGCAGTAGGCGCCGTTGACCTTCTCCTGGATCTCCTCGGTCGAGTCCTCCATCGAGATGGTGACGCCGGAACTGCTCGACATCTTGCCGATCCCCGTCGAGAGCTCCGAGATCAGCGGCGTGTGCAGGCAGGTCGGGGAGTCGTAGCCGATGCTCGGGAGCGTGTCCCGGGCGAGCATGTGGACCTTGCGCTGCTCCATCCCGCCGACCGCGAGGTCGATGTCGAGGTACTCGATGTCGAGCGCCTGCATCAGCGGGTAGACCGCCTGCGAAACCGTCACGGAGTCGCCCGAACCGATCTCGGACATCGCCCGCTCGGCCCGCGAGAGCGTGGTCTCCAGTTCGAGCGCGTGGAGGTCAAGCGTGTACTCCTCGTCGAACTGGAACTCCGAGCCGAGCACGAACTCGGTGTTCTCCTCGTCGAGGCCGTAGGCGACGAACTGCTCCTGCATCCGGGTCGCCGTCTCGCGGATCTCGTCGAAGGTCCCCTTCCCATTGAGGTAGGCGTGTACGTCCGCGAGCAGGATCACGACCTCCATCCCCGCCTCCTGCAGGTCGATCAGCTTGTTCGCGCCGAGCATGTGGCCGATGTGGAGGACGCCGGAGGGCTCGTAGCCGACGTAGGCGCGCTTGCCGTCGGGATCGGCTGCCAGCTCCTCGACCTCCTCCTCGGTGACGACCTCCGCGGCGTAGCGGGTGATCAGGTCGTGTGCGTCCATACCCGGACTGCCCGCGGCGAGCGGTTAGGCTTTCTGGATGCGTGCGGACGGCGCCGCTTACCTGAACAGCACCGTCGGCTTCGTCTCCACGTCCGCGACCGACTGGTCGGCGGCGATGGCGGGCACGCGAACGATTGCCGCCGTCCCGTCGCCGTCACCCCGTGGCGAAATCTGGAAGGAGCCGCCGTAGCGGGTGACGGTCCAGTTGACGAGCCAGAGCCCCAGCCCGGAGCCGTGTTCGAGCGCCGTCTCGGAGCCGCTCGTGACGACCCGGCGCTCCATCTCGCCGATCCCCGGCCCGTCGTCGGTGATGACGACCTCGACCCACTCCCCGTCGTCCCGGACCGTCACGTCGGCGGTCGGCGCCGACGAGGGGTTGTGCTTGACAGCGTTCTCAAGCAACTCCGTCAGCGCGCCCGACAGTTCGGTGCCGGCACAGACGGCCCGCTCACTCCCGATATCGACGGCGAACGTCGCGCCCGGGTACCGCTGTCGGGGCCCTTCCAGGGCCTCTCGGAGAAGTTCCTCCGGGTCGAGCCGCGTCGGCTCCCGGTCGCGCTGGATGTACTGCTCTAACTCCCTTGCGTGCTCGCCCAAGTCCACCAGGGAACTGGCGATCCGTTCGATCCGCTCGCTCGCGTCCCGCACCCCCTCCGAGTCGGCGCTCTGGATCGCCTTCGCCCAGCCGGCGACCGCGTTCATGTCGTTGCGGAGGTTGTGCCGGAGCACGCGGTTGAGCAACTGGATCAGCTTCTCGGTGCGCCGCCGTTCGGTCACGTCGGTCTGGAAGCCGAGGTAGTGGCGCAGCCGCCCCTCCTCGTCGAAGACGGGGTTGACTTGGACGCGGTTCCAGAACGGCGTCCCGTCGCGGCGGTAGTTGATGAGTTCGACCGTCGTCGGCTCCTCGGCCTGGATGGCCTCCCGTAGCTCGCCGACGGGGTCGGGGTCGGTCGCCTCGCCCTGCAGCATCCGACAGTTCCGACCGAGTAGCTCACTCTCGTCGTACCCCGTGATTCGCTCGAACCCCCTGTTGACGTAGATGAGCGGCTGTCCCGGCTCGTGGGGGTCGACGATCACCACGCCGACCTCCGCCTCGTCGAAGGCACGGTTCTTGATTCGCAGTTCCCGCTCGCGCTCCTTCCGGTCGGTGATGTCGCGGCCGACGCCCTGTACCCCGACGACCTCGCCGTCGTCGCTGATCGGCGTCGCGTTGACTTCCAGCACGACGACCTCGCCGGACTGGTCGAGGAAATCGAGTTCCAGCCCCTCGACCTGTTCGCCGTTCAGGGCCTCCGCGTACTGGGGCAGCGCCGTCGCGGCGGCGTCCTCGGTGACGAACTCGTAGAACGGCTCGTCGACGAGATCAGCCGGCTCGTACCCCAGTATCGGTTCGACGGCCGACGAGACGTAGGTGAACGTCGAGCCGGGGCCGAGCCGGAACAGGATGTCGAAGCTGTTCTCGGCGATCCCCTCGAAGCGCTGTTTCTCCTGCTGGAGGCGTGCGTTCTGGGCCTCGATGTCGCGCTCGTAGCGCCGCCGTTCGAGCGCCGTACTGATGAGCCGCGCCAGCAGTTCGAGGAACAGCTCCCCCGCCTCCGAGAACTGCCTGTCGCGTACCTCCTCCTTGGCGAAACAGACGGTCCCGTACACCTCCCCGTTGACGGTGACTTTCGTGCCGATGTACGTCCCGAGGTCGAACACGTCGATGGCCCGCTGGTCGATCACCGAGTCGTCCGCGTTCCGAACCGCCAGCACGCCCTCCGCCTCGACCGTCCGCCGACAGTACGCCGACTTGAGCGGGCAGCTTTCGCCGGGTTGGATCAGGTCGTGGTCGCCGACCGAACGGACGATCTCCTGTCGCTCGTCGCTGACGCGGGTGAAAAAGCCGATCGGCAGGTCGAAGTAGTCGCTCCCGACCCGCAGCGCCTCGTCGATCTGCGCTTCGACGCCCACATCGGTTCCCGAAAAAACTTCGTAGAGCCGCTCACGCGGCGAAACCGATTCCATAGGCGGACCTTACGTCGAGACGGTTAAATAACCTGCCCGTGGCCGAAGGTGCCGCCGGGGACCGATCGGCGCACAGGGTTTACCAGTCGGCGTACCAACAGCCGGACATGATCGGCCAAGGACCGCTGCCGGAGTGGCTGCGGGAGGTGCTCTCGGTGTACGACCCGGTGCTCTCGGAGCTGTTCTGGTTCACCGTCGGGTTCGGCGTCGTCTATCTCGTCGGAACGGTCGCTGTCGCCCCCATCGTCTCCCGCGTCGTCAGGGCGCGAAACCGGAACAACCCAACCATCCAGACCGCGACGAACACCTACCTCCGGGTGCTGGTGGTCGCCTTCGCCACGCTGACGGGGACCATCGCCGCCGGCTACGGCAACGTCCTCTCTGAGTCGGCGGTCATCATCGCGGCGATCACGTTCGTCCTCGGCATCGCCGGCCAGCAGGTATTCGGGTCGCTGATCAGCGGCATGTTCCTCGTTGCCGACCCCGACTTCAACGTCGGCGACTGGATCGCGTGGCCGGGCGGCGAGGGGACCGTCGAGGCCGTCGACTTCCGTGTCACCCGCGTTCGAACGCCGGACAACGAAACCATCGCGGTGCCGAACACCGAACTCACGAGCAACGCGCTCACCCGGCCCTACGGCCGGGACCAGTACCGCATCACCGAACAGGTGTACGTCGCCTACGAGGACGACGCCGAGCGGGCGCTGATGGAACTCCAAGCGACCGCCGCCGAACTCGAGGCGGTTCTCGAGGAGCCGTCCCCGAACGCGCGCATCCTCGAACTCGGGGAGAACGCGATCACCGTGCAGGCCGAACTGTGGACCCAGGACCCGCTCAACTCCGACATCCAGACCGTTCGATCGGACTTCCGGCGACTGGTGAAACGCCGCTTCGACGAGGCGGGGATCACGATCGCGCCGCCGTCGGCGCAGTCGCTCACGGGGGAAGTCGCGGTGACGGAGCGACAGAGCGAGGGGTCGGGTCGGTAGGCGCCTATCCGGACGCCGCCAGCACCGTCAGCCACGACCCGAGGACGACCACCAGTGGCCCACCGAGGTACCGGATCTGTTTCTGCAGCATCGGCGTCGGCTCCGGGTCGGCCGCACCCCTGTTCCGGAACCGGCCGAGCCGACGGGGGTACGCGATCATCAGGAGTCCGACGACGACGAAGCCGATTCCCAGCGCGACGTAGCCCTCCCTCATCGTTCGCTTCTTCACCAGATGGTGTCAAAAAACCATACGGAAGTCTGGCGTCCCACCAGTCACGTGGTGGCCCCTGTGGCTACGCCCCCTCGCCGCCAAGCCGCTCGTCGGCGCGGTGTTCGGAGATCACCCGGTCCATCATGCTCTCGGTCTGCTCGCGCCGTCGGTCCGCCGCCCGGTCCTCCCAGTCGTCGATGGCCTCCTCCACCTCGCTCTCGCGGGCGACGGCGAGTTCGTCGATCTCCTGGATCGTCACTGGGTCGGCGGGCGCGACCGGGATCTCGTGGTCGAACAGCACCTCGTCGGCGGCGTCCGAGAGGGTGCCGTTCTTCAGGACGAGCCGTGGTTTCGTCTCCGCCAGCGCCTCCGCGGTCGACGTGCCGGCGCCGCTGGCGTCCCGGAGGTAGACCACGTCGCCGGCGGCGAGGCCGAACTCCTCGTCGGCGCGCTCGATGGCGTCGCGGGTGAACTGCGGGAGGATCTTGACGGCGACCAGATCGCGGTCGGCCGCCACGTCGCTGAAGTTCGAGTGGTCGATCTTCCAGAGCGTCTTCAGGCGCGCGAGCTTGTCGTGGAGCGCCTCGTTCTCGTCGATGGCCTCGTCGCGCTCGTGTTCGAGCCGTTTCGCCCGTCGTTCGAGCCGGTTCACTTCGCGACGCTCTCGGGCCTCCCGGCGCTCGCGCTTGCGGGTGTCGCTGAGCTCCCGCTTGTACTCCAGGATCTCGTGTTCCTTCTCCTCCAGTTCGGCCTCCAGCTCATCGGCGTGTTCCTTGAGCCGGCCGACCTGCGCTTCGAGGTCGCGGATGCGCCGCTCCTCCTCGCTGAGTTCGCGCTCCTCGTGTTCCTCCTCGTCCTCGTCCTCGCCGTCGTCGTCGGTCAGCTCCCGGATCACCGCCTCGACGGACTCCTCGCCGGAGACGACGCGGGCGATGACCTCCTCGCGGTCGAACTTCGGGGGGACCTTCGCGGCGATCCGTTCGAACTGATCCATGTGGTCGTCGACGGCGTACAGCGCCGCCGCGAGAGCGTCGCGCTCGTGGTCGTTCTCGTAGGGGTGCTCCCGCGTCCGGTGGAGCTTCTCGTCGACCGGGAGGTCCGACTCGGGGACCCAGCCCGCCGCGTCGAAGCTGCGGCGGAACTTCTCGACGGTCTCGGGCATCGGCGTCACGTCGGCGGCGACCAACATCGGCCGGCCGCGCTCGATCAGCCACTCGGTGAGTTCGGCGGTGTCGCCGGTCCGCGAGGAGTAGAGGTCGTGGACGGTGCCGTCGATGCCGACCACGGCGGCGGCCGTCGTCGTCCCCGGGTCGATCCCGACGAGCACGTGGTCGCGGCGCTTGACCAGCGGCTCGAACTCGATGCCGTCGCGGCGCTCGCGCTCGACCTCGATCCGAACGTCGCCGTTCCGGGTCTTCGAGACCGGGATGTCCTCGGGCCGGGCCTCGACGGTGAACACCGCGTTCGAGAGGCCGCCGTACTTCTCGGTGGCCTCTCGCTCGTAGTCGAGGTTGGCGTCGTCGAGGTCGGACTCCACCTCGCGGGCGGCCTTCCGGACGTTGCCGTGGATGCGGCGGGTGAACCGGTCCTCGCTCCACCCGCCGCCCCCGCCCGTGGAGCGGCCCCGCGAGACTTTCACGGTCGTCGTGTCGGAGAACGCGGTGACGCGCTGGCCGACGTTGCCCAGCGCGAGGCGCGCGGCGGCCTCGGCTTCCTTCATCGGCTTCTTGCCGTAGGGAACGCCGTGACGCTTGGCGACCCGCGAGAGCGGTTCGGGGCGGTTCGCCCCGGTCACCTGCACCAGATCGGTGCCTGCGGGGAGGGTTCCCAGAAAGCCCACGAGGGCGTTCTTGTCGGCCGCGAGTTCGTACATGTTGTCGACGGCCAGCCGGGTGGGCTCCTCCTCCTCGATGAGTCGGCGGAGCTTCCGGCGCGAGACGGCGTCGCGTTCGATGGCGCCCTCGCCGTCCTCGCCCTCGTCGGGGCGCAGGATCACGAGCGCGTACGTCGGCGAGTCCCCGCGGATGTCGCCGCTCTGGATGTCGACGCCGAACACCGGCCCGTCGGTGGGGCTCGGGGCGTGCACGCGCATCGATTGGCGCTTGTGAGCTAAATATCCGACGCCGGTTGCGGGTTCGCGTGGTGTCTATCTGGAGGAACACGACCTCCGAGACGGCGTCGGTCGTGCCCTTAGATCGTGCTAAACGGCTACTGATCGGCGGCTTTCTGTGCAGTTCCGTCGGCCGAGCCGTCGGCCAACTGAATCTCCTCGTGGGGCCCCACGGTGCCCTCCCAGCGGGTGAACGTCAGCCGGTCGTCGACCAGCGCCTCCATCCGCGCGGTCGCGTGCTCGGCAGTCGTGAGGTGCTCGGCGACGGCGTCGTCGGTGCACTCCTCGGTGGCCAGTGCGATAGCCCCGCTGACGACGTTCAGCGGGCTCTGGAGGTCGTGGGAGACGACGCCCGCCACCTCCTCCAACCGGTCGCGCTCGCGTTCGAGGGCGCGCTCGCGCTCGACCCGGTCCAGCGCCGTCGCGGCGTGGCCGGCGAGAGTCTCCGCGAACTGCACGTCCTGCGGGTCGAACGGCTCGTCGCCGGTCTTCCCGAAGCTGACGACGCCGTGGTCGCCGAGCGGGACGTACATCGTTCGACCGAACGGGGCAGCGTCGTAGGGATCCTTAGCGTCCGCCTCGGGCACGTCGTAGGTGATGGTCTCCCCGGCTCGGAACGCCTGCCCGTGGTGGGTGCCTTCGATCGGAAACGGCGGGCGGTCGTCGATGGCGTCGTCGCTCTGCCCGCCGACGGAAGCCGCTACGAGCGCCTCCCGGTCCGGATCGTAAAAGCGCACTCCGGTCCCGGGGAAGCCGAGCACCTCTTCGGCAGTCTCCACGGTCGCGTCGGCGACGGAATCGCGGTCCCCGGCGCGCATCAGCGCCTCCGTGGCCCCGTGAAGGGCAGTGAGGGTCTGCTCCGTGCGGGCGGCCTGTGTCGCGTCGTGAACGGCTTCGCGGACGCCGTCGACGGCGCCGGTCCCCTTCCGGACGAACGCCGTCGCCTCGGCGGTGGCCTCTGGGGGGATATCGCCGGAGTTCGAACCCGAGACGAGAACGAACGGTACGTTGACGCCGGCCGCCCGGAGGCCCTCGTGGAACTCCCGCCCGGTGAGGCCGGGCATCTGGAAATCACTGATCACGCAGTCCACCGCGCTCCGGTTCGATGCCGCCCACGTGAGCGCCGCTTCCGGATCACCGAACGACTCGATCGCGAGGTCCTCGCGCAGCGCGGCGGCGAGGAGACTCCGGTAGGCGTCGTTGTCGTCGACCAGTAGCACCTGAACGGTCCCGAGCATACGCGAAGCCACCGGGTGACCGCGTAAGAAATCTCGTAATAGTGATATATAGCGCTCGCGTGGGAGGCCGTGACTTACGCGGCGTCCGGGAACGGTATCTCCACCGTCTGGCCGTCCTCGGCGACGAAACACTCGCCGTCGAACGCGGCCGCCGCCTCGCGCTGGTGGCCCCGAGCGTCGCCGGGGTAGCGCGAGGAGATGTGGGTCAGCGCGAGTCGCTTGGCGCCGGCGCGCTCGGCGATCTCGCCGGCCTCGCGGGCCGTCGAGTGCCCGGTCGAGCGGGCGCGGCCGGCCATGTCGTTCTCGAAGGTGGCGTCGTGGATCAGCAGGTCCGGTTCCTCGGCGGCGTCGACGGTCGCGTCGACGGGCCGGGTGTCGCCGGTGTAGACCAGCGAGCGGCCGGGGCGGGGCGGGCCGACGACCCGTTCGGGGTCGATCACGCGGCCGTCCTCCAGTTCGACCGTCTCGCCGGCGTGGAGCTTCCCGTAGGCCGGTCCGGGCGGGATGCCCAGTTCCTCCTCGGCCTTCTCACGCATGAAGCGGCCCTTGCGGTCCTCCTCGATCAGCGCGTAGCCCTGCGAGGTGGTGCGGTGTTCGGTCTCGAAGGCGCGGATCTCGAACTCGTCGCCGTCGATGGCGACGCTGCCGGGCGAGACCTCGTTGATCCGGACCGGGAACGCCGTGTCGTGGCCGCCGGCGCCGATCAGGTCCCGGATCGTCCGCCGGGAGCCGGGCGGGCAGTGGATCGCCAGCGAGTCGGTGCGGTCCTGGAAGTCCCACGTCTGGAGCAGGCCCGGGAGCCCGAGGACGTGGTCACCGTGGAGGTGCGTGAGGAAGACGTGGCGCACGTCGAAGCCGGTGTTGAACCGCATCATCTGGCGCTGGGTGCCCTCGCCGCAGTCGAAGAGGAACCGCTCGCCCTCGCGGTGGACCATCACGGCGCTGGGCGCCCGACGGGTCGTCGGGACGGCGCCGCCGGTACCGAGGAACGTCGTCCGGAGAGTCATGGCCGCAACTGCTCGCGGCGGGGGTTTACGGCTGTCGACTCCGCGGCTGGGGGAGTCGAGCGGCCGACCGAGCGCCTCGTTTCAACGCACATTTGTTTCTTGTGCCTAATTTACCCATGAACGTTATCCGTCTCCCCCGAGAACGTCGAGGAACGCATGGAACGAAAGGCGATAGTCACGGCGCTCGTGGTCGCGATGGTCGCGATCGCCGGCTGTGGGGGATCGGTGTCGCCGGGCGGCGACGACGCCGGCGAGGGGACGGTGAACATGTACATCAGCGATCAGCCGAGCGCGATCGACGACTTCGAGCACCTCAACGTGACGGTGACCTCGATCGCGGCCCACCGCGTCGACGACAACGGCACGGAGGGCAACGAGTCCGGCTGGGTCGAACAGGACATCGACAACGTCACCGTCGACCTGACGGAGCTACAGGGGGCAAACGCCAGCGAACTCGGCGCCATCCCGGCACCGAACGGCACCTACGACAAGACGTTCATCCACGTCGACGACGACATCGAGGGCGTCCTCACCGACGGCTCGACGACGGACGTGATGCTGCCGAGCAGCAAGCTCCACATCAACGAGAACTTCACCGTCGGTAACGGCGAGGAGATCGACTTCGTCTTCGACATCACCGTCGTCAAGCGCGGGAACTCGGGCAGCTACAACATCCAGCCGGTCGCCGGCGAGTCCGGGACGGACCAGGAGATCGAGGAGCGACCCGAAGCGCGAGTCGACAACGACGAGGAGGAGTCCGCCGAGAACGGCACGTCGACGCCGACCGAGGCGCCGACGACCGACTCCGGGAACACGACCGACTCCGAGAACGCCGGTAGCCTGAACTTCTACGTCAGCGACCAGCAGAACGCGATCGACGACTTCCGGCACCTCAACGTCACCATCGAGCGCGTCGGCGTCCACCGCGCGAACGCCAGCGAGAACGAGAGCGCGTGGGTCGAACAGGACGTCGACAACGCCACCGTCGATCTGACGGAACTGCAGGGCGCCAACGCGACCAGCCTCGGGACGATGTTCGTCCCCAACGGCAGCTACGACAAGACGTTCGTCTACGTCAACGAGGTCAACGGCACCCTCACCAACGGCGAGAGCACGGACGTGAAGCTGCCCAGCAGCAAGCTCCAACTCAACAGCGAGTTCACCGTCGGCAACGGCGAGGAGATCGACTACGTCTTCGACATCACCGTCGTCAAGCGCGGGAACTCGGGCAGCTACAACATCCAGCCAGTCGCCAGCGAGTCCGGCACGGGCGATCAGGTCGAGATCGAGGAGAAGGACGAGGAGACCGAGGACGAAGAGGAGGAGACTGAAACGGAGACCGAAACTGAGGCACCGGAGAACGAGACCGAGGCCGCCGCGGCACTCGACCTCTCGCTCGACGGCAACGCGACGGCCGGCGAGAACGTCACCGTCACGGTTACCCAGAACGGCAGCGCCGCCGCCAACGCGACGGTCAGCCTCGACGGCGAGGTCGTCGGCGAGACCGGCGAGAACGGAACCGTCGTGGTCGCCGTTCCGGCCGACGCCGAGGAACTCGAACTGGAAGCGGAACTCGACGGCGCGGAGGGTGAGGCAGCCTTCCCCGTCGAGGGCAACGCGAGCACCGACACCGAGGCGTTCGTCGCCCCGGCCTTGGCGGCGCTCTAAGCCGGCCGCGACCCGATTTTCGAACCGGCCGGAACGCCCGACCGCGACCTTCTTACCACCCGCGCGGCTACGTTCCGGTAATGGACGAACCGCTCTGGACCGAGCGCTACGCCCCCGATATCGGGGACCTCCCGCAGGCAGAAACTCGGGAGCGCCTGCGCCGGGCCGTCGACGAGCCGATGAACCTCGTCGTACAGGGCCCCCCGGGGGCGGGCAAGACCGCCGCCGTGCGGGCGCTCGCCCGCGAGGCCCACGAGGACGACGAGAACGACCTCGTGGAGATCAACGTCGCGGACTTCTTCGACCGCACGAAAAAGGAGATCCGGGAGGATCCCCGGTTCGCGCAGTTCCTGGAGGGCCGCAGCCGGATGGCCAAGCGGGACATGATCAACCGCGTGCTCAAGGAGTCCGCGAGCTACGCGCCCGTCTCGGGGGAGTTCAAAACGATCCTGCTGGACAACGCCGAAGCGATCCGTGAGGACTTCCAGCAGGCGCTGCGCCGGGTGATGGAGCAACACCACCGCACCACGCAGTTCGTGATCGCCACGCGCCAGCCCTCGAAGCTGATCGCGCCGATCCGCTCGCGCTGTTTCCCCGTCCCCGTTCGGGCGCCGACGGCCGACGAGATCGAGGGCGTGTTGGCCGATATCCTCGACGCCGAAGCCGTCGAGTACGACGACGACGGGCTGGAGTTCCTCGCGGGCTACGCCGACGGCGACCTCCGGACGGCCGTGTTGAGCGCCCAGACGACCGCCGCCCAACACGACGAGGTGACGATGACGGCGGCCTACGAGGTGCTCGACGGCGTCGGCCACGACGACGAACTCTCGGGGGCGCTCACCGCTGCCACCGAGGGCGACTTCTCGACGGCCCGCTCGACCGTCGACGACCTGCTCGACGAGGGGTACGACGGCGAGGAACTGCTTCAAGAGCTCCTGCGGGTCGCTCGCAGCGACTACTCCGGCGAGAAGCTCGCCCGGCTCCACCAGCTCGCCGGCGAGGCCGACCTCGATCTGACCGAGGGCTCCGACGACAAGATCCACCTCACCCACCTGCTGAGCGCGTGGGCTGCGGGCCACGAGTCGCTCCGGGGTGAGGCCTGAATGGTCCGCGGTATCTCCCCCGGAGCGATCCGATACGGCGTCCCGCCGCTGCTCGCGGGCTTCCTGCTCACCCCCGTCTCGGGCCCGGTCGGCCTCGGCCTCGTGGCGCTGGGGATGGCCGCGGTTCTGTTCCACCGCGACCCCGAGCGCGAGCCGCCCGAATCGGGCTTCGTCACCCCAGCTGACGGCAGCGTCTCGGTGATCCGCGAGGAGGAGGGCCGCATCCGCGTCGGCGTGTTCATGAACGTCACCGACGTGCACGTCAACCGTGCGCCCACGGGGGGCACCGTCGAGTCGGTCACCCACCGCCCCGGCGCGAACAAGCCGGCGTTCTCGAAGGACTCCGACCGGAACGAGCGCGTGGACATCGATTGCGGCGACTACGAGGTGTCGCTGATCGCGGGCTGGTTCGCCCGGCGCATCCACCCCTACGTCGAGGCAGGCGACGACCTCGCTCGCGGGGACAGGATCGGCCACATCAGCTTCGGCAGCCGCGCCGACGTGCTCCTGCCCGAGCGCGTCGAGTACGCCGACATCCGGGTCCGTGAGGGCGAGGACGTGACCGCCGGCGAGACCGTCGTCGCCGCCGACCCCGCGGAGTAGCCGTTACCGACTCAGCGCGACTTTTCCAGCACGTGCACGTAGCGTGTGAGCGACCGGTGGACCGGCCGTTCGAAGCGGTCGGTGAGGTGCCAGTCGGTCGGCGCGATGGCCGACTCCCAGCCCCGGTCGGCCATCAGCACACAGACCGCGTCGTCGCCGCTGACGCGAGCGACTTCCTCCAAGGCACCTTCGACTAAGTCCTCCAGTCGATGGGTGGCGATCTTCGACTGCCGGCCGTAGGGGGCGTCGAAGACGACGCCGTCGACGGCACCGTCGCGGAGCGGCAGCCGGGTCGCGTCGGCGCGGGCGACGGCTGTATCGACCCCCGCCACGAGCGCGTCGAGGTTTTCCTTGGTTCCGCGGACCATCTTCCACTGCGCGTCGGTGCCCACGAGGTCGGCGCCGAGCAGGCCCGCCTCGATCAGCGTGCCGCCGGTGCCACACATCGGGTCGAGGATTCGCCGGCCGGGCGCCGCGCCGGCGATGTTGACCAGCGCGCGGGCGTCCATCGGCGCCATGCTGCCGGGTTGGAAGAACGGTCGATCGGTGGGCCGGCGCTCGGTGAAGCTCCGGTCGGATTCGGTGTCCAGCCAGCCGAGGACGCAGACGCCGTCGCTCGCGGGGATCCGCCCGGGGGCGTCGGCGCCCTCCGAGCCGTCCGGGTCGGCCAGTCCGTCGGCCGAGGAGAACAGCGCCCGGAGTTCGTGGTCGGGGTCGTCCAGATCGACCTCGTAGCCGGCGTCGACGAGCACGCCGCCAAGCCGGCGCTCGGCCTCGGTCGTGCTCACGCCCGTCAGCCCGCGAACGTCGCGGGCCCGGACGGCGACAGTCCCCTCGCGGTCGAACGGGCCGGCGGCTTCGAGGGCGATCTCGGCGGCGTCGACGCCCGCCTCGGTCCGGGCGAGCAGTTCGTCGGCGGCGTGGGTGTACGCCAGCCCACGGACGCGCTCGCGGTCGACGTGGCCCGCGAGTGCGAGCCCCGGCGCGAGGACGTCGACGCCCGCCGCCGCGGCCTCGGCCTCCCGAGCCGCGAAGGCGTCGTCTTCGCCGGCCAGTTCGAGACAGTACACGCCCGAGGGTGCGCGGGGTGTCGGAAAGAGGCTGGCGTTCCGTCTCGGGCCGCCCCAGCGGCACCCTCGTCGGCCACCCTATCGGCGCCGTTCGGGTGCCCCGTCGACGCCGCTCCGGCCATCGGTTCGCGCCTGCCGGACCCACCAACCTATTTAAACCTCACAGTCAACCCTTAAGTCGATGACCGATCCCAAGGAGACGATCAGCATCGAGAACGTCGTTGCCTCGACGGGCATCGGACAGGAACTCGACCTGCAGAGCGTCGCGATGGACCTCGAGGGCGCCGACTACGACCCTGAGCAGTTCCCGGGGCTGGTCTACCGCACCGAGGAGCCCAAATCCGCCGCGCTGATCTTCCGCTCGGGGAAGATCGTCTGTACCGGCGCGAAGTCCACCGACGACGTTCACGAGAGCCTCCACATCGTCTTCGAGAAGCTCCGGGACCTGAGCATCCCCATCGCTGACGACCCGGAGATCACGGTCCAGAACATCGTCACCAGCGCCGACCTCGGCCAGAGTCTGAACCTCAACGCCATCGCCATCGGGCTCGGGCTGGAGAGCATCGAGTACGAGCCCGAGCAGTTCCCGGGACTGGTCTACCGACTCGACGAGCCCGACGTGGTCGCGCTCCTGTTCGGCTCCGGGAAGCTGGTGATCACCGGCGGCAAGGAGCCCGCCGACGCCGAGGCCGCCGTCGACGTGATCGCTGAGCGCCTCTCGGAGTTGGGCCTGCTCGACTGACTCGCGGATGCTCGCACTCTCCTTGGCCGCCGTTTCCGCCGCGCCCGCGACACCCCTCCAGTCGGCGACGGTGTCGGTGCTCGCCACCTACGCGCTGTTCGCCGTCTTCCTCTCCTTTACGGCGTTCCTCGCCGCACGCAACCTGCTGGGCGACGTGTCGCTGCGCCGGCACGCACTCGTCGGCCCGCCGTTGGCAGCGATCGCCTTTCTCGCCGCCACCTTCGAGTTCCCGCCGTTCCTCGCGCTGGCGGCCGCGCTCGCCGTCGACGCCGCCGCCTTCCGCTACCTCCACGACCTCGATCGTCGGCTGCTCGCGGGCGTCGTGTTGATCCACTTCGTGGTGAGCGTGATCCTCGGCGCGGTGCTGTTCAGCCTCGTCGCGCTGATCAGTTCGGCGCCGGGGTAGTTCTGGGGCGCGCCGCCCCACCTCGGCTCATCCGGGAACGACGGCTTAACGCCGACGGGGTGAGCAGTCCCGCCCATGACTACGCTCCACGTCGTGAACGGCCGCGTGCTTCACCCCGACCACTCGATCACCGAGTCCGACCTGCTGATCGACCAAGCGAGCGGGACGATCGAGGAGATCGGCGCTGTCGACGCCGAGGACGCTGACGAGCGAAGCTCGTCTGCCAATCGGACGCAGTCCGATGACGCCGACGAGACCCTCGACGCCGAGGGCGGCCTCGTCATCCCCGGCCTGATCAACGCCCACGGCCACGCCGCGATGACCCTCCTGCGGGGCTACGCCGACGACAAGCCCCTCGAGGCGTGGCTGCAGGAGGACATCTGGCCCGCCGAGGGCGAACTCACCGCCGAGGACATCCGCGTCGGCACCGAACTGGCGGCGGTGGAGATGATCCGCTCGGGCACGACCGGCTTCGCGGACATGTACTTCGAGGAGCCACACGTCGCCGGCGTCGTCGACGAGTCCGGCCTGCGTGCGTTGCTCGGCCACGGCTTCGTCTCCGTCGGCAAGCCCGAGGCCGACGCCCGTGCGGACATGGAGACGAGCGTCAACTTCGCCGCGCAGTACGACAAGGTCGGCGGCGACCGCATCTCGACTGCCGTGATGCCCCACTCGCTGACGACCGTGAACGAGGCGCTGCTGCGCGAGGCCGTCGAGCGCGCCCGCGAGGCAGACGTGCCGGTCCACATCCACGCCAACGAGACCGAAGACGAGGTCGACCCCATCGTCGCCGAGCGGGGCGTCCGACCCATGGAGTACGCCGAGGACGTGGGCCTGCTGGCGGACGGCGACTTCCTCGCCCACTGTGTGCACGTCGACGACGACGAGATCGAACGCCTCGCCGACAGCGACGCCGCGGCGATCCACTGCCCGGCCTCGAACGCGAAGCTGGCGTCCGGAATCGCGCCCGTCCAAGCGATGCTCGATGCCGGTGTTTCGGTCGGCCTCGGCACCGACGGCGCCGCCTCGAACAACGACCTCGACATGTTCGACGAGATTCGCGACGCCGCGATGCTGGGCAAACTCGGCGCCGACGACGCCGCCGCGGTCCCGGCGAGCGCGGCGGTCCGCATGGCCACCGAGGGCTCGGCGGCCGCGCTGGGCTTCGACGCCGGCCGGATCGAGGTGGGCGCGAAGGCCGACCTCGCGGTTGTCGACCTCGACGCCGCTCACCTGACGCCGGGCCACGACCTGGTGAGCCACCTCGCCTACGCCGCCTCGGGGAGCGACGTGCGCCACACGGTCTGTGACGGCGATGTGCTCATGGAGGACCGCGAGATCCTGACGCTGGACGAGGCGGCCGTGACCGAGCGTGCCGAGGAACAGGCCGCCGACCTGATCGACCGGGTGGCCTGACGGGCCGATGGACCGCATCGACCGCCGCGAACTCCGGTTCTCGGGCTGGGAGTTGGTCGTCGTCGCCGCCCTCGCGATGGGCGCGGCGGGCATCTACCAGTTCGGCTGGTCGTCGATCCGCCTCCCGCTCGGGGAGCGACTGGGCGCGCCGGAGTCGGCACTCGGCACCGTGTTCACGCTGTTCGTCGTCTTCCAGACGCTCGGGCAGTTCCCCGCGGGCTGGGTGCGCGACCGCTACGGCCCGCGGCTTCCGCTGCTGGCGGGGGCGCTCTGTCTCACCGGCGGGTTCGCGGCGCTCGCCGTCGCACGGTCGCTCCCGGCAGCCTACCTCGGCTACGCGCTCGGCGGCGTCGGCGTCAGCGCGATATACACCGTCGCGGTCAACACGCCCGTCAAGTGGTTCACCGACCGCCGGGGGCTCGCCACCGGCATCGTCGGGATGTCCTTCCCCGGGCTTAGCTTCTTGCTGATCCCGGGGCTCCGGAGCGGCGTGGCTGCCGACTTCGAGCGGACACTGCTGGTGGTTGCGGCGGCGATCGGCGGCGTCGCACTCGTGGCCGCGGCCGTGCTCCGGGACCCCGCCGAATCGACCACCGGCGACGGTGAGAGCCCGGCCGTCGACGCCACGGAGGAGCACGCCGTCGGCTGGCGCGGCGTGGTCCGCACGTGGCAGTTCTGGCTGCTCTACCTCGTGTTCGTCGCCGTCAACGGCGTCGGGCTGATGGTCATCGGCAAGATCGTCTCGTACGCGTCGGCGCTCTCGCTGCCCGCGGCGGCCGGCACCGCGGCGGCATCGGCGGTCGCGCTCTCGGAGGCCGGCGGGACGGTCGTCGGTGGGAGCCTCTCCGACCGGTTCGGTCGCCGACGCACGGTCGCGGTCTCGCTCGTGCTCTGTGGCGTGGCGCTCGCGGGCGCCGTCGCCGCCGGGGAGGCCGGCTTCGGTGCCGGATTCGTCGCGCTGGTGGGTGCTGCCGCGCTGTTCCGCGCGCCCGTCTTCGCGGTGTTCCCCAACCTCGTCGCCGACTACTACGGCCGGGCGTACTCCTCTGAGAACTACGCGGCGCTCTACACCGGGAAGCTGTTCGGCGGCGTGCTGGGCGGCACGGTGGCGAGCGGGCTGGTGATCGCCATCGGCTGGTCGACCTCGTTCGTGATCGGCGCGGCGCTGGCCGTGCTGGCGGGGCTGGCGATGGTGTTCCTGCGGCCGGTCGACACCGGGGCGGCGTGAGTCGAGGGCCTGCCCCGCGATTACCCGTGCGTCACTCGCCGGGGTGCTCAACGACGCCCAACTGCTGCATAAGCCCGAGGCTGTCCGGCAGTACCCACCACTCGGCGACACGACCGTCCTCGAAGCGCATGAAGGCCATTGTCTGGTGTTCGAACTCCTTTCCGGTGGGGTCGATTCCCATCATCGCGCCGTCGTGGGTTCCGCGTTCCGTCAGCCGGACGGCGACGGTGTCGCCCTCCGCGATCATCTCCTCGACGGTCACCGTGTAGTCCGAGAAGGCGTCGCGGTTCCGTCTGAAGCTCTCCCTGATCCCCTCGTGGCCGCTGATGTCCCCCATCGGCGTGTGCTCCACGGCGTCCTCGGTGTAGATATCGTCGACGGCGTCGAGGTCCTCCTGGCCGATGACTTCCTCTAAAACCCGGCGGGCGGTGCGTTTGTTCTCTGCTGTCGTCGTCATCTCGTTTCACTTGCCGTGTTGGCCTCTCAGTTATTGGCCGGTTACTACCCGGATACGGCGCGGCTGACAGTTGCTACCTGTACCTTCGGACCGGCGCGGCTGGCCGTTGCCGCGCTGCCGTTCGACACCGTTTTGCGCCCGCTCTCGGAACCCACACTCATGAGTTCCTACGAGCGCGTCACCGCGCACTTCGAGGACGCCGATAGCCTCCGCGAGGAGGGCCGCCGGAAGATGGACTGGGCGCTCCAGCACATGCCCATCTGCCAGTCGCTCCGCGAGGAGTTCGCCGACGAGAAACCGTTCGACGGCGAGACGATCGGGATGGCGATGCACGTCGAGGCCAAGACGGCCATCCTCGTCGAGACGCTCGCCATCGGCGGTGCCGAGGTCGCGGTCACCGGCTGCAACCCGCTCTCGACGCACGACGACGTGTCCGTCGCGCTGGACGCCGTCGACAACGTCACCTCCTACGCCGTCCGCGGCGTCGACGACGATGACTACTACGCCGCCATCGAGTCCGTCATCGACCACGAGCCGACGATCACCGTCGACGACGGCGCCGACATGGTGTTCCGCATCCACCAGGAACACCCCGAACTGATCGACTCCATCGTCGGCGGCGCCGAGGAGACGACCACCGGCGTCCACCGACTGCGCGCGATGGACGAGGACGGCGAACTGCAGTACCCGATGTTCGCGGTGAACGACACGCCGATGAAGCGCCTGTTCGACAACGTCCACGGCACGGGCGAGTCGGCGCTCTCCGCCATCGCCATGACCACGAACCTCTCGTGGGCCGGCAAGACCGTCGTCGTCGCCGGCTACGGCTACTGTGGGAAGGGAGTCGCCTCGAAGGCCGCCGGCCAGAACGCCAACGTCGTCGTCTGTGAGGTCGAACCCCGCAAGGCGCTCGAAGCCCACATGGAGGGCTACGACGTGCTCCCGATGGCCGAGGCCGCCGCCGAGGGCGACGTGTTCATCACGACCACCGGCAACCGCGACGTGATCACCCGCGAGCACTTCGAGGACATGGGCGACGGTGCGGTCCTCGCCAACGCCGGCCACTTCGACGTGGAGATCAACCTCGACGACCTCGACGACCTCGCGGTCGACCGCTACGAGGCCCGCGACGGCGTCGAAGCGTTCGAGATGGACGACGGTCGCCGACTGAACGTCCTCGCCGAGGGCCGCCTCGTCAACCTCGCGGCCCCCGTCGGACTGGGCCACCCCGTCGAAGTGATGGACCAGTCCTTCGGCGTGCAGGCGGTCTGTGTCCGGGAGTTGGTCGAGAACGGCGACGCCTACGACGCGGGTGTCCACGACGTCCCCGACGAACTCGACAAGGAGGTCGCGGAGATCAAACTCGCCGCCGACGGCGTCGAGTACGACGGCCTCACCGACGAGCAGATCGAGTACATGTCCTCGTGGCAGCACGGGACCTGATCGGGGAGTACGGACCTGCTCGGCGGGTAAGCCTTTTTCGCGCGGCCACACAACTCCGAGCGATGCCCTCCAATAGACGCGCGTTCCTCCGTGGGGTCGGCGCAGTCGCGCTCGCGTCCCCCGCCGCAGCGACCCAATCAGCAGCGGCAACCCAGACCGGGACGGCGACGGCCCCCGGACTCGCGTGGTCACACCGCTACGACGCCGCCGGATCGGCGACGCTCGGTGACCTCGTCCCCTTCGACGACGGCTACGCGCTCGTCGGCACAGTCGGCACGGGCAGCGCCGACGCCGCCGCTCGGGGGTGGATCGGCCGCGCCGGTCCGGAGGGGGGCCTCCGGAGCGACCGGACCCTCGGTGAGACGGGCACTCGACTGGTCACCGCGGTCCCCGCCCAGGACGGTCTGCTCGCCGTCGGCCGAACGAACGTCGGCGGCAACGACGCCAGCCACCGAAACCCGTACGCCGCTCGGGTCGGCGTCGACGGCGAGGGCGGACCCGAAGTGCGGTGGGCCCGAACGTACCAGCCGACCGAGACTGACGGTATCGCCACCGCGGCCACCGCCGCCGAAGACGGCTACGTCCTCGCGGGCGCCGTCGACACCGGATCAGGCGTACGGCCGTGGGCGACAGCCATCGACGACGCGGGCACGGTCCGTTGGTCGTGGCGCGGGGACGGTGACCTCGTGGCGCTGGGCGACGCCGTTGCCACCGACGACGGCGTGGTGCTCGTTGGCTCCGTCGGCGACCCCGAGACGCCGTGGGCGGTCAGTCTGGACGCGGCCGGGACCCGTCGCTGGCGCTGGACCGCCGACACCGACGGCGGGAGCCGGCTGGAAGCAGCAACCCCGGCGCCCGACGGCGGCGCGGTGATCGTCGGACGCAGAGGGTTCGGCGCCGACGACGGCGACGGCTGGCTGCTCTCGCTCGACGCCGCGGGCGACCTGCGGTGGGACCGAACCTACTCTCGGAACGTGTGGAACTGGCACCGCGATATCGCCGCCATCGACGGCGGCTACGCGCTCGCCGGGGCCATCGGCGACGTGAACGGGGGTGCTCGCTCGGCGTGGGTGCTCGCCGTCGGTCCCGAGGGCGAGGAGCGCTGGGAGTACCGCGCCGACGCCGGCACGGGAGCGTTCGCCGCCCGGTCGGTGCCCGACGGCAGTCTGCTGCTCGCCGGCAGCGTCGATGCTGCGGACGGCTCCAAGCCGTGGTTCGCACGGCTCGGCGGCCCCGCGGCGACCGGCGGCTTCGGCGTCCCGACGCTCCCCGAGGTGCCGTCCGGGGCCGCGCCCTTCGGCGCCGGCACCGTCGTCGGCGCGGCAGGGCTCGCGCTCGTCCGGCGACTCTCCGGGGACAGGTAACCCCGACACCGACCCCCTTTTCCCCGCCGGTCGCCCAGTTCGGGCCATGCCGACGAACCGGAAAGGCGACCGTCGGGAACGCGAGCTGGTCAACAGGCTCGACGACGCCGGCTTCGCCGTCATGCGTGCGCCGGCGAGCGGCGGCGCGACCCAGCGGGAACTCCCCGACGTGCTCGCGGGCAACGGCGACGACTTCTACGCCATCGAGGCGAAGTCCTCCGCGGGCGACCCCATCTACCTCACCGGCGAGGAGGTCGAGGCGCTCGTCTACTTCGCCCAGAACTTCGGCGCCAAACCCCGCATCGGCGTCCGATTCGACCGCGAGGACTGGTACTTCTTCCACCCCGGGGACTGCTACACGACCGACGGCGGCAACTACCGCGTGAAAAAGGAGACCGCACTCGCGGACGGGACCGACCTCGCGGAGTTGGCCGGCGACACCGAGAAGGTGACCCTCGAGGAGGCGACCGAGCGGGGCCACGCCAACCCCGACACCGGCGGCGACGACGACGCCGACGAGGCGGTTCGACAGCTACTCCAAGCGGTCGCCGACGGCACGCTGAGCGTCGAGGAAGCGGCCGACGCCCTCGCGTGAGCCGCATCGAAGTGTTTTAGGGTACTCCCCGGCCAGTCGCTGTATGGAAATCGAGGAGGGCATGGGGCGGAAGATCGTGCTCTCGATCGTCGCCGTCGTCCTGTTCATCGTCTCGTTCGTCTTCGTCGGCATGACGTACAACGTCGACGGCGCACTCACCTCGACCGGCGGGCTCGCGCTCCTGGGCACGCTGGTCGGCTTCATCCTCTTGATGGGCGCGCTGGGGGTCTACTTCGCGTCCCGGGACTGAGCGAGTTCCCGTTCGCGCCAGTCGACCCGTTCGTCCGGGTCAGTTCCCCGGACCCGCTCCCGATACAGCACCAGCGGGTGGTCCGACCGCTCGCGGTGTCCGTTCTGGTTCGTACAGATCCCGTACGCTTCCAAGGTCTCACACGACGGCGTCGGGTACTGTGCACCCCGTTTCTCGCCGAGTCGCTCGACCGCGTAGCGAACCTGCCGCGGGTCGAGAGTGAGGTCCGCACAGAACGCGACGGCCTCCTCGGCGTCGAGGCCGATCGCTGCGAGGAAGGAGAGCAGCGCGAACGCCTCGGTGTCGTCCAGTTCCTCGGTCCCCGCCCGCTGGCGGAGTTCGTCGATACACTCGGGGAACAGGTCGGGCAGCACCACGTCGATGTCGCGGACGACGACGCGCTCGCCGAGGAGGTCCCGGAGCGAGGAGAGCGGCTCCGCGAGCGCGTCCTCCAGCCCCTCGCGCCGGTCGTCGCCGAGGTCGAAGGGGAGGCCCTCGGAGACGCGGCGGCCGACCGCCTCGACGAGCAGGCCCTCGCCGTCGGCGCCGTAGAGTTCGCCCCGGCGGGTCCGGACCTCCCCGCCGGCGAGTTCCCGGTTGACGAGGCGCCAGTCCTCGCCCCAGTCGTCGGTGAGGAGGAGGAACTGTTCGACCGCCACGCGGTACCAGTCGCGGTCGGTCGCGCCCGCGCTTCGGTTCTGGCTCTCGCCGGCGAGGCGTTCCTCCCGGACCGAACCGTCCAGGTCGAACTCACGCAGGATGCGGGGCAGGGACACCGAGGCGTCAGTCGTGCTCCGGAGGCCGTCGTCGCCCCCGCTCACGTCGTCGGCGAAGCGGGTCGCGGCCGTCGCGGCCTCGGCGGCGGCGTACTTCTCCACGGCCTTCCCCTCGGCGAGCAGCGAGACGAGCACGCGGGCGACGGGGTAGGAGAGCAGTTCGGCCTCGTCGCTCCAGCGGTTCGGGTCCTCGGGGGCGGTGGTCCCCTCCGTCAGCGCGCGCTCGACGCGCTCGCGGCCGCGCTCGACGGCTGGATCGCCCGACGCGGCCAGTTCGGGCACGGACGCGCCCAGCTCCCCGACGGCTTCGCGGGCATCGTCGAAGAAGGGATAGCGGGCGTGAAGCGGCTGCATGCCTCCGGCTTCCGGAGCGCGGCGAATAAGCACTTCGGACCCGACCTTTTTCTTCCTCGGGTGCGCCGGAGGCGCACCGCTCCTCGAAAAAGCTCGAGCAAAAAGGCCGCTCGCTCGCGTTGATCGCTCGCGGTGGGTGTTCGGTGTCCGCTGCCGCGACGCAACTACTCGTCGTCGTTCAGCGCCAGCGCCGCCAGCAGTGCTTCGAGCTGCACCTGCTCGTTCGCGCCCTCGGCGATGCGGTAGTCGGCCTCGCCGAGGCGTTCGAGCAGTCGCACGACCGCGCGGTCGTCGAGGTCGAACTCCCACGCCGAGCGGTGGAGTTGGTCGATGATGTCGCCGCCGGCCATCCCCACGTCGGTCAGGAGCGTATCGAGGGTGGCGCGGGCCTTCGGGAAGTCGCCGGCGACGGCGGCGGCGACCATCTCCTCGACCTCCTCGGGTCGGGCGGTGGCGGTGACGGTGTAGACGGCCTCCTCGTCGACGACGCCGCCGGTCGTCGCGGCGGCTTGGAGGTTGTTGATCGCGCGCCGCATGTCGCCGTTGGCGGCGTAGACCAGGGCGTCGAGGCCCTCCTCGGTGACCTCGATCCCCTCGGCGTCGGCGATCTCCCGGACCTGCCCGGCGATGGCGTCGTCCGAGAGCGGCGAGTAGCGGAACACCGCACACCGGGACTGAATCGGGTCGATGATCTTCGAGGAGTAGTTACACGAGAGGATGAAGCGAGTGTTGTCCGAGAACTGCTCCATCGTCCGGCGGAGCGCCGACTGGGCGTCGGAGGTCAGGGAGTCGGCCTCGTCGAGGAAGATGATCCGGTAGTCGTGGCCGCCAAAGGCCGAGCGCGCGAAGTTCTTGATCCGGTCCCGGACCACGTCGATCCCACGCTCGTCGGAGGCGTTGAGTTCGAGGAAGTTCCCGCGCCAGTCGTCGCCGTATATCTCGCGGGCGATGGCTGTCGCCGTCGTCGTCTTGCCGACGCCCGCGGGGCCAGTAAAGAGCATGTGGGGCAGCTCGCCGCCCTCGACGTAGCTCTTTACACGCTCGATGGTCTCCTCTTGCCCGTGGATGTCGTCGAGGGTCTGGGGTCGGTACTTCTCGATCCAGATCTCCCGACCCGTGCTTTCGGTCTCCTCGGCGTCGGCCTCGCTCATACCCGATTACGCGCGCGGGCCGGGCATAAACGGACCGGGACACGGTCGCAGCCCCGCGGCGGCGCCGCCCGCGAAGGGAATCCTCAAACCCACGGCCCGTCCACGCCGACGTATGGAGATCACCGTCGAGATCGTCGGGGAGGGCGAGCAGGTCGTCACGGTCCCCGAGGACGCCGACTACGCCGCGGTGGTCCGCGAGACCGGCTACAGCCCCCACGAGGTGACCGTGCTCGTCGACGGCTCCCCGGTGCCCGAGGACGCCCCCGTCGCCGTCGATTCAGTCCGGATCCTGCGGCTGATCGCCGGCGGCTGACCGGCGTCGCCGTTTTGTACTCCCGGCTCTTCGTCGGAGTATGAACAGCGGGTTCGTGCTGCCGAACGTCGGGCCCGGCCCCGACCCGCTCACCTTCGGCGATCTGGAGGCGGAGTTCGCGGTGTTGCTGTTACACCGCGATTTCTACTGCAGCGAGTGCCGACAGCAGGTCCGACGCGTGAAGAAACGCTACGACGAGTTCGAGGCCCGGAACGCCGAGGTGCTCTCGGTGCTTCCCGAGGACCGCGAGACCGCCGCCGAGTGGCAGAAACAGTACCACCTGCCGTTCCCGGTCATCGCCGACGCCGAGACCGAACTGGGCGACCACTTCGAGCAGCCGACCCGGTTCGGCCTGCTGGGCCGGCTCCACGACGTGATCGGCCGGATGCCCGCCGCCATCGTCCTCGACCTCCGCTGGTCGGACCCCATCGAGACGTTCGCCCACCGTGGGGACTCCCGAACCGATCGCCCACGGGTCGACGAGATCCTCGACGCGCTCGCCCACGCGGCGACTCTCGACGCCGGCGAGGACGCCGGACCGAGCCCACAGATCGACCGCGTCGCGCCGCGCTCGGAGAGCAAGCGAGCCGTCGACGACGCGGACGCCCCCGAGGACACAGCGGATAGCGCTGCAGGCGACGCTGGTGGGGAAGGGACTGACGACACGACGCCCGACGACGCCGAACCGGCGGCGGCCGACGCCGGCCCCGACGCCGACCCCGACGAGGGTGCGGAGGTGCTCGAACGCACACACCCGCCCAAGCCACAGCGCCCGCTCGCGACCCCGGACCACGTCGAACTCCCCGAGGGCATCGAACTCCGGCGCGGCGGCAACGGCGACGTGGTCGACGCGATGCGAGTGCTACAGGGGGCGCTACTTGACGTCGACGGCTCCACGGTCCGGGACGCCGCCCCGGACGGCGAAGTGCTACTGGCCGAGGACGGCGACTGGGTCGTCGGCGCGCTGGTGATGCGCGAGGGCCACATCGAGGGTGTCGCCATCCGCCGGGAGTACCGCGGCCGGGGGATCGGCGCCGCGCTCGTCGAGGCCGCCGTCGAGGACGAGGGTGGCACCGTCACCGCCGACTTCCGCGCCGGCGTCAGGGGGTTCTGGGCCGATCTTGGGTTCGAGATCGACCGCGAAGGGAGCCGGTTCTGGGGCCGCCGAACCGTCGACTGACTGCCGCTCCGGACCTGAAAGGCTTCATGTGCCTGCCGTCTGTCAGGACCTGTATGCCCCGCGATAGCTTCGTCTCGTTCCGGACGCTCGCCCTCTTCGTCCTCGTGCCGCCGCTGGCTGTCGTTGCCCTCCTCCTGCTCCCGTTGACGCTGCTCGTGCTCGCGGTCCTCTACTCCCGCGGCGCCCACGAGGCGCGACTGGAGTCCGCGACCGAACGGTCCCGCGGACCCACCGAGAACTGACTCAGACCAGCGGCGCGACGAGCTCGCGGCCGGCGTCGAGCACCGCCTCCACCCGGGCCTGCGTCGACGCCTCGGCGTAGACCCGGAGCTTGGGCTCGGTGCCGGAGGGCCGGACGAGCAGCCACGAGCCGTCCGCACAGAGCAGTTTGAAGCCGTCGACGGTGACGGTACGCTCGACTTCCACGCCGGCCACGTCGTCGGGGATCACGTCTTCGAGTTCGTCGATGACGCGGGCTTTCTCGGAGTCGGGGCAGTCGACGCTGAGCTTGTCGGCAACGATGCCGCCGTGTTCGGCCTCGATGCGCTCGATGCGCTCGTCGTAGGGTTCGGCGGCTTCGACGGCGCAGGCGAGCAGCGCCATCAGGACGCCGTCCTTCTCCCGGACGTGCCCGCGGATCGAGAAGCCGCCGGACTCCTCGCCGCCCATCAGCGCGTCGTGCTCGCCCATCGCGTCGGCGACCCACTTGAAGCCGACCGCGGTCTCGATCACGCGCTCGCCGTGGGCCTCGGCGATGCGGTCGATCAGGAACGTCGTCGAGACGGTCCGGACGGCCGGCCCCGAGTCACCCTCCAGCAGCGCGTCGTAGGTCGCGGCGAAAAAGCGGTTCTCGCCGAGGTAGCCCGCCGGTGTCGCCACCGCGATCCGGTCGGCGTCGCCGTCGTTGGCGACCCCGATGTCGGCGTCGCCGGCGACGACGCGGTCGGTCATCGCGTGGAGGTTCGACTCGCTGGGCTCGGGGGCGCCGCCGCCGAACTCGGGGTCGTCCGCACAGCGCAGGCGAACGACGTCGGCGCCCGCGGCTTCGAGTGCGGCGTCGGTCACGCCCCGGCCAGAGCCGTGCATCGCGTCGTAGGCGACCGTCACGCCCGAGAGGTCGAGGGTCCCGTCGGCGTCGGTCGGCGCGAACCCCAGCGAGGCGACGAGGTCGGTCACGGCCTCTGTGTGGGGGGTGACGAGGTCGTCCCGGACGACGACGCCGTGTTCACCCTCCGGGAGCGACGTGGGCTCCGCGAGGTTCGCCTCGATCCGGTCGGTGACCTCCGGCATCGCCGGCGCGCCGTCGCCGGGGAAGTACTTGATGCCGTTGTACTCCGGGGGGTTGTGGGAGGCAGAGAGCACGACGGCGCCGGCACAGTCCCGGTCGACGACGGACCAGACGGCGACGGGGGTCGGGCAGTCCCGCTCGGGGAGGATGGCGTCGAAGCCGTTGGCCGTGAGCACGTCGGCGACGCTCTCGGCGAAGCCGGGGGAGGAGGCGCGGGCGTCGTAGCCGACGACCACGGGGGCGTCGGCACCGATCTCGCGCAGGTAGTCGGCGACGCCCTGGGCGACGATGCGGACGCGCTCGTCGGTGAACGTATCGAGGGTGGCCCGCCAGCCGTCGGTGCCGAAGTGGATGGCCTCGGTGGGATCGGTCATGGGCGTGGGTTCGCGGGTGGGGCCCAAAAATGGGGCTGTCGCGTTCCGACCCCCTTTTGCCTGCGAGTGGCGAACGCTCACGGCATGACCCGAGTCGTCGCCGTCAGCGGCAGCCTCCGCGACGGCAGCTACACGAAAGCCGCCCTCCGCTACGCCCTCGACGCCGCCGAGACCGCGGGCGTCGAGACGGAACTCCTCGACCTCGCGGCCGCCGACCTGCCGCTGTACAACCCCGACCGCGCGACCGAGGACGCCGGCGACGCCGAGGAGCTGCTCGAAACGGTCCGCGAGGCCGACGGGGTGCTACTGGGCTCACCGGTCTACCACAGCTCCTACTCCGCCGGCCTGCGGAACTTCCACGACTACTGCGGGTTCGACGAGTACGAGGAGACGGTCGTCGGCCTGCTTGTCTCCGCCGGCGGCGGCACCATCGCGGGCACGCTCGACGACATGCGCCGGACGGTTCGCGGGGTCCACGGCTGGGTGCTTCCCACGCAGGTGGGCATGCGGGACGCTCGGGACCGCTTCGCCGACCGGGACCGCGAACCGGACCCCGACGAGATCGGGTCCGACTCCCAGTACGCGTTCGTCGACGAGGACCTGCGGGCCCGAACGTGTAAGCTCGGCTACCGGCTGGGTACGTACGCCCAGCGCGCCCCGGAGTTCATCCGGATCGACGACGAACCGGACTGGTAGGCGGCGGACGCCCCGGCGACGTTCGCCCCGTCAGCCCCGAGCGATCGGGTCTCCCTTTTTAGGCGGATGCCGTCGTTGGGCCGGCCATGCTGCTGCAGACCGTCTCCCGGGGCTGGAAGCTCGGCCTCCTGCTGTTCGTCCTCGTGGGCGTCGGTCTGGTGAGCTACTGGGTGTACCGCGACGCCGACGCCCGCGGGATGGCGGACGCCCCCTACTGGGGCGCTGCCGTCGGTGTGGCGTCGGTCATCGGCGTCATCGTCGGCGGCGTCGTCGCCGTCGGCGTCTACCTCTCTGCCCGCCCCGACGAGTACGTCGGCGGCGAACGACCCTTCGACGCGTTCGGGGACGCGACCGGCGCCGGCGACCAGTCGGGGGCCGATCCCGCTCACGACGACCTGCCGCCGGTCCCGGAACTCTCGACTGAGCGCGTCGAGAACGCCAGCGAGACGACCCTTCGGGGCTACGCCCGGCGGTACGACCGTCTCGACGCGACGGGCGACCCCGAGACGATCCGAGCGGCGCTTTCGGCCCTCGTCGCGGCCGGTGCGACCGACGAACTCGGGGAGACGGTCGAGGAGGCAGACGCGAGCGAGCGACCCACTGGTGGTCCCGGTCCCGCCGGCGTCGACAGGTGGCACCACGCGGGCCGACCGCCGGTCAGGAGCGACAGCGCCGGCGCGGACACGGACGCGGACGCGGCCGCCGGCGATGGACCCGCACGGGAGTTCGAGTGGGTTGAAGAGGCTTAGTCCAACTCCGGCGTCGGCGACGACGCCACCAGTCGCTCCTTCTGTGTCCGTGACAGCTGTTTGATCGCGTACTCCCGGGACATGGCGGCGGACTTGCTCTCGAAGGACTCGACGTGGACCAGTTCGACCGGCGTGCGGCCGCGGGTGTACTTCGCACCTTCGCCGGCGTCGTGTTCGGCGACGCGCCGAGCCACGTCAGTCGTGTAGCCGGTGTACAGCGTGTCGTCGGCACACGACAGGACGTAGACGTAGTGCACGACCACCAGCGGGCGCGGCCACGCCTAAACGGTCACGGTCGGCTTCGGGAAGGGCTGAAGAACGTGGGTCGGGGCCGGTGTGGCTGTGGGCCACACCGGACACGAAGCGGTCGTGTGGCGATACCCCGTCAGTGGGTTTCGGTACGGGTCCGGTCCCGTGCGACTTCCGCGATACCGGCGTTCGCAGCGCACGAGGGGCAGGCGTCGAGCCGACCGTTCTCGTCCGCGAACACGCGGGCGAAGCGCTCCGAGACGTGTGACCCGCAGTGGTCACAACGTGACATCGGTTCGCCGGTTTCGACCGGCACCGGCAGGGAGGCATACGCCACCCACGGGTCAATAGGCTTGCGGACATTTACCGTGGTAAGGCTGAAACTAACCGTTCCGAGAGTGGTAATACGTTTCGTTCGGAACATACGGCGGAGAACGGAACGGCACTGTCGTCACCCGGTGCGCGCGGCTGGTGTCAGGGGGACCCCGGGTAGCTCCGGATTGGAAAACCCCTCGATTCGGGGCCGTGGAGTGGTCCCTTCGGTTGATTTGGGAAATCTTATTAAGTGGCGTCGAGTAGCAGGAGACGCATATGTCGAACCTTATCGTCAAGGCCGCCGTCAAGGAGTACCTCGATGAGAAGAACGTCGCTTCGGACTTCTACGACGCCCTGGACGAGGAAGTCGAGGAGCTGCTCGACGACGCCGCCCGACGAGCGGAGGAGAACGACCGGAAGACGGTCCAGCCGCGCGACCTTTAAATCCGGTTTCTACCGTTCCCGCTTTTTGCGTAGCTGACCCCGTAGCGCCCGCTCTACGCTAGTATCGCGTGATCTCGACCCCGTCGGCGTCGCCGACGTGGAGTTCGTCCGCCAGCCCGACGAACAGTCCGTGTTCGACGACGCCGGGCGTGACCGAGAGCGTCCGGGCCAGCGCGTTCGGGGCGTCGATCTCGCCGAACGCACAGTCGAGCACGAGGTTGCCGTTGTCGGTCACCACCGGCCCGTCCTTGCGCTCGGCGGCCCGGAGTTCCGGGTCGCCGCCGGCCGACCGAACGGCGTCGGCAACGGGGACCCGCGCGTCGGGGAGCACCTCGATCGGAACGGCGTGTGAGAGCGCATCGGCCTCCTTCGAGGGGTCGGCGACGACGACGAACCGCTCGGCGGCGCTGTCGACCAGCTTTTCGCGGGCGTGGGCTGCCCCGCCGCCCTTTATCAGTGCCCCGTCGGGGGCCACCTCGTCGGCGCCGTCGATGGCCACGTCGGGGTCGGCCTCGTCGAGGCTCGTCAGCGGGATACCCGCCTCGCGGGCCACCTGGCGGGACTGGAACGAGGTGGGGATCCCCCGAACGTCGAGGCCGGCGTCCACGCGCTCGCCCAGCGACCGGATCGCGTGGGCCGCCGTGCTGCCCGTGCCGAGGCCGACCACGTCGCCGTCCTCGGGGATCTCCGCCGCCGACTCACCGGCCCGCCGTTTCGCCTCGTCGCTACCGCCGCGCTGCTTCATGACCCGGGCTTCGATTCGGGGGGAAAAAGACCCGTCGGCGCGCCCGCGACACCCCGACCAGCCGTCGATCCCGGCGACGGCGACCCGACCGCCGTCGACGGAGACGGCTCCCTCGCCGCCCTCGGCGACGACGGTCAGCGGCGCGGCGGTCGCTGGCTGGTCGGTCGGGAACCACGAGCGGCCGGGGGCCGCGAGGACGAACGCACCGGCCTCGTCGCCGAGGTACGCGAACCCCGGCGAGGGCGAGCCTGCTACGTCGAACGCCGCCGATAGCGACGCCGCGGCCGCCGGCACGTCCTCGACGACGATGCCGACCTCCCCGATGTCGAGCAGCGAATCTGGGCCGAACGGGTCGGTGGGTCCCGTCCGGCCGTCCCGCGCGAGGAGTTCGAGGACGTTCCCCGCGGGATCGGCGGCGTAGAGGGCCGTCGCGTCGAGGAACTCGTAGCGAAAGCGCGTCCGGCCGTCGTCGGCCAGCAGGTCGGTGCGGGCGCTCAGCCATTCGGCAGCCGCGTCGACGGTCCCGCCCGGAACCGAGAAGGCGAGGTGGTAGGTCGGTTCGTCGCCGCTCGGTGCCCGCCGGAACGAAAGCGCCGAGGCGCCGACGGCGACGAGGAACCCGTCGGCGGTGTCACAGACGGGGAGCCCGAGGCTGTCGGCGTAGAACGGTCGGAGGGATGCGGGATCGGCCGTCTCGAGTGCCACGTGACGGGGCCGCATCACTCCAGCCGGTCGAGGACCGCGTCAGGCTCGTACGCGAGCGCGAGCGAGCGCGACCGCCCGCGCCCCTCGACGTCGGCGTACTCGGTCTCGATCACGCCCAACTGTTCGAGCTTCTTCACGATCTCCGAGTAGCGGGTGTAGCCCAAGTCGGTCTCCTCGTGGAAGGCCTCGTACACCTCGCCGGCCTGTTCGCCGCCGTGTTCGGCGAGCACGCGGACCAGCGCGCGCTCGGAATCCGACAGCTCCCGCAGGCTACGCGCGAGGTGGACGTACTTCGAGCGCTCGTAGGCCTCCTCGATGTCCGCCTCGGAGACGGTCCGGGAGCCACGCATCTCGGCGTTGAGGCCGGCCCGGCGCAGGAGGTCGATGCCGACCCGGAGGTCGCCGCTCTCGGCGGTGAGGTCGGCGACGCGGTCGAGTTCGGGCGCGCCCAGCACGCCCTCGTGGAAGCCGCGTTCGACCCGCTCGCGCAGGATGTCGACGATTTCGGGGGCGTCGTAGGTCGGGAAGTAGATGTCCTCGGGGCGGAACACGCTCTGGACCCGCGAGTCCAACTCCTCCATCACCGACAGCGAGAGGTCCGAGGAGACGACGACGACGCCGATGCGCGCGCCGGCGTGGGTCTCGTGGGCCCGCAGCAGCGAGTAGAGCGTGTCGGAGGCCTCGTTCTCGTAGAAGAGGTAGTTCACGTCGTCGAGCGCGACGATGAGTACCTCCTCGGACTCGACGAGTCGGTCGCTCACCTGCTCGAAGAGCTTCTTGAACGAGACGCCCGAGGAGGGGGGTTCGTAGTCGAAGACGCTCTGGAACAGCCGCGAGAACACCGCGTAGCGCGTCGAGTCCACCTGACAGTTGACGCGGACGGTGCGGACGTTCGGCGCTTCGACGCCGAGTTCGCCGAACAGCTTCTGGACCGCGGTGGTCTTTCCCGTTCCCGGTGGCCCGCGGATCACGGTGTTGAGCGGGCGCGAGCCACGGACTGCGGGCCGGAGCGCGTACTTCAGGCTCTCGAGTTGGCTCTCACGATGTTTGAACGTCTCGGGGACGTAGTCGACCTCGAAGACGGACTCGTCGCGGAACACCGACTCGTCCCACGAGAGCATGCCGCCGGAGTCCCCGGTCATACCCCTCACTGTCGGCGGTGACCACTTAACGGTTTACGAGCGATTGGTAGACTGTGTGGGGTTTGTACACCGACCTTTCTACTCGACCTTTTGCTGCGGGCCCCCAGAGGGGCCCTGGCAAAAGCTCGATCATCACCAGAAGCCTTCGGCTTCTGGTTAGCAGCCAGAAATCTCCGATTTCTGGCGACAAAAGCGCTCGTCGCTGCCGGTGGTCGCTCCTCGCGGTTCAGAATCGGGGTTGCAAGCTCCAGCACCGCTCCGCGAAACGGCCAGTCAGGCCAGCGGCGTCCGCTCGACGACGGTTCCGTCGTAGTTGGGGTACTGTTCCACGATTTCGCCGTCCTCGACGTCGCCGTCGTCGATCATCTCCTCCAGCAGCCACCACGCGACCTCGACGTGGTTCGACTTCACGGTGTAGAACTCCTCGGGCACGCCGAGTTCCTCGAAGCGCGCGGGGTCGGCGTAGCTCTTGCCGTAGACGAGCGTCCCGTCGTCGGTCACGTCGTCGAACTCCCGGCGGACGTTCCGAGCCATCCGCTTCAGGCGGCGACGGTGCTGGGCGGCGTCCTTGAACACCGAGGTACAGAAGTAGACCTTCTCGTGATCGCCCATCACGTCGAGGATGTCGCCGCGACCGCCCTCGACGGCGGACATGTGGCCCTCCTTGCGCTCGAAGCCCTCCTCCTGCATCCGGCGGTAGTTCCCGTCGGACATCTCGAACTCGTTGATGTTACAGAAGTCGGCGGCGCCCTCGTCGATGAACTCCATGAACTCCGGTTCGGGCCGGATACCCGGAATCTCGAAGGCGGGGGTGAGGCCCTCCTCGCGGGCGATGTAGAGGATCTCCTCCCACTCGGTGCCGTGCATGTCGCCCCAGAGCTCCAGCGGCGGGTGGAAGCGAATCTCGTCCAGGCCGGCCTCGGCCAGCCGGCGCATGTTCTCCCGGCCGCCCGGGATGCCGGTGTAGAGGTGGATGTGGTGGTCCTCGCCGAACTCGTCTTTGAGCAGGGAGATGTAGTGGCAGGTCCGTTCGAGCACTTCCTGGGGCTCGCCGCCGGTGATCGAGGAGCCGAGCGCGTCCATGCGCTTTGCCTCGGTGATCACGTCCTCGTCGCTCTCGACGGGCCGTTCGTTGGCGTACACCTGCTCGACGTTCTTGCGGTTCTCGCCGAGGGGACAGTAGAAACAGTCCCGCTGGTCGCAGTAGCCGTAGACGAACATCACCATCTTGCCGCCCTTGGCACACTGTTCACAGCCCTTCGAGATCATCAGTTACCCGAGCTACCCCGCCGAGCCCCAAAAACCGCACGATCGGGAGTGTGAGCGTGTCTCACGCCTTCGGCGCCCGCCGACGCGACCGTTCATCCCTTCCACGCGTACCAGAACATCGGCCCGGCGAACACGAGCGACATCGCCGCCGGGTAGACGAGCACCACGGCCTCGTCCGCCCCGGCGTCGCCGACGAGCAGCCACAGCGCGGGCCCCGTCGCCAACACGCCGAGGCCGACGAGGCCGACGACGACCCGCTCCGTGCGACCGATCGGGTCGGCGCCCGAATCGGCGTCGACGCCGGCGTCGAGGGCCTCGCGCACCTCGGCCGCCCGGTCGTGTGGCACCGAAAGCACGCGCGGGTTCCGGAAGCTGTCGGCGCCGCGCGCGTAGGAGAGCCAGAACGCCGTCACCCCGAAGAGGTCGACCGAGCGGACACGCGAAAGCGTCCGCAGGTCCACCGCTGTGGCCTGCTGTTTCTGCAGGCGCCCCTCGGCGTCGATGCTCGCGTCGGTGTGGAGCGTGATGGCGAGCAGTCCGGCGGCGAAGCTCACGACGCCGACGCTCACAGTCGCCACCCGCGAGTGGAGCGACGCGAGGAGCATCGCGCCGCCACAGAGCACCGATGCCGTGAGTAGCCCGACCCGGCTCGGCTGCCAGCCCTCGTAGCCGAACGATGCGCTGGTCTCGTCGCTCCTGATCGCTGCCAGCACCGGTGGGCGCGAGAACGCCACCGCCACCGCGAGGGCGAGCAAGAACACCGGCCCCCACGATCCCTCCAGCGCCAGCGCGACCACGGCGATCACGCCGCCGACGGCGAGTCCGGTCGCGACTGCCCCTACCGGGGCTAGAAGGCCGTAGGCGAGCAGGTGGAGCCACCGGTTCCCTTCGGGGCTGACTCGCCACGTGAGTGACACCGGCTGGTCGGTGTCGTCGACCGGTTCGGTACCCTCGACCGTCTCGATGGCCATCCCTTCCGGCTTCGGACGCCCTCGTGATGAACACGTCGCCGGGGCACTTTTCCCGGTCCGGGAGGCATCACCCCACCATGGTTCGACGGCCCTCCACCGAACCGGCGCGACCCGCTCTGAGCAGACGACGCTACCTCGCCCTCGCGGGCGTCGCCGGCGCCGCGGGGACGGTCGGCGTCGGTACCGCTACCGGCGCCGAGCAGGACTCCCCGTCGCCGCCGGGCGTGGCCGCACAGGCCGAGTACGAACAGCTCCGGATAACCGGCACGGCGCCGGCTCACGACACCGACCGGCTCCTGGTCGGCCGGCGGGGAAGCCGCCCCGAGCCGGACGACCCCGTCCGAATCGCCGCCGTCGACGCCGACGGAACGGTCCGCCGGCGCAGGTCGATCACGCCCGACCTCCCTCGCGAGGCACACGCGACCCCCGACGTGGTCAGAACCGCGGAGGGCTACGCCATCGCCGCCGGGGCGTGGCTCGCCCGACTCACGCCCGACCTCTCGGTTCTGTCCATCGGGAAGCGCGGCGAGATCCCGGCGACCGAACGCACCACGCTGCTCCCGGTCGACGGCGGCTTCGTCGTCGGCTTCACCGAGTGGTTGCCCAACGCCTTCTGGACGTGGCTGGTCGGCTTCGACGCGGACGGCGCCTACGCGTGGCACCACCAGCACAACGTCAACGGCTCGCAGGCGCTTGCGTTCCTGGTCCCCGACGGCGAGGGCGGCGCCGTCGCGGGCGGGACGTTCCCGTGGCTCGCGTCCGTCGGCGCCGACGGCTCCTTCGAGCGGGTGACCCTCCCCGACGGGCTCCCGGACGGCGTGTTGCAGACCGGCGCCCGCGACGGCGACGGGCTCGTGCTCTCCCGTGGGGACGCGATGGCTCGGCTCGATGCCGACTTCGAACTCGACTGGACCAGCCAGCACGACGCACTGAGTGACCGAGCGGTCAGGGAACTCGTCCCGGTCGACGACGGCTTCCTCGTCCGAACGACGGCGGGCGAGTCGGGCGATCTCACGCTCGGGAAGGTCGACTCGGGGGGCGAACTCCGGTGGCATCGCGCCTATCGGATCGACGCGGAGCGTCAGGTGGAGCCGCTGACGCTCACAGCCACCGGCGAGGGGGAGTACCTCGTCGCCGGCGGCTACCACCTCTCGCCCCGGGGCTGGATACTCCGGCTGTCCGATACGGTGGCGCCGGAATCCACGGCCACGCCGACGCCGACCACGCCCGCCACGACGGCCACAGCCGACACGACACCGACCCCGTCCCGGACCGCGACGTCGACGCCGACGGCCGAGGACCCGACGACGACAACGGGGGCCGGGTTCCGCGTCACCGCTGCCTGCGCGGGCGTCGCAGCGGCGCTCGCCAGACTGCTCGAGCGTTCGGAGTAGTGCCCCTCCCGAAAGCAGATATGCGCGCGTTCCCTACGTACCGCTGATGCTGTTGGTCCTCGCTGTCGACCTCGACGACGACCTCGGACGGAAGACGGGGATCGAGACCCCCGTGCTCGGCCGGGAGAACGTCGAGGAGGCCGCCACCAAGCTGGCGACCGCCGACCCCGAGGACTCCGACGTGAACGTGCTGTTTCAGGCGATTCACACGCGCGACGAACTCGAACGCGAGGGCGAGGAGGTCGCCGTCGCCGCCGTCACGGGCGTCGACGCCAGCGACGTGAAGGCCAACCGCGCGGTCGGTGAGGAGGTCGACACCGTCCTCGCGGCGCTCTCGACCGGCGAGAACGTCCGTGCGATCGTCATCACCGACGGCGCACAGGACGAGTCGGTGCTCCCGGTGATCCGTTCGCGGGTGCCCATCGACGGCCTCCGACGCGTCGTCGTCCGCCAGGCACAGGACTTGGAGTCGATCTACTACACGATCAAGCAGGTCCTGGGCGACAAGGAGACCCGCGGGACCCTGCTGGTGCCGCTGGGGGTGCTCCTGTTGGTCTACCCGCTCGTGCTCGTCGCCAACGCGTTCGACGTGGCGGGGTTCTCGGTACTGGGCGTTCTATCGGGGCTGCTGGGCCTCTACACGCTGTTCCGGGGGCTGGGCCTCGAGGACGCCATCGACGAGACTGCCGAGGAGGTGCGTCAACTGCTGTACGCCGGCCGGGTGACCCTGATCACCTACGTCGTCGCCATCGCGCTGGTCGCCATCGGCGGCTGGCAGGGCTACCAGTCGATACTGACCAACGCACCCACCGTCCCGTTGCCGACGCAGGCGGCGGTGTTCGTCCACGCCGCGGTCGGCTGGTTCGCGGCCGCGGGGGTCACCTCCAGCCTGGGCCAAGTCACCGACGAGTACCTCGACGGCGAGTTCCGCTGGCGCTACCTCAACGCCCCGTTCTACGTGCTGGCGATCAGCGTCGTGCTCAACGCCGTCTCCGGCTTCTTCCTGCCGGGCGATGACGCGATGTTGATCACCGACCTCGCGCTGGCGCTGACGGCGGGGACGCTGCTCGGAGTGCTCAGTACGCTCACGTTCGCCATCGCGGAGAACCGCTTCCCGGCCGCCCCGGAGACGGCCTGACCCGTCCGGCGGCGCGAGGGCCTACCGCTCCCGGCTGACGACGTACTCCGCCAACTGTTCGAGGTACTCCCGCGCCTCGCCGTCGTCGACGGTCGCCGTCGCCAGCGCGTCGAGCGCGCGGTCGGCCTCCGCCCGCGCCCGCTCGTCGGCCTCCTCGGCGGAGAGGTCGGTGACCTGTATCAGCGACGGGCGCTCCATCTCGGCGTCCTGTCCCGCAGGCTTGCCCAGTTCCTCGGCGTCACCGGTCGCGTCGAGCACGTCGTCACGCATCTGGAAGGCGACGCCGACGCCCTCGGCGTACTTCCCCATCGACTCGACGGTGAACCCGTCGGCGCCCGCTGCGACGGCGCCGACCTCCGCGGCCGCCCGGAACAGCGCGCCGGTCTTGCGCCGGGCCAACTCCATGTACTCGGCCTCGTTTTCGGGTTCGGCGACCAGTTCGGTGGCCTCCCCCTCGCCGAGTTCGACCATCGCCTCGGCGACGATGCCCATCGCGTGTTCGTCGGTCGAGAACAGCGCGAACGCCTCGCCGAGCAGGCCGTCGCTGGCGACGATGGCCGGGCCGTAGCCGTACTCCGCCCACGCGCTCGGGGTCCCGCGGCGCAGTTCGGAGCGGTCGATGATGTCGTCGACGACCAGCGAGGCGTTGTGGACCAGTTCGATCCCGACGGCGAAGTCGACGGCGTCGGCCGGGTCGCCCCCGGCGGCTTCACAGGCCAGCAGCGTGACGGCGGGCCGGACCCGTTTCCCTCCCGAGAGCGTGACGTGTGACAGCCGCTCGGCCAGCTCGGGTGGCTCGACGGACTCGACGAGCGCGGACAGTCGCTCGTCGACGATGGCGACCCGACGGTCGAGCGTCTCCATTACCCTTGTTTCGGGGCGGTTCGCCCAAGTACGTGACGGTAGCCGCCGATCGCCCCCTCCGAAAACCGCAGCATTATGGCACGCCCGCTCCAAGCGGCGCCAATGGGAGTCCTCGAGAACAAATCGCGGGCACGCACCTTCTACAAGTACCTCTCGCAGGTGTACGACACCGTGAACCCGCTGGTCTGGAACGAGGAGATGCGCGACGAGGCGCTCTCGCGGACCGGGATCGAGCAGGGTGACCGTGTGCTCGACGTGGGCTGTGGTACCGGGTTCGGCACCGAGGGGCTGCTCCAGCACACCGACGACGTCCACGGCCTCGACCAGAGCGTCCACCAACTGGAGAAGGCGTGGGCGAAGTTCGGCAAGACCGACCAGGTGAAGTTCTACCGCGGCGACGCCGAGCGCCTCCCCTTCGCCGACGACAGCTTCGACCACTACTGGTCCTCGGGTTCGATCGAGTACTGGCCCAACCCCGTCGACGCCATCGAGGAGGCCCGCCGGGTGACCAAACCCGGCGGCACCGTCCTGATCGTCGGCCCCGACGAGCCGAGCAGCGGCCTGTTCACCAAACTCGCCGACGCGATCATGCTGTTCTACGACGCCGACGAGGCCGATCGGATGTTCAGCGAGGCCGGCTTCCCCGAACGGGAACACGTCGTGATGCAGGCCAACCCCGGCAGCCCGCGAGCCATCGTCACCATCGCCACCGTCCCCGAGTAGCCGCCGTTCTTCCGGTGTCTTCGTCATCACGTGACCCGCGCCGACAGCGACGCGAACAGCTGGTTTCCGTCGAACAGGTCGACGGTGAGCCGAGCACCCGGCGCCAACGTTGGGTCGTTCGTGCCCGCGACCCGGAACGACGCCGTCTCACCCACGACCCACCCCGGGTCGGTTTCGGGGTTGAACGGCCCGGTCGGGCCGCCGTGGAACCCCGGGCTGGCGAAAAACGGGACCGGCGGCTGGTGTGTGAGTGGCTCGCCGTCGACGGCGACCTCGATCCGGAGCGCCCGCACGTCGACGGCGTCACCGCCCGCGTGGCTGATACTGACTCGATCGCCCTGCGCTTCGATCTCGAACGACGCCGTCGGCGGCGGCTCGGTCAGTGCCGTGGCCTGCCCGAGTACGGCAGTCCCCAGTACCGCGGCGGCCGCGACGGTGACGCCGACGAGGAGGACGACGCCGAGCGCCGGCGAGACGGCCCGGTCGGTGTCGGTCGGGGCGGGGAGCACGGGGGACCTGCTCGCGGCTTCCTACTTCAACGCCGGGTCAGTCGTCGATGGAGGGGGCGTCGGTGCTGCTGGTTTCGAGATAGGCCGCGGTGGTCTCGTCGCCCACCGCAAGCACGGTGTAGCTCCCGCGCGGGGAGACCGTCCAGAGCGTGCCGTCGTCGCCGGTCCGGCCGACCGTGGTGCGCTCGGACTGACCCTGGCTCAGCGTGACGGCGAGGTCGATCGGCTCGCCGGAGTTGGCGTTCTCGACGTGGATCCGGAGCGGGCCGCCGGGGTAGGTTCGGTTGACCGAGACGGTGATCCCGTTGATCGTGTTCGAGGCAGCCGAGGGGGACCGATACTGTGCCAGGCCGAACCGCTGGTACTCCTTGAACACGCGCCCGGTGCCGCTGTCGACGAACGCGGTGAGGCTACGGCCCGGTGCGGTGACGCGGACGATGTTGGTCGACCCGGAGGTCGTCGCCGAGGAGTCGCCCAACCGGAACAGTTCGGGGTAGCTCTCCCGGGTCACGTTGATCGCCTCGGTCGGGCTGAGTGTCGCCGTCGAGTCGCCCGAGCGAACCGCGCCTCGGAACGCCTCACGGTGGTAGGACCCGTCGTAGATCGTCGCGAGCTCGTAGCCGTCGGTCCCCGTGGTGACGAAAAACTGGGTGGCGTTCTCGGTGCCCCGGATGGCGTCGACCGCACGGTCACGCACGGGGCCGCCGAACGTGCGGAGTTCGTAGCGGATCTCGGCCGGTCGGGAGAGGCTGAAGCCGTCGACGTCGTCGGCGAGTTCGGTCAGCCGGACGATCCGTTGCTCCAGCGCGTCGGCTCTCGCGGCGACCGTCGCCAGTTCGATCACGAACGTCTCGGCGTCGATCCGGCCACTCGAGTAGGCCTCGATGGCCGCCTGCTGTCGGTCCCGGAGCGTGATGATCTCCGTCTCGACGGTGGAGGAGGCTTGGATGATCCGCCGGCTTCGCTCGCTGTCGTCCTCCGCCGCGAGGACGTGTTCGACGACTGCGGCGGTCTCGACTTCGACCGCGGTGAGGTTGCCGTTGAACTCCGCGGCCGGGCCGAGGTTCAGCGTCGCCCGGTCAACGCCGCTGCGCTGTACGGCACCTTCGGGGATGACGAGCACGTTCGTCTCGTTGACTGCGCTCCCGTTGAGTCCGTCCTGCTGGGCGGGCCCGAGCGGGGTCACGATGCCGTCGGCGGCGTCGACCGGCGCGGGGTCGACTGGCCCCGTCGGCGCGCCGACGGCGCCCACACCGACCGGCGCCACGAGCGAGAGGGAGAGGGCAGCGGCGACGATGAGTACGAGAGACCGCATCGACGGTGACTATCGCGGCATCCACCATAAAACACGCCGGAGCGGGGCAGTGAACTGATAGAAAGCGTTTTGCCCGGCCGCTGTCACGCTTCGACTCATGCGGAACGTCGTCGTCGTCGCCCTCCTGCTAGTCGCTGCGATCTCCGGTGTAGCGGGTGCACAGGAGGCTCCGTCCGTCGCCAACGCGACGACCACGTTCGACGCGGAACTCCGGGCCAACGGCGACGCCGACTGGACCGTCACCACCGTGGTCCCCATCGACACGGCCGAAGAACGCGACGCCTTCCGGGACTACGGCGAGCGCTTCGTCGCCGGTGACGGCGCCGCGGGGCCGGGGATCGCGTTCTTCGAGCGGGCCGCCGAACTGGCGTCGACGGCCGCCGGCCGTGAGATGACGATCACCGGCGTGGAGCGTGACTACACCGTCGGCACCGACGCGGGCCGCCTCGAACTCCGCTTCCGGTGGACGAGCTTCCTCGCCGCGTCCGGCGACGGCTACGAGCTTTCCGATGCACTGCTGACGAGTGACGGCACGTGGCTCCGCTCGCTCGAGGCCGGACAGGAGATCCGGATCCACACGCCGCCGGGCTACGACATCCAGCGGAGCATCGAGGCTCGACAGGAGAACGACTCGCTCGTGGTCGCCGGCCCCGAGTCGTTCGAGCCGACGGAGTTTGCGGTCGTCTACCGGCCCGCCGACCCCGCCAGCCCGCCGACGGACACGGCCTCCCCGACCCCGGTGGCGCCGACGCCCGACGAGGGCATCGACGGCGCGGTCGTCGGCCTGGTCGGCCTGCTCGCGCTCGCCGTCGCCGTGCTCGCGGTGTGGCGCTGGCGCGGCGGCGAATCGATCGCTGGGATCGAGGACGGTGGCTCGCCGGACGGGGACGCGGCGGCCGAGCCGGCACCCGAGGAGCCCGAACCGGACCCCGCGATCGACCCGGAACTCCTCTCAGACGAGGAGCGCGTCGAGGCGCTGCTCGAACAGAACGGGGGCCGGATGCGGCAGGCCGCCATCGTCGAGGAGACTGACTGGTCGGACGCCAAGGTCTCTCAGCTGCTCTCCCGGATGGCCGACGACGGGGAGATCGAGAAACTCCGCCTCGGCCGCGAGAACGTCATCTCGTTGCCCAACGGCGAGGACGAACCGTAGCCAACGGTCGCCGGCTTCGTCGTCCCGGCCAACGCTCCCCCTCCCGCCCGCGTGGGCATAGCGAAAGGATTTACCCCCATCCACGGGAATCCGAGGGCGATGAAGATTCTGGTGACCGTCAAGGAGGTGGCGGCCGTCGAGGACGACTTCGAGATCGACGGACTGGCCATCGACGAGCGGTACCTCGAGTACGACCTCAACGAGTGGGACGACTACGCCGTCGAGGCGGCCGTACAGATCGCCGAAGCGGCCGACGAGGACGTGGAGGTCGTCGCCGCCACGATCGGCCCCGAGCGAAGCGAGGAGACCATCCGGATGGCGCTGGCGAAGGGCGCCGACCGCGCGGTCCGTGTCTGGGACGACGCCATCGCCGAGCAGTCGCTGCTCGACGTGGACGCGAAGGTCAGCGTGTTCGAGCAGGTCGTCGCCGAGGAGGACCCCGACCTCGTCCTGACGGGCGTGCAGGCCGCCGACGACGCCTTCGGGGCGACCGGCGTCGCGCTGGCCAACCGCGTGGGCTACCAGTGGGCGGCGGTCGTCAACGACCTCGACTACGCCGCCGGCGACGAGACGGCGACGGTTCGACGGGAACTGGAGGGCGGCGTCGAGGAGATCACCGAGATCGACCTCCCGGCCGTGCTCTCGATCCAGACCGGCATCAACGAGCCCCGCTACGCGAGCCTCCGCGGTATCCGACAGGCCCAACAGAAGGAGATCGCGCCGCGTGACCTGAGCGACCTCGGCCTCGACGCCGAGAGCGTTGACGGCGCGCTGGAACTGGTCGACATGTACGAACCCGAGAGCGAGTCCGACGCGACCCTCTTCGAGGGGAGCGCCGAGGACACCGCCGCGGAGTTGGCTTCCGTGCTGCGGGACAAGGGGGTGGTCGGCGAATGAGCGACGTTCTGTTCGTCGCCGAACACCGCCGCGGCGAACTCCGTGACGTGAGCTACGAGGGGATCACCGCCGGCCGCGAACTGGCCGACGAACTCGGTGGCGACTTCCACGTCGCCGTGGTCTCCGGCGGCGTCGAGGCGTTCGCCGAGTCCCTCAACACGCCGGAAGTGGACGCCATCCACACCGTCGACGCCGGCGAGGAGTTCGATCACGACACCTACACGGCAGCGACCGAGGCGCTCCACGCCGAGATCGACCCGGCCGCGCTGGTGCTGCCGAACTCGGTCAACGGCCTCGACTACGCCCCGGCGGTCGCCGACGAACTCGGCCTGCCGTACGCCACCGACGCGGTGGGGATCGAGTACGACGGCGGCCTGACCGTCACCCGCGAGATGTACGGCTCGAAGGTCGAGACGACCGTCGACGTGGCCGGCGACCAGTTCGTCGTCAGCATCCGCGGCGGCGAGTGGGCCGCCGCGAGCGGCGCCGGCGACGCCGAGGTCTCGGCGTTCGACTTCGACGAGTCCGGCGTGGCCGACGGCTCCCGCGTGCAGGGGTTCGAGGAGGTCGGCGGCGGCGACGTGGACATCGGCGACGCGGAGTTCCTGGTCTCCATCGGCCGCGGAATCGAGGAGGAGGAGAACCTCGACCTGATCCGCGACCTGTGTGACGCCACCGGCGCGACGCTCTCCTCGTCCCGGCCCATCGTCGACAACGGCTGGCTCCCCAAGAACCGACAGGTCGGCCAGTCCGGCAAGCAGGTGACGCCGAAGGTCTACCTCGCCATCGGTATCTCCGGGGCGGTCCAGCACGTCGCCGGGATGAAGGGCGCCGAGACGATCATCGCGATCAACAGCGACCCGAACGCGCCGATCTTCGACATCGCCGACTACGGGATCGTCGGCGACCTGTTCGACGTGGTGCCGGCCCTGATCGAGCAGTTCGACTGAGTCGGCCCGACGCCGTTTTCTTGCGGTTCGAGAAGTCGGTCTGTACCGGGAGAGGAGCCGCTCGCTTTCGCAAACACCTTATACGGCCCGCGGAAACCACGAACCGATCAGCTAATGCCCAGACCGGAAGTTCTTGACCGGATCAAGGAGGCGGAGGCGGACGCCGACGAGATCCTCGAGGAGGCTCGCCGGGAGAAAGAGGAGACCATCGCCGACGCCCGCGAGCGGGCGACCGAAATCCGGCGGGAGGCCGAAGAGGAAGCAGCCGAACTCGAGGAGGAGCGCCTCGAGGAGGCCCGCGCGGAGATCGAACGCGAGAAGGAGGAGATCATCCGCGACGGCGAGGACGAGCGGGAGGCGCTCGTCGAACAGGCCGAAGGCAACATCGAGGAGGCCGTCGACTACGCGGTCGACCAGTTCGAGGAGGCGGTGCATGCTCAGACCTAAGCAGATGAGCAAGCTCTCGGTGACTGGCTCCAAGCAGGTCATGGGGTCGGTCGTCGAGCTCGTCCACGATCGCAACGTCGTCGACGTCTCCGAGTACGACGGCTCGTGGGACGGCTTCCAGCCCGGGAACCCCGAGGCGGAAGCCGAGGAAGCGTCCGAACAACTCGTGACGATCCGCTCGATCAAGAGTATCCTCGGCGTCGACGACGACGACGCGGACGGGAGCCGGTCGGTGTCCGACGCGGACATCGACGCCGAACTCCCCGAGATCCGTCAGCGGGTCAACGAACTCGACGATCGGCGTGACGAACTCCGCGAGGAGCTTCGTGGGGTCGAGGAGCGCCTCGACGCCGTCGAGCCGTTCGTCGACCTCGGGATCGACCTGAACCTGCTCTCGGGCTACGACAGCCTCGAAGTCGCCGTCGGCTACGGCGACGAGCGATCCGTCGAACGCGAACTGCTGGACGCCGACGGCATCCGGCAGTACGAGATCTTCACCGGCGACGACGTGATGGCGGTGTTCGTCTACCCGAGCAAGCACGCCGAGGGCGTCCTCGACGACGCGCTCGTCGGTGCGGCGTTCACGAGCCTCGACGTGCCCGACTCGGAGGTCGCTCCGGAGTCCTACGTCCGGGAACTCGAGAGCGAGAAACAGCGCATCGAGTCCGACATCGAGGAGATCGAGTCGACGTTCGCCGACCTCGAACGGGACCACGCCCCGTTCCTGCTCGCCGCCGAGGAGCAGTTGATGATCGAGGTCCAGAAGGCCGAAGCGCCGCTCTCCTTTGCGACGACGAAAAGCGCGTTCGTCGCCGAAGGCTGGGTCCCCACCGAGGAGTACGAGGGGATCGCGGCGGCGCTGAAGGACGAACTGGGCGACCGTATCGAGGTCGAGGAGGTCGAGCGCGCACAGTTCAAGTCCGACGGTGACGCGGTCCACGAGCACGGCGAGGCCGTCGCCGACGGCGGGACGACGATCGGTCGGGACGACCCCCCGGTCGTGCAGGACAACAACGGGCTGGTCCGTCCCTTCGAGGTGCTGGTGAACGCGATCGGTCGACCCAACTACAGCGAGTTCGACCCGACCGCGCTGGTGTTCCTCACCTTCCCGCTGCTGTTCGGGTTCATGATCGGCGACCTCGGATACGGCCTGATCTACACCGCGATCGGTGGGGCCCTCTACACGCAGTTCGACAGTCCGGCGTTCAAGAGCATGGGCGGCGTGACGATCGCCGCGGGGCTCTCGACGGCGGTGTTCGGCGTGCTGTACGGCGAAGTGTTCGGGCTGCACATCCTGGGCGACATGCTGTTCGGTCACAGCGGCCCGCCGCTGCGGAAGGGGCTCCAGCCGGCCTACAGCTACTGGGTTCCCGCGTGGATCGTCGTTAGCGCGCTCGCCGCGCTGGTCCACCTGAACATCGGCTACGTGCTCGGCTTCATCGAGGAACTGCAGTTCCACGGCATCAAGGAAGCAGTCTACGAGAAGGGTTCGTGGATCCTCGCGATGAACGGCCTCTGGCTGTTCATCCTCAGCACGTGGTTCCAGGGCTCGAAGCCCGACTTCCTGTTCACGGCGTTCGACAGCGGTTCCGAGGCGGCGTTCGCGCTCGGCTTCACCGGGCTGCCGGTCGTCGTCGGACAGGCCGGTATCGGCCTGTTCCTGCTCGGGTTCCTGCTCCTGTTCATCGGGGCGCCCGGCGAGGCAGTCGAGATCTTCGACGCGCTGGTGAACGTGCTCTCGTACGCCCGACTCGCGGCGGTGCTGCTGGCGAAGGCGGGGATGGCCTTTGCGGTCAACCTCTTCTTCTTCGGCGTCTACGTCGACGAGAAGGGTGGCTACCACTATGGGGTCGGCGGCATGCCCGACGCACAGGCGGTCGCGAACCTCGCACAGGGTGAGACGCTCAGCTACCACGGCTACGAAGTGACCAGCATCATGTTCGGCGGGCTCTACCACGGTGAGGCGGCCTCGCTGATCCTCGGGATCGTCGTTCTGGTGCTCGGCCACCTGCTCGTGCTCGCGCTGGGTGTGACCAGCGCTGGCCTGCAGGCGGTCCGTCTGGAGTACTACGAGTTCTTCTCGAAGTTCTTCGACGGCGGCGGGCGTGCCTACGAACCGTTCGGCTACGAACGGAAACACAGCCGACAGGAGTAGGCTTCCACCCCCGCCGATCGGTCTTTCATGTGGCAGTATCACATACGAACAGCGGCGGCTCGGACCCGAGCGCGGCCGATTTCTTTGGGAAGGTTTATGACCGTCGTGGAGCCAACTACGCGTGTTCGGAGACGACCGAGTAAATACTCACTATGTTCGAAATCACACCCCAACTCGCAAGCCTCGCACTGCAGGAAAACGCGATCCTCACCGGTACTGGCGCAGCCGCCATCGGTGTCGGCCTCGCCGCGCTCGGCGCCGGCTACGCCGAGCGAGGTATCGGTTCTGCCGCCGTCGGCGCCGTCGCTGAGGACGACAGCCTCTTCGTGCAGGCACTCATCCTGACTGTCCTGCCGGAGACGATCCTCATCTTCGCGCTGGTCGCCATGATCCTGGCAGCGTAAACTTTCCTCCCCCTTTCCGCTCATGAGCTTGGAAACCGTCGTTGAGGACGTTCGAGACGAAGCCCGCGCGCGTGCCGAGGAGATACGCGAAGAGGGCGAGAGCCGGGCCGACGAGATCATCTCGGAGGCGGAGGCAGACGCCGAAGAGATCGTCCAACAACGCGAGGAGGAAGTCGAAGCACAGATCGACGAGGAGCGCGAGCAGGCGCTCTCGAGTGCGAAACTCACGGCAAAGCAGAAGCGCCTCGAAGCACGTCGTGACGTGCTGGAACAGGTCCGCGACGGCCTCGAGGACCGCGTCGCCGAGGTCGACGGCGAGCGCCGCGAGGAGCTGACCCGTTCGCTGATCGACGCCGCGGCCGAGGAGTTCGACGACGACGCGACCGTCGAGGTCTACGGCCGCGAATCCGACGAGGAGCTGCTGACCGACCTGCTCGCCGACTACGAGGGCTGGTCGTTCGCCGGCACCGAGGACTGCCTCGGTGGCGTCGTCGTCGAGAGCGAGAGCTCCCGAGTCAGCGTGGACAACACCTTCGACTCCGTGATCGCGGAGGTCTGGGACGACGAACTCAAACACATCAGCGAACGCCTCTTCGAAGAATGAGCGCAACCGGCAGTTCCAACCCGGAGTACGTCAACGCTCGCGTGAGCGCCCGGCGTGCGAAGCTGTTCGACGAGGAGGACTACCGGAAGCTGCTGCGGATGCGCCCAGACGAGATCTCCCGCTACATGGAGGAGTCGACCTACCAGGGGCCGATCAACCGACTGGGTTCGCGGTTCTCGGGCGTCGACCTGATCGAGTACGCCCTGAACGCGGGGCTGGCAGAGACGTTCGACGAGATGCTCGCGTGGGCCGACGGTACCCTGTACGAGCAGATCGCTCGCTACCTGCGGAAGTTCGACGCGTGGAACGTCAAGACGGCCGTGCGTGGCGTCTACGCGGACACCGACCCGGAGGCGATCGACGACGACCTGATCCGCGCCGGGGAGTTCGACGACGACCTCCTCGACCGCCTCGTCGACGCCGAGAGCATCGACGCCATCGTCGACCTGCTCGAGGGCACGATGTTCGGCGAGCCGCTGGCGGCAGCGGCCGACGAGTACGAGGAGTCCGGGACGCTGGTGGCCCTCGAGAACGCGATCGACCGCGCGTACTACGAGAACCTCTTCGAGGGCGTGACCACGGCGGGCGCCGGCCCGGGGTCGGCGTACGCGGAGTTCCTGCAGGCCGAGATCGACTTCCGGAACGCCCGGAACGCACTCCGTCTCGCACGCAGCGGCGCCGAGATCGATCCGGCGGAGTACTTCATCGAGGGTGGCACGCTGTTCACCCCCGAGCAGCTCTCCACGCTCTCGCGGAACCGCGACCAGCTGGTCGACGTCATCCGCGAGAGCCGGTACGGTGACGAGCTCTCGGCCGCACTCGACGAGTTGGCCGAGGTCGACAGCCTCATCGGCTTCGAGCAGGCCCTGGAAGGCGCGCTGCTGGAACACTCCCGCAACGCGGCCCACGCCCACCCGATGTCGGTCTGTCCGGTCATCGCCTTCGTGCTCGCGAAGGAGCGCGAGGCAGACAACATCCGTGCCATCGCCCGGGGCACCGAGGCGGGGCTCGACCCCGACGAGATCCGGGCGGAACTGGTGGTACGATGAGCACTGAGATAGCCGTTATCGGTAGCCCGGAGTTCACGACCGGGTTCCGTCTCGCCGGCGTCCGGAAGTTCGAGGACGTTCCCGAGGCGGAGAAGGACGAGCGACTCGACGACGCCGTCGAGACGACGCTCGAAGACGAGGGAGTCGGCATCATCGTGATGCACGACGACGACCTCGACCACCTCTCGCGGGGGACCCGCGAGGCAGTCGAGACGAGCGTCGAACCGACGCTCGTGACACTCGGCGGTGGCGCTGGCAGCGGCGGGCTGCGCGACCAGATCAAACGAGCCATCGGGATCGACCTGATGGATGAGGACTAACCAATGAGTCAGGCAACAGACGTCGCCGCGGAAGAACGCGGCCAGATCGAGAGCGTGAGCGGTCCGGTCGTGACCGCCGTCGACCTCGACGCCCGAATGAACGACGTCGTCTACGTGGGCGACGAAGGGCTGATGGGCGAGGTTATCGAGATCGAAGGCAACGTCACGACGGTCCAAGTGTACGAAGAGACCTCCGGGGTCGGCCCCGGCGAACCCGTCGTCAACACGGGCGAGCCGCTGACGGTCGATCTGGGTCCGGGGATGCTCGACTCCATCTACGACGGCGTCCAGCGTCCGCTGGACGTCCTCGAGGAGAAGATGGGGTCGGCGTTCCTCGACCGCGGGGTCGACGCGCCGGGTATCGACATGGAGCAGACCTGGGCGTTCGAGCCCGAGGTCGAGGCAGGTGACGAGGTCGAGGCCGGCGACATCGTCGGCACCGTCCCCGAAACCCAGACCATCGACCACAAGGTCATGGTCCCGCCGGACTACGAGGGTGGCGAGGTCGCCGAGGCCGAATCCGGCGACTTCACCGTCCAGGAGCCGGTCGTTACGCTGGAGAACGGCGAGGAGATCCAGATGCACCAGGAGTGGCCGGTGCGTGAGGCCCGTCCGGTGCACGAGAAGCAGACGCCGACCGAGCCGCTGATCTCCGGTCAGCGTATCCTCGACGGCCTGTTCCCGCTCGCGAAGGGCGGGACGGCGGCCATCCCGGGTCCCTTCGGCTCCGGGAAGACCGTCACCCAGCAGAGCCTCGCGAAGTTCGCCGACGCCGACATCGTCGTCTACATCGGCTGTGGCGAGCGGGGCAACGAGATGACCGAAGTGATCGAGGACTTCCCGGAACTGCCCGACCCGCAGACCGGGAACCCGCTGATGGAGCGGACGACCCTGATCGCGAACACCTCGAACATGCCCGTGGCCGCACGCGAGTCGTGTGTGTACACCGGGATCACCATCGGGGAGTTCTACCGCGACATGGGCTACGACGTGGCGCTGATGGCCGACTCCACCTCCCGGTGGGCCGAGGCCATGCGCGAGATCTCCTCCCGACTGGAGGAGATGCCCGGCGAGGAGGGCTACCCCGCCTACCTCGCCGCGCGCCTCTCGCAGTTCTACGAGCGGGCCGGCTACTTCGAGAACGTCAACGGCAGCGAGGGCTCGATCTCCGTGATCGGCGCCGTCTCGCCGCCGGGCGGTGACTTCTCCGAGCCGGTCACGCAGAACACCCTGCGTATCGTCAAGACGTTCTGGGCGCTGGATTCGGACCTCGCGGAACGCCGGCACTTCCCGGCGATCAACTGGGACGAGTCCTACTCGCTCTACAAGGACCAGCTCGACGAGTGGTTCGAGGAGAACGTCGCCGCCGACTGGCCCGAGCGTCGCCAGTGGGCCGTCGACGTGCTCGACGAGGAGAGCGAACTGCAGGAGATCGTTCAGCTCGTCGGGGAGGACGCCCTGCCCGACGACCAGCGGCTGACCCTCGAGGTCGCCCGCTACATCCGTGAGGGCTGGCTCCAGCAGAACGCCTTCATCGAGGTGGACCAGTACTGTCCGCCCGAGAAGACGTTCATGATGCTCGGCGCCATCCGAACCTTCAACGAGGAGGCCTTCGAGGCGCTCGAAGCCGGCGTCCCGATCGACGAGATCACGTCCATCGACGCCGCGCCCAAGCTCAACCGCATCGCAACCACTCCCGACGACGAGGTCGAAGAACACGTCGAGGAGCTGACCGAGCAGATCGAAACCCAACTGCGGGAGCTCTACTGATGAAAGAGTACCAAACCATCACCGAGATTTCGGGCCCGCTCGTCTTCGCGGAGGTCGACGAGTCCATCGGGTACGACGAGATGGTGGAGATCGAGACCGCCAACGGGGACACGCTCCGTGGCCAGGTCCTCGAGTCCGCCGACGACATCGTCGCTATCCAGGTGTTCGAGGGCACCAGCGGTATCGACCGCAACGCGTCCGTGCGCTTCACGGGCGAGACGCTGAAGATGCCCGTCACCGAGGACCTCCTCGGGCGGGTGCTCGACGGCTCGGGCTCGCCGATCGACGGCGGCCCCGACATCGTCCCGGACGAGCGCCACGACATCGTCGGCGAGGCGATCAACCCCGTCTCGCGTGAGTACCCCGAGGAGTTCATCCAGACGGGCGTCTCGGCGATCGACGGCATGAACACGCTGGTTCGCGGCCAGAAGCTGCCGATCTTCTCGGCTTCGGGGCTCCCCCACAGCGACCTCGCGCTCCAGATCGCCCGACAGGCGACGGTGCCCGAGGAGGACGAGCAGAGCGACGACGGCGAGGGATCGGAGTTCGCCGTGGTCTTCGGCGCGATGGGGATCACCCAGGAGGAGGCAAACGAGTTCATGGACGACTTCGAGCGCACCGGCGCGCTGGAGCGCTCCGTCGTCTTCATGAACCTCGCCGACGACCCGGCGGTCGAGCGGACGGTCACGCCGCGGATGGCGCTGACCACCGCTGAGTATCTCGCCTTCGAGAAGGGCTACCACGTCCTGACGATCCTGACGGACATGACCAACTACTGCGAGGCGCTCCGAGAGATCGGCGCCGCGCGTGAGGAGGTCCCCGGCCGGCGTGGCTACCCCGGCTACATGTACACCGACCTGGCCCAGCTCTACGAGCGGGCCGGCCGTATCGACGGCCGCGAGGGCTCGGTGACGCAGATCCCGATCCTCACCATGCCCGGCGAGGACGACACCCACCCGATCCCGGACCTGACCGGCTACATCACCGAGGGGCAGATCGTGATGGACCGGAACCTCGACAGCAAGGGGATGGAACCGCCCGTCAACGTCCTGCCCAGCCTCTCCCGGCTGATGGACGACGGGATCGGCGAGGGCCTGACCCGTGGCGACCACGGGGACGTGAAGGACCAGCTGTTCGCGGCGTACGCGGAGGGTGAGGACCTGCGCGACCTCGTGAACATCGTCGGCCGCGAGGCACTGTCCGAGACCGACAACAAGTACCTCGACTTCGCCGACCGCTTCGAGACGGAGTTCGTCGATCAGGGCTACCGCACCAACCGAGAGATCGACGAGACGCTCGACATCGGCTGGGAACTCCTCTCGATCCTCCCGAAGACGGAACTCAACCGTATCGGCGAGGACCTCATCGAGGAGTACTACGTCGAGGACGCCGGCGTCGACGCCGACGACGGCTCCGAGGAAGCGCCCGCGGACGACTAAGCCAGATCACGGCTTGGATCGAGAGTGACTCCGGCGTCGCTCTCCGGGCCTCTGTTGGCGTGACCGTGTGATGCCATCCGCCGTTTTCCCCGTTTTTCACTACGCCGCCAGCCCGTGCTCGCGCGCGTACGTGAGACGTTCTCCGCTCTCGGCGACGACCACCCTGAAACGGGTATTTATACTCTCGCTTGATACACGTTAGCAAACCCTCCTAGCGCCCCTGTGTGGCCTTTTCACACGGTGTGGCCAAAGGATTTATATAGAACCACGGACAATCCATCGGTGAACATGAGTCAGCGACAGCGCATGGGCAATCAGCCCATGATCGTACTCTCCGAGGACAGCCAGCGAACCTCCGGGAAGGACGCCCAGGAGATGAACATCACGGCCGGGAAGGCCGTCGCCGAGTCGGTCCGAACCACGCTCGGGCCCAAAGGCATGGACAAGATGCTCGTCGACTCCTCGGGCGGCGTCGTCGTCACGAACGACGGCGTGACCATCCTCAAGGAGATGGACATCGATCACCCCGCGGCCAACATGATCGTCGAAGTCTCCGAGACCCAGGAGGAGGAGGTCGGCGACGGCACCACGACCGCCGTCGTCGTCGGTGGCGAACTCCTCGACCAGGCCGAGGAGCTCGTCGAGGCCGACGTGCACCCGACAACGATCGCACAGGGCTACCGCGCGGCCGCCGAGAAGGCAAAGGAGATCCTCACCGAGGAGGCCATCGAGGTCACTGCCGACGACTACGACACCCTGACCAAGATCGCCGAGACGGCGATGACCGGTAAGGGCGCCGAGACCGCCAAGGACACGCTCGCGGAACTGGTCGTCGACGCGCTGCTCGCCGTCCAAGACGAGTCGGGGATCGACGCCGACAACGTCTCCATCGAGAAGGTCGTCGGTGGTTCCATCGAGAACTCCGAGCTGATCGAGGGCGTCATCGTCGACAAGGAGCGCGTCGACGAGAACATGCCCTACGCGGTCGAGGACGCCGACGTCGCGCTGTTCGACGGCGCCATCGAGGTCAAGGAGACCGAGATCGACGCCGAGGTCAACGTCACCGACCCCGACCAGCTCCAGCAGTTCATGGAGCAAGAAGAGAAGCAGCTCCGCGAGATGGTCGACCAGCTCGTCGACGTGGGCGCCGACGTGGTGTTCGTCGGTGACGGCATCGACGACATCGCCCAGCACTACCTCGCCCAGCAGGGCATCCTCGCGGTCCGCCGCGCGAAGAGTGACGACCTGAAGGCGCTGGCCCGATCCACCGGCGCGACCGTCGTCTCCTCGCTCGACGACATCGAGGCCGACGACCTCGGCTTCGCCGGCTCCGTCGCCCAGAAGGACATCGGCGGCGACGAGCGCATCTTCGTCGAGGACGTCGAGGAGGCCCGCTCGGTCACGCTCGTCCTCCGGGGCGGCACCGACCACGTGGTCGACGAACTTGAGCGCGCCATCGACGACTCCATCGGCGTCGTTCGAACGACGCTGCTCGACGGGCAGGTGCTGCCCGGCGGCGGCGCTCCCGAGACCGAACTCGCACTCCAGCTCCGCGCGTTCGCCGACTCCGTCGGGGGCCGCGAACAGCTGGCCGTCGAGGCGTTCGCCGACGCGCTGGAGGTCATCCCGCGCACCCTCGCCGAGAACGCCGGGCTCGACCCGATCGACTCGCTGGTCGACCTGCGCGCCACCCACGACGGCGGCGCGTTCACCTCCGGCCTCGACGCCTACACGGGCGACATCATCGACATGGAGGAGGAGGGCGTCGTCGAGCCCCTCCGAGTGAAGACGCAGGCAATCGAGTCCGCCACCGAGGCGGCGACGATGATCCTCCGCATCGACGACGTCATCGCCGCCGGCGACCTCGCGGGCGGTCAGGTCGGCGACGACGACGGCGGGGACGAGATGCCGCCGGGCGGCGGCGGCATGGGCGGCATGGGCGGCATGGGTGGCATGGGCGGCGCGATGTAAGCTCGGCCGGCGACTCACACTACCCCGTCCCACGCATCGACCGCCGACCGGGACACGGAACACCCCCGTTCGGCGTCTGACAACTCTCCACACGTTTTCGACGGCGTCGCTGATTCCTCCGGTATTTATTAGTGAGTCCCACGCGGGGATTCACACACCCGACTGGTCCGTCGGGTTGTCAGAGGCAGGCCGGCGGGACGTACTGCTCCCGCTATCGTTTGATCCTGGTGTGGTGCCCTCTCTGAGCACGGGGGCGCTCCCAGTTTCTCGGGCCTACTCGCTGATTGCCACCAGCAGCGCCGCCAACTCGTCGACGAACCCTTCGAGCATCCGCTCGCCCTTCTCGGCGCTCACCCGGGAGACGTCGCCCATCGCCCCCGACTCCGACCACTCCTCCACGTCGAGCGTGACGTTCAGCGGTCCCGGCCCCAGCAGGTCCGAGGGGGCCTGTTCGTACTCGGTCTCCCACTGGGTCGCCGCCATCAGTTCCTCGTCGACCAGTTCGGGGGTCAGATGCAACATCATGGAGGTCTCCAGTTCCCCGCCGTGGGCCATCCCGCCGAGGTCGCTCTCCCGGATCTCGTCCATGAAATAGGTCCCGAGTTCGAAGTAGGTCAGCCCCAGTACCTCCGTGTCGGGCTGTTCGGCGCCCACCCGCCCCGTCGCCGCCGCGATCAGCGGTCGGTTCCCCCCGTGGCCGTTGAGGAACAGGATCGTATCGAAGTCGTTGCCCAGCGCGCTGTCGGCGATCTGTGAGAGCACGTCGTGGAGCGTCTCGAAGTCGGCGCTGACGGTGCCGCCGAAGGGCAGGTGGTGTGGCGAGTGGCCCAACCAGAGTGGTGGCGTCGTCAGAACCGGCACGTCGTCGGCCTCCGCGACGTACTCGGCGGCGCGGGTGGCCACCGCCTCGACGAGTATCGTGTCCGTCCCGGTCGGAAGGTGGTGTCCGTGCTGTTCGAGGGCCCCGATCGGGACGACCAAAACCGATCCGTCCTGCTCGGCGACCTCCCGGATCTCGTGGTACGGTTTGCCCGCCCAGGCGACGGGACTCGTGGTGTTAACCATGCGAGTAGTTGGCAAACTCTGGGGAAGTAGCTGCTGGTGGCGGCGATGGACGTCGACGTCCAGCGGGGCCCCTCGAAACCCACGGGCGCCGCTGCAGCTCACGTTCGTTCGCAGACAGCGGGCGCGGTGGGACTCCCGCGAGCGGAGCGAGTGGGAGTAAACCGCGGTCGTTGACTGACCGAAGGGAAGGAAACGGGCGCGGTGGGATTCGAACCACGGTCGCTCCCGTTCGCTCGCTACGCTCGCTCACCTCCCGCTCCCTGCTTCGAATCCCACGCGCGACGCTCTCGGTCTCACTTCGTTCGACACGAGAAGCGGGCGCGGTGGGATTCGAACCCACGGCCACCGGATGGCTCCCCCCGCGGGACCACCGGGGTTAGAAGTCCGACGCTCTGTCCAGCTGAGCTACGCGCCCTCACCCGAACATCAGCCTCCGCCCGCAAAAGCGGTCGGGTTCGTCCCGTAGCCCTTAACCCCGGCTGCCGAGAACCCCGAGCCGATGCGAATCATCGGCACCGTCGGGCTTCCGGGGAGCGGCAAGGGCGAGGCCGCAGCGGTCGCCCGGGAGGAAGACATCCCGGTCGTGACGATGGGCGACGTGATCCGGGAGGAGACCCGCCGCCGCGGGCTCGACCCGAGCGAACACCACGGCGAGGTCGCCGGCAAACTCCGCGAGGAGGAGGGCGAGACCGCCATCGCCGACCGCTGTATCCCGATGGTCCGGGAGGCCGCCGAGGGACAGGCGGGGGAACCGGTCGTGCTCGTCGACGGCCTGCGCTCGATGGCCGAGGTCGAGCGATTCGTCGAGGCGTTCGGCGACGAGTTCCTGCTCGTCTCGATCGAGGCGCCCTTCGACCTGCGAGCGACGCGACTCGGCGACCGCGGGCGCGAGGCGACCGACCTCGACCGCGAGAAGCTCCGCGAGCGCGAGGAACGTGAACTCGGATTCGGCATGGGAGAGGTGATGGACGCCGCCGACCTCACCATCGAGAACGACGACACGCTGGAGGGGTTCCGCGAGCAGGTCCGTGCGGTGCTCGACGCCGGCGCGGCCGCGGTCGGCGCTGACGACCACGAAGCGGGTCCGGAGGGTGAGAACGAATGATCTACAGCATCGACGTGACGATCGAGGCACCGGTGCAGGGAACCGAGATCGCAGACCGGGTCGAGGACGCGGTGACGAACCTCTTCCCCGACGCCGAGTTCCGCCGTGAGCCCGACCGCTTCATCGCCGAGAGCCACTCCCTTGACGCCTTCTCGGATACGCTCCACGAACAGGAGATCCTCGACACCGCCCGCCGGGAGTTCTTCAACGGCCGGGACGACGAGGGCTTTTCCTTCTCGCTGAAGAAACAGCCCGCCTTCGAGGGCGTCGTCAACTTCGCGGTCGGCTCCGAGGACGAACTCGGCGACATCCGGGTCCGCGTCGACGTGCGCGAACCCGACGTCGAGTCGTTCATCGACTACGTCGCCCCGCCGACCGAGGACGGCCGCCCGGTCGACCCCGACGACCGCTGAGGTGTCCTCCGCCGTCCGGGCCGGCGTCCACGCCGGTACGCTGCTCGCGGCCACGGGCGTCGCCGCGCTCCTGACCGGCCGTCCCTTCCTCTTCCCCAGCCTCGGCCCCTCCGCGTACCTGCTGGCGACGGCGCCGAAGGCCCCCGCGAGCCAGCCTCGGACCGTCCTCGCGGGCCACGCCGTCGGTGTCGTCGCGGGGCTGTTGGCCTCCGGGCTGATCGCGCCGGGACTTGTCGTCATCGAGCCGACCCCGGCGTTCTCGTCGGCGACGTTCCGCCTCGCCGCCAGCGCGGTCGTCTCGGTGGCGCTGACGACCGGCGGAATGGTGCTCACCGGCCGCGAACACGCACCGGCGTGTGCGACGACGCTCATCGTCGCGCTCGGCCTCCTTCCGTCGCCGACCGACGGGGCGATCATCCTCGCGGCGGTGGCGCTGTTGCTGGCCGTCGACGCGCTCCTCGGACGATCGGGTCTCAGAGCGTGAGCTGAACCACCACGAAGAGTACGACGACCCCGAGCACGTCGCAGGTGTTGGTGACGACCGGGATCACCACGTCGTCCGGGTCGAGTTCGAAGCGGTAGGCGCCGTAGGTCGCAGAGAGGGTGAGCACCACCGCGAGGGCCGCGAGCGTGACGCCGCTGAGAAGCGAGATCCGGACTACCGTGCCGACGCCCAGCGCCGTGCCACCCACCAGCGACTGGAGCCCCCACGCACCCACGCCGACGACCGGGAACAGCGTCACCGCGAGCGCGACCGTCGCTAGCGCGTTGCCAGCCAGCGTCTCGTCGCTCGGCGAGAACTCGAACGTCCCGAGGTGGAACGCCGTCGACAGCCTGGAGGCGAGGATGCTCCCGAGGTTGCCCGCGGTCCCGATCGTGACCGGCACCAACACCAGCAGCGTGGGGTACTGATAGAGCGACGCCTCGAAGCTCCCGAGCACCAACCCCGAGCCGACCTCGACCATCGTCATCGCCAACAACACCGGGAGCATCGCCCGCGTGATCCCCCGGACCGACCAGTCGGTCGTCATCCGACACCCCCGGCCGCGAGCACGATCCGCACCGAGAGCAGCAGGAAGGCGACGCCGAACACGTCGCCAGTCGTGGTCACAACGGGGCCGACGAGCGAATCGGGGTCGTGCCCGCGCCGGTAGCCGGCGAACACGACGAGCACGACGACGACCGTCAGCGCGATCCCCGAGAGCAGTCCCGAGAGGAGGCTGATCGCGAGCAGCGTACGCAGCGGGGCGACGGTGTCCCCGAGCAGCGTCAGGATCAGGAACACGGCGACGGCGGCGACGGCACACGCGAGCAGGCCGTTAGCCAGCGCGGCCGCCGCGGCCCCGCGAAGCCGCTCGTCACCGAGGTCGACGTGGGGTTCGACCAGCCCCTGATGGAGGCCGGTCGAGAGCCGCGCGCCGAGGCTGCCGTAGACGTTCCCCCGGGTCGCCAACAGCGCGGGCACCGCCACCAGCAGCCCCGGAACCGCCCGCAGTTCCGCTTGCATCCCGCCGAGCACGACGCCCGCGAGCAGGCCGCCGACGAGGCTCGCGACGAGTGCGGGCAACGCCGCCTCGTAGGCCTCGCGTGCGACGGCGATGACGCTCATTGTCGAACGAAACAGCCGGCGGGGTGAAAAAGACCGCGAGCGGCCTCACTCCTCGCCGCCGATCAGGGCGATCCCCGCAAGCAGCCCCAACGCGACCACGAACGCCCCACCCAGCGTCGCGAACGCCGCGGTGTAACCCTGCGTGTCGATCAGGAACCCCGTGACCCCGGGGGCGACCGCGCCGGCGAGCATCAACACCGTCCGCACGACGCCCAGCCCACCGCCGGCGGCGTCGTCGGGAAGCAGCGACATCAGGAACGCGCTCCGGACGGGCCGGAAGCCGTGACAGCCCAGCCCGAAGACGACGACGGCGACGCCGACGGCGATGATCCCCTGTACCGAGAGCAACAGCGCCGCGCCGAGGACGGCGGCCCCGACGGTGACGAACAGCATCGGCAGCCGCCCCACGCGGTCGGTGAGTTCGCCGGTGCCCAACTGGACCAGCGAGACGACGAACAGCCCGGAGTAGAGCGTGTTGGCCAGCCCCTGTTCGAGCCCTGCGCCGTCGGTCAGGTAGATGGGGAGGAACGCCACGACGCCGTTGTAGCCGAAGGCGAACGCGACGGTGACGCCGACGAACAGGCCGACCCGCGGGATCGCCATCAGCCGGAGATACCCCCCGAGCGAGCCGTCCATCCCGCCGTCGTCGCCGGACTCGTCGACGGCGCCGTCGCCGTCGAGGTGTCGCGGGGTCCGTCGGACGAACAGCACCGTCAGCGCGACGACGACGATCGCGCTCGCGAGGAACAGGCCGCGCCAGTCCGGCAGCGCGTAGGTCACGGCCAGCGGCGCCGCGACGCCGCCGAAGGCCGCGACGGTGTCGAGCACGCCCAGCGCCCGCCCGGTCCGTTCCGTGTGGACCGCCGCGAGCAGGCGGACGGCGACGGTCTTGTGGGCGCCCGTGCCGAGGCCGATCAGCAGCATCCCGCCGACGATGCCGAGGAACTCCCCGGGCACCGTGTCGATCGGGCCGGCCGGGATCGACAGGTCCGGCAACGGGAGCGGGAGGACGAGCGCGAACGCCCCGAGGGCGGCGACGGCGGCGCCGCCGGCGATCACTCGCACCGGGCCGCGCCGGTCGGCGATCACGCCGGAGGGGAACTGCATCAGCGCGTAGACGGTCATCAGCGCCGAGAACGCGAGACCGGTGGCGGTGTTGGAGACGCCGAAGGCCGCCTGGAACGGCTCGAACAGCGGCGGGAACAGGTAGCGGACGAACTTCGCCATGAACCACAGCAGCGACGTGAGGATCAGCGCGTCGTAGCGTGCGAGGCGGCGAAGCTCCATTCGTCCGGCGCTACCCCGCCCGCGCGGAAAAAGCGCGCGGATGCGGCGAACGCGGGGGCGGTTCGACCGTTACTGGCTGTCGGCGTTTATCCGAACGGCCCCATGCCGCCGAGGCCGCCACCACCGCCGTCGCCGCCCTGCATCTTCTTCATCATCCGCTGCATGTCGCCGTCGCCCATCCCCTGGAACTGACTCAGGGTCTGGTCCATCATCTTGTGTTGCTGGAGCAGTTCCTGTACCGTCTCCTCCTCGGTGCCCGAACCGCGGGCGATGCGCTGGACCTGCGAGGCGCCGATGGAGCGGGGGTCCTCCAACTCCTCGTCGGTCATCGAGTCCATGATGACCTCGAAGTTCCGCATCCGGTCTTGGGTCACGTCCATCGCGTCGTCGGGAAGCTGATCCATCAGCCCGCCGCCCATCCCCGGGATCATGTCCATCACCTGGTCGAGCGGCCCCATCTTGTTCATCGCGTCCATCTGGCGCTGCATGTCCTTCAGGGTGAAACTCCCCTGCAGCATGTCCTCGGGCTCCCAGTCGTCGTCCTCGCCCGTCTCCTCCATCGCGCGCTCGACGCGCTCTGAGAGCTGTTTGAGGTCGCCCATCCCGAGCAGCCGGGAGATGAAGCCGTTGGGCTCGAAGCGCTCGATGTCCTGGACGGTCTCGCCGGTCCCGAGGAAGGCGATCGAGGAGTCGGTCTCGTTGACGGCCGTCAGCGCACCCCCACCTTTCGCGGTCCCGTCGAGCTTGGTGATGGCGACGCCGTCGACGCCCACGGCGCTGTCGAACTCCCGAGCCTGTGCCTTCGCGCCCTGTCCGATCGCGGCGTCGAGTACGAGCAGGTTCCGGTCGGGGGCGACCGCGCGCTCGATCTCCTCGATCTCCTCGATCAGGTCCGCCTCCAGGGCGTGCCGACCGGCCGTGTCCACGATTCGGATGTCCGCGTCCTCGGTCGCCTCCATCCCATCGCGGGCGATCTGGACGGGGTCCTCGGCGTCCGGGTCGCCGTAGAACTGGACCTCCGCGTTCTCACACATCTGTTTGGCCTGCTCGTAGGCGCCGGGCCGGAACGTGTCGGTCTGGATGACCGCCGGTCGCAGGCCCTTCGTCGAGAACCACCACGCCATCTTGGCGGCGGTGGTCGTCTTCCCCGACCCCTGGAGGCCGGCGAGCATGATCGTCTGGGGCTCCAGCGGGATCTCCGTGGAGTCGCCGACGACTTCGACCATCTCCTCGTAGACGATCTTGAGGATGTGGTCACGCGCGGAGGTGCCACCCGGCGGCTCCTCGTTGAGCGCGCGCTCCTCGATGTTCGAGGAGAGATCCATCACGAGGTCGACTTCGACGTCGGCCTGCAGCAGCGAGCGCTGGATCTCCTTGACGATCTCTTGGACGTCCTCCTCGTCCAAGCGGGACTTCCCGCGGAGCTTGTCCATCGTGCCCCGCAGGGAGCTCCCGAGGTTGTCGAGTACCATCTTACCCCACTCTTGACGGCGGACCGGTAAACGTTTGTCCGTCCTCGCGGCGGGAGCGCTACGAACAGTCCGAGACGGTCACGTCGCTCGGGACGGTGAAGGAAACGATTCCCAGCGCCGCCGCGATCTCGTTCGCCGTCGTCTCGTCCGCGACGCTGATGACGAACTCCCCGGTCCAGTCGCCCGAGCGGATACTGGCAGCGAGGCCCCTGCTGAGTGGCCCCTCCCACACGGTCTCGCCGTCGTAGCGTGCGACGAGCGGATGCCGGTCCGGCGCGTTCAGCGCCCCGACCTCCACGAGCGCCTCGCTCACCCGCGCCCGTGCCTCGTCGGTCAGCGTGAACGGGATCAGGTACGCGTCGGAGCGCTCCGATTCGGACGGCTCGGAGACAGACGCGATATCGCCGGCCCCGATCAACGGTGTCGTCGACTCGCCGCCCTCGACGGTCACCTCGAACGAGCCGCTCCCCGAGATCGCGTCGACGGAGTCGACACCGTCGATCAACGCGACCGCGGTGACCGGATCCGGTGGCTCGGGGACGGCGAGTCGCACGTCGATCTGATCGGGCTGGATCGCGTCGCCCGCCGCCAGCGACGACCGGAGTTCGACGGCGACGGCCTCGACGGTCGGGACCGACCAGCCGTCGCGGGTGTCTCCCGGGTCGGAGACGCGCTCCAGCAGCCCCTGCAACGACTCGTCGTCGTTGATCGCGTCCCGCACGGCCGGCCCGAACTCGACGACGTACGTCGTCCCGCCGCCGGATTCGACGGCCCGTTTCCGGACCGCCGTCCCCGCTTCGAACCCCTGCCCCTCGGTCAACTCCGTGAACAACTCCTCGGCCGCCGTCTCCTCGTCGAGTTCGACCGAAGCGCCGAGCGTCTCGACGGTGTAGACGATTCCCGCGTCGACGCTCTCACAGGTCGGGACTCCGTCGATCCGTTCGATCCCGGCCGCCGACGCCTCCTCGCTCCCGGCACCCCTCGTCGTCCCGTCTCGGGATTCTGCGCCCACCGAGTCGCCGCCGACGCACCCCGAGAGGAGAACCAGCGATCCGACTCCGGCACGAAGCAGCGCTCGCCGCGTCCCCGGTTTCCCGTCCCGCATTCGTCCCGGAGGTGTGATTCGATTCACAAAACGTTGTTGCCGGAGGTGACTCACGATCGGCGGCAGTACCTGTCTACGGCGTTTCCTGGCCGGTACTCGCCACTCGACTACATCCTTCAGTGTGGTTCCTCGTGTCGGCCGACCCGTTCCGACCGCGTCGACGGCCCTCCGATACGGTTCGCTACGAGACGCCGAACCCGAACTCGGTCACCCGCTCGAAACGCGCCGGGATTCGGATGAACGTCGCCGCCACGTCCCTGCCGTCGTCGGCCTCGCAGTCACCCTCCTGTTCGACCGTCTCGTAGCTGAGGTCGACGTCGGCGCTCCCCGCGGGTGCCCCGGCGTCGGCCGCTCCCCACTGGAGCCGTTCGAGCGACCACTCCTCGCAGTGGCGGACGGGGCGTTGGTGGACGAGCACCAGTTCGGCCGAGAAGTCGGTCTTCTCGACCACCGAGCGGGCGGCGTCCACCCTCTCGGCGTCGTCGGCGAAGTACAGTGCCTCCCGGTCGTTGCTGTCGGTGACCAGCCAGTGGGTGTCCGTCCACTCCGGGAACGGGTCCACGACCGTCGACCGGACTGCCGGCTCGCCGCTCGCGTTCCGAACCGTTCGGCTCGTCGGATCGTCGACTGTCCCGGCGTAGCTCTGTTCGCCGACCGTCGCCGTCTCAGTCGCGTCGTCCCTGCTCGAACAGCCGCTCAGACCAGTGAGGAGGAGGCCGCCAGCGGCGAGGGCTCGTCGTCGCGTGAGGACCATGTCGCTACCGATGGCCCGGGGCTGCCGTAGTCGTTGTGCTCGGTTACAGCGACTCGACCCGAACCGAGTCGAGGTAGTGGGTCGCGTCGGCCTCCCAGACCACGCTCACGCCCAGCGAGAGGTAGAGCGTCTCGGGAACCGACGCCGGCTCCCACGTGAAACCGTACTCGCGCCAGCCCGCCGCGAGGTGGAGTGGTTCCCGCAGGCCGCCGTAGGGCGCGCCGTCGACGTTCGAGGAGTTCTGCCCCGGATCCGGGAAGTCCGCCTCCGCCGTCGGTGCCTCGGGCCCGAGGGAGGCGACGACGTTCCGGAGCGTGTTGAACGACTCCGACTCGCTCCAGGCCTCGAACGTCACGTCGAACGCCTCGGCGTCGCCGGGCGAGAACTCCGTCGTCGCCCACGCGGTGCCGTCGTCGTGGTCGCCCTCGGTGAACACCGAGAGGCCCCAGTCGCCCGCGGCGGCTTGCGTCTCGGACCGCTCGATGGCCCACTCGAAGTCGGCCACGTCCTCCTCCGGGCCGATGTGGGCAGCCGTCTCCCAGCCGAAGCCGTCCTCGAAGCCCTCGGTGAACAGCGGGCCGTCGTCGTTGTCGCCGCTACCTGGGAGTGTACAGCCCGCGAGCGCGGTGCCGAGACCGATTGCGGCACCCGCCTTCAGTGCCTCGCGTCGACTCGGCGGTCGGTTGTCCATAGCGAAACTACCAGTCAGAAAGCCAACTAGCTTGCGGCCCGGGTCACGCGTCAGCCAGCGTCCACACGTCCGCCTCGTCGCCGGTCCGGGTATCACGCTCACCGACGCCCTCGATCAGCTGTCGGGCGAACGCGGCGGCTTCCGCCAGATCCGCGGGGACGCCGGCCTCCAGCCGGCCGAACGCCAACTCCGCGCCCGTCCCGAGCGCCACCGGCGAGTCGTCGATGACGCTCCCGTCGGCGTAGACGGCACGGACCTGTGCCCGCCCGTCGGCGTCCCGGGCGACGACGGCGGCGTCGGTGCCGACGTCCCGGGCCACTTCCGTGGCTAACTGCGTGAACGGCTCGATTCCGGGGTTGTCGCCGTGGTCGGCCTCGTAGCTCCGTCGTTTCCCGTCCAGTTCGCGCCGGAAGCGATCCGGATCCGCGACGGCGGCGCCGCCGCAGTCCCCGAGATCGGCGATGCGGTCGGCCTGCTTGCTGCTGACGGTGTCGTTGTCGACGACCAGTCGGTCCGCGGCGACGACGGCGCCTCCCTCTGTCTCGAACGCGACGACGGTGGGCATGGTTTGGGTTTGGGCCGCCCGAGTGAAAACCGTCCGCCTCGGCTACGGCCCAGCGCCGGTGGCCCCAAGTCCCCCCGTGCCGAACTCCGAGTAATGCCCTCCCGACGCGACCTGCTGGCGGCTCTCGGCGCTGGCGCGGCACTCGGCGTCGCTGGCTGTGCCGGCCGCGACTGCAGCCCCGTCACCCCCAGAGGAATCGACTGGACACAGCCGGGCGGCGACGCCGGCAACACGGCCGCGGCACCGGACCAGTCGCTCCCCGCCCGCGTCGGCGAACGATGGCGCGCCTCGATCGCTCCTGAGGGAGAGCTCCTCGCGTTTGCGGGCGCTGCTGTCGTCGACGGCCTTGTCGTCACTGCAGGCCGGGATACTGAGGGTGGGTTCCACGCCTCCGTCGGTCTCCGAGACGGCGATGCAGGCCCGTGGTACCCCATCTCTCAACGGATTGCTGCTCCGCCGGTCGCCGTCGGAACCACCACTGCACTCGTCCACCAGACCGATGCAGGGTCGGAACTCCGCGTGCTGGACAACGGCGTCGAGGAGTGGACCCGACCGCTCGACGGTTCGGGACCACCGACACCGCGTGCTGTCGAGGGAACCCTGTTCGGCGGTGACGCCAGCAGCGCGTTCGCCGTCGACACGGCGTCCGGCGAGGAGCGCTGGCGGCGTGCGTTCGGCGACGACCGGGAGGGCGGGGCGGTCTCGTTCCCGCCGGCGGTCGACGACCACGCGACCTACGTTGCCGTGACCAGTTCGAGCGACCGCGGGATCTACGCGCTCGACCGATCCACCGGCGATGTCGAGTGGTCGGCCGCGGGACCACGGGCGTTCCGCGGGCCGGTCCGGACCGGCTCGATCCTGATCGTTCCCGTCGAACGGGAGCTGCTGGCGTTCGACGCCGCCAGCGGGGAGCGAGCGTGGTCGACGCCGACGCCGGCCGACCGCCGGACGTTCCTCCCTCCCGCGGGCGCCGATGACCGGCTCGTTGTCTCCGACGGCACGTCGATACACCGCCTCGACCAAGCGACGGGCGAACTCGGCTGGCGCGTCGACTACGAGACTGTCGGCCGGCCGATCGTCGTCGGCGACGCGGCGGTCGTCGATACCGAGTCCGGCGTCGTCGCCCACGAACTCGGAGACGGGAGCGAGCGCTGGCGACTCGAGGACGTGTCGCTACTCGCGCCGCTCGGGAACGGCGTGTTGGTTCGACGGGAGGACGAACTGGTCGCGTGTACGGCCTGCGAAAACTGAGGGAGCGCCGACGGGCTACTCGTCGCCGAGCAGGTCCGCGACCAGCGCCTCGGGGTCGAACGCCTGAATGTCGCCGTAGCCCTGGCCGGTGCCGAGGAACAGCACCGGCTTGCCCGTGACGTGGGCGATCGAGATGGCCGCGCCGCCCGAGGAGTCGGCGTCGGCCTTCGTCAGCACCGTGCCGTCGATCTCGGCGGCCTTGTTGAACTCCTTGGCGCGCTCGACGGCGTCCTGTCCGGCGACGGCCTCGTCGACGAACAGCGTCATCTCGGGGTCGACCACGCGGTGGATCTTCTCCAACTGCGTCATCAGGTCGTTCGAGGTGTGGAGTCGCCCGGCGGTGTCGCCGAGCACCACGTCGACGCCGTTGGCCTCGGCGTACTCCACGCCGTCGTAGATGACCGCCGCGGGGTCGCCGCCCTGCTCGTGGGCGATGACCTTGCGACCGACGTTCTCGGCGTGCTTGCTGATCTGCTCGCTCGCGCCGGCGCGGTAGGTGTCGCCGTTGGCGAGGACGGAACTGTAGCCACGCTCGCCGAGCCACTCGCTCATCTTGGCAATCGAGGTGGTCTTGCCGACGCCGTTGACGCCGGTGAACACGATGGTCACCGGCTTCTCGGCCTCGGCGATCCGCTGCTCGAAGTCGAACTGGCCGACCGAGATGACCTCGACCAGCGCGTCGTGGAGCGCGTCCTCGACCAACTCCGCGGTCGTGTCGACCTGTTTGCGGCTCTCGCCGATCAGCTTCTCGCGGACGCTGTCGAGGATCTCCTCGGCGACGCTCATCTCCACGTCGCTCTCCAACAGCGCCATCTCCAGCGACCAGAGCGGCTCTTCGAGGTCCTCCTCCTCGATGATCACGCGCCCGGTCGCGAAAGCGGCGGCCTGCCGGAGCCGACCGGGGCCGCCGTCGTCGTCCTCGTCGCTCGGCTCACGATCCGGCGCCGCGGCGGGCGTCGAGGGTTCGTCGTCGGCCGCCTCGGCCGTCGACGACGTGTCGGTCTCCGCTTCCGCTTCTGCTTCCGCCGCTTCGGCTTCGGCTTCAGCGGCCGCTTCGGCCTCCTTCTCCTCGACTTCCTCCTCGACGTCCTTGCGGAACGAGCCGAGTTTCTCCTTCAGTCCGTCGAACATGGGTCCTTACTCGCCGCCTTCGTCGCCCATCTGCTGCATCTGCTGCATCTGCTGTTGCTGCATCTGCTGTTGCATCTGCTGGGCGCGCTGTTCGATCTCCGCGCTCTCCTCTTCGAGGTCCGAGATGTCCGAGCGGACCTCGTCGATGCGGTCGTCGAGCGACTCCTTCTTGGACTCGAGTGCCTCGATGGCGTCGTCACCCTCCTGCTCGGCCGCGTAGCCGCCGCCGAGGCCGACGATGACCTCGTCGATGTCCTGCACTTCCGCGCGGACGTAGGCGCCGCCCCCGAGGGGGACCTGCACCGTCGAACCGCTTTCGAGCGTGCCGATCGCCTCGATGGCGTCGTCGACGCCCGCCTTCTCGTCCTGGAACTCCGTGATCTCGGCTTCCTTCTCCTCGATCTCCGCGTCGATCTCTTCGAGCTCCTGGGAGAGCTGCTGGAGCTGCTGCTGACCTCCACCCATCATGCGGCGGTCACCTCCGAGATCTCGATCTGCGTGCGCTTGAGGTTGTGCTCGGCACCGAACTGCGAGAGCACGTGCTCCTCGGCGACCGACTCGTTCTCCGCCTCGACGCTCCGCTCGAAGGCCTGCTGCCCGTCCCGGGCCTCGAACGTACCGCTCACAGTAAACTGGCTCATACCCGAAAAAGGCCGCGCGAGCGGGAAGTAGCTTCCGAAAGGGTTCTCGTTCGGCGTCGCCGGGCTTACTCCAAGTAGCCCAGCGTGTCCTCGATACGCCCCAGTTCCGGACCGGTGGTGTCACGCCCGACGACGTAGCCGTCGTCGTTCGCGACCAACCCCGAGCCGACCAGCGGGGCGCCGTAGTTGATCGTCCCCACGTCGGCGTAGACGCCGAGGAGCTCCTCGACGGCCTCCAACTCCGCCTCCCGGGAGCCGGGCTGGCAGAGTACGCCGTTGTTCGTGGCGACGGCGGCGGTACCGACGGTGTCCACGTCGCCGAGCGATCCACGCTCGACGGGGACCTCGAGCGCCTCGCCGACCACGTCGACCTGCTCGTCGGTCAGGTCGGGGTGGACGTAGGCACCGTTGTCGTTGGCGAGTACGACGTTCCCGGCGGCGTTGATCCGCCCCGGCAGCCCGTGGACGGGCTTGTCGGTCGCCGACTCGATACGCTCGCGCTCGCGGTCGGTGGCCCGACCGGAGACCAGCAGGCCGTTCTCGTTACCGACGGCGAGTGCGCCGACGGTGTTGGAACCGGCGACGGTCGTCGGCAGGGCATCGACGCCGAGCTCGTCGGTCATCCCCTCGATGACGTCGTCCTCGGCGTCCGGACGGATCAGCAGACAGTCGTCAGTCGCTCGCGCGAACACCCCGACGTACGAGGAGCCGGCGAAAGCCGCGCGGAACACGACGTGTTACTCCGCCGGCTCGGCCTCGACGACCGTCTCGCCGTCCTCGTCGAACCGTGCGGCGCGGACGCGGATGGAACTCGGAGGCTTGCTTCGCCCGCGCTCCCAGACGGTCTCGTTGACTGCCGGGTCCAGACGGACCTCGTCCTCGTCGACCGAGAAGTTCTTCGCCAGGTGCTCGCGGACGATCGACATCGCACGGTCGCCGCGCTCCTGCTTCGGCGCCTTCTTCGCGTCGCGGAGCGGGACGGTGACGACCCGCTCCTCGAAGTCGTTCGCGCTCATTATTCGTCGATGTCAGAGCGCCGCCAGTTGCGCCGCTTCGGGTTGCGGGTGACTTCCATGTCGGTCTTCATCATGACCCACGCGGGAACGCGGGAGTTCTGTCGCTCCTTCTTACCGAGTCGCTTTTTCTGCGCTTTCGACTTCTTCCCCATAGTGGCCGTGAGTTCCCCCGCTCGACGTAAAACGCTGTCCATCCGCGCGAACACCCCGTGCGGGCGCGCCGATGGCTCTCCCCGTCCTGTCTCTGCCGTGGAAAAACCCGGTCGGCCGCCGTCGGCTCAGCCCGCCCTCGACTTCTCTCAAGCCGACACCCACCGAGTCGGGCGACAGAGCGCCCTCAGTTGGTTGTCGACTTCGAGCGCCCCTCGCCCTCCGTCGGCGGGACTTCGACGCCCTCGGCGGCCTCGGCGGTGACGGTCTCCTTCTCAACGTCGACGTGCCAGCGGTCGATCTGGTCGTCGTACTCCGAGAGGCGTTCGCTGACCTCGCTTTTCAGGTCGTCGTCGTTGATGTTGACCTCAAAGACGAACTCGGCCTCGGCGCCCCGGGAGCTCTGCTGGACGTTCGCGCTCACCAGTTCGTTGTCGAAGTAGTACGGCGCGAGTTGGGTCATGACCTTCCGGTAGACGGTGTCTTCCACCGTCCGGATGGCCTTCCGACTCGCCGAGTCGGCCGCGCGGGTGGCGTAGCCGATGGAGTCCTGCCAGCGCTCGATGGCGCCGCCGTTGTCGCCCTCTTCGACTTTCTCGTAGGATTCGGTCAGCTTCTCGCCGGCGGACTTGATGTCGTCCTCCGGCTCCTTCCCCTCGCGCTCGCCGGGGCCTTCCTGGATGCTCGCCTGCTCCGCGGTCTTCTCCTCGACGTCCTCGTCGAGGGTCTCGTGAGCCTTCGGGCGCCACTCGTCCCACGCCTCGAACGCGTCACCGTCGACACCGGCGTCGCGCAGCGCGCGAGTGATCCGTTCACCGTGTTCGACCACGTCGCCCCACGAGCCGCGCTGTTTGAAGCCGGCGATGCTCTCCTCCATCTCACCGGAGGAAAGGTCGTGCTGACACATAAGTCCACGTAGTCCCTGTCAGCACACGCCACGACGCCGTTGCCGCTGTCACCCGGCTTTTAGCGTGCGGGACCCCATCGGAGGCGTATGAGCGACGCCGCCGACCGGCCGGCGATGACCGACCTACTGGAGACCGAACGGCCGGACTTCCGGCAGGTGCTCTCCTGTGTGTTCGGGGTGCAGGACCACCAGAGCCGCGCCTACCTCGCGCTGCTCGACCGCCCCGAGAGCACCGTCGCCGAACTCGCCGAGGCCCTCAACCGCGACCGGAGCAACGTCAACCGATCGTTGACGGCGCTGCTGGAGAAGGGACTGGTCGAACGCAACCGGCGACTGCTCGACCCCGGCGGCTACGTCTACGAGTACACCGCGGTCCCGCTGCCGGAGGCGAAAGCGATGCTCCACGAGGCCCTCGACGAGTGGGTCGAGAGCGTCCACGGCCGCATCGACGACTTCGGCGACGACTGACACGCCCCGCCCCACTTTTCCCCTCCGGGCCCCCAGCCACGCTCGATGACCGACGCGCTCTCGCTCGACGCTCCGGCGCCGACCCGGCCCGACGGCGTCGACGGCGACTGTTGGCTGGCCTGTATCGACTGCGGCGCGACGTTCCCGCCGTTCGCGGCGATCCGCTACTCCTGTGACGACTGTGGCGGCCTGCTGGAGGTCCGCTACGCCGACCTGCCTGATTGGGACGCGTTCGAGGGTCGGGGGGTCTGGCGCTACGCCGCCGCACTTCCCTTCGAGACGGGCCGGACCGGCCCGCTCGACTCGGATCACCCGTCAGGAGTGAGCCTTCCCGAAGGGGACACCCCGCTCTACGAGGTCCCCCGCATCGAGGACGAACTCGGCCTCGACCGGCTCCGCGTCAAACACGAGGGGATGAACCCCACGGGCAGTTTCAAGGACCGCGGCATGACCGTCGGCGTCGGCGCCGCCGCCGCCGTCGGCGTCGACCGACTCGCCTGCGCGTCGACGGGCAACACCTCCGCGGCCCTCGCGGCCTACGGCGCCCGCGCCGGCCTCGAAACCCTCGTCCTGCTCCCCGCGGGGAAGGTCGCCGCCGGTAAGGTCGCCCAAGCGGCGCTCCACGACGCCCGCATCCTCGAAGTCGACGGCAACTTCGACGACTGCCTCGACATCGTGCAGGACCTCGCCGACCGCGGCGAGGCCTACCTGCTCAACTCGCTCAACCCCTTCCGGCTGGAGGGCCAGAAGACGATCGGGCTGGAGATCCTCGAACGGTTCCGCGACGAGGAGGGCGGCTACCCCGACCGGATCGTCCTCCCCGTCGGGAACGCTGGCAACACCGCGGCGCTCTACAAGTGTTTCCGCGAACTGGTCCAGGCCGGCGCGCTCGCCCGCGAGGACGTGCCGAAACTCACCGGCGTTCAGGCCGCGGGCGCCGCACCCTTCGTCGAGGCCATCGAGAACGGGAGCGAGACCGTCGAACGCTGGGAGACCGTCGAGACCATCGCCACCGCCATCCGTATCGGCGAACCGGTGAACGCCCCCAAGTCCCTGCCCGGCGTGCGCGAGACCGGCGGCACCGCCGTCGCCGTCGCCGACGAGGCGATCACGCAGGCTCAGCGCGACCTCGCTCGCGAGGGGATCGGCGTCGAACCGGCCTCCGCAGCCTCGGTCGCCGGCCTCCGGAAGCTCCGCGAACGCGGCGAGATCACGTCCGACGAGGAAGTCGTCTGTCTGACGACGGGCCACCTGTTGAAGGACCCCGAAGCCGCCGCGGCCGCCGGCGGGGAACCGGAGTCCGTCGCCGCCGATACCGGCGCGGTGCTCGAGTTGGTCGGCGAATAACGGCGTCCGACACCGCCCCGTCAGCCTCTTGACTCGCGGTCACCGGGGTTCGGGTATGGAGCGTGCCGCCGCGCTGGACCGCGTCGAAGCCCTACTCGACACGATCGAACAGGAGACGATGCCGGTCCCGGTCCGGGAGGTCTGGCTCTACGGCGACGCCGCCCTGGGGCTCGATCCGGTCGAGCGACTCGACGTCTACCTCACCAAGGACATGCTGCTCGAGAGCGACGACGCCGTCGCCGACCGCTTCGAGCGCGAGTACGGGATCAAGGGCGTCGGCAGCACCGTGCGCGCCGAGTGGGCCGAACAGCACCCCGACGCGCTGCGGGCCAGCGACAACGGCTACGCCGCCCCCGAGAAGTGTCTCGGGGCGCACCTGACTGGCTCCGACGAACCGATCCACCTCGAAGTCTGTAACGCCCCATTCGGCGACAACGTCACCCAGCGGCTCCGTGGCGCGCTCGACCGTGGGGCCTACGAACAGGTCCTCGACCCGCGGGGTGCCTGCCTCTGGGTCGACGGCGAGCGAGAGGCGGAGACCATCGAGAAACTCCGGGCCGGCGAACTGGCGTTCCCGACGCTATCGGAGGCGCTCGGGATGCTCGGTGCCGACGAGGACGAGGCGACGGCCGCCGCCGAGGCGGTGCAACGGCGCCGGGCCGAGCGGTCCGGCGCCACCGTCCGCGGCGACGTCGTGTAGCCGTCGCTTCCGGGTGGGAAAACGGAGGAGGGGCCGCCTCAGCGGATGACGTCGAGGTCGTTGTCGCTGTCGTCGTACTGGTCGCCGCCGTCGCTGGCGGGCGAGCCAGTGTGCTTGGCGTTGCTCTTCGCGTCGAAGTCGACGTCGTCGAAGTCGCCCTTCCCGAGTGCCTGCTTCGACGCGTCGGCTTGTTTCTGCGTGCTCGGCCCGAGCACCTGCGCGGACTGGACGCCGGTCATGATGGCCATGACCCGCACCTTCCCTTTGTAGTTCTCCTGGATCCGCGCGCCCCAGATCACGTTCGCGCTCGCTTCCAAGCGCTCGGTGATGTTGTCGGCGATGCCCTCGGCCTCTTTGAGCGTGAGGTCGGGGCCGCCCGTGATGTGGACCAGTCCGCCGCTGGCGCCGCGGTAGTCGACGTCGAGCAGCGGGTGGTTCATCGCGTCGTTGACGACCTCGTCGGTCTTGTTCGAGTCCTGGGTCTCGCCGACGAGCATCACCGCGACGCCGCCCTGATTCATGATCGTGGACATGTCCGCGTAGTCCAGGTTGATCAGCGACGGCTGAGTGATGGTCTCGGAGATTCCTTTGACGGTCTCGGCGATGATCTGGTCCATCACCGAGAACGCCTTGCCGATCGGGAGGTTCGGCACGTAGTCGAGCAGGCGGTTGTTGTCCAGCACGATGATCGAGTCCGCCTCGTTGCGGAGCTTCTCGAGCCCTTCCTCGGCTTTCACCGTGCGGGCGCGCTCGACGTTGAACGGCGTCGAGACCATTCCGACGACGATGGCGCCCTGCTCCTTGGCGATGCTGGAGACGACGGGTGCGGCACCCGTCCCCGTCCCGCCGCCCATCCCGGCGGTGACGAACACGAGGTCCGCGTCGCCCAGCACTTCCTTGACCGTTCCTTGGGCCATCTCGGTGGCGCGCTCGCCCATCTCGGGGTCGCCACCCGCACCGAGGCCCTGTGTGAGGGACTTGCCGACGAGGATCTTCGTGTCGGCTTCGATCATCTTCAGATGCTGTTTGTCGGTGTTGATGGCGACGGTCTCGGCGCCGTCGACCCCGATGTTGTAGAGTCGATTGATGGTGTTGTTACCCGCACCACCGGCACCGACGATGACGATCCGGGGGTCCCCGAACTCGTCACCGTCGCTGTCGACGTCCTGCATCGATCGCTGCTCGGCCTCCGCGTTGTCTAAAGCGTCTTGAACGATATCCTGCATGTATTACACCTTGGCCCAGCTGCGCTCACGACGACCGGTCCCCTCGGTCGCGTTACTTTCGTCGATCATCTCCCGGACAGCCGACCGGATCGCTTCGCTCCGGTTCGGGAACTCCCCGGTTTCGACCATCTGTTCGACCTCTTCGACCTGCTGTCGTGGTATACGCAGTGTGACACGCTCCATTGTTTGTTTCCCCCGGTAAGACGAACCGGCGCGAGCCGTCGCCTACAGTCCCACCCGGGCGGGGTCCCCGCCCCGTCCGGCTCTGTAAGACGACCGTCTTACGCGTCGGGACAAACGTGGCTATCTGTTAAAAAGATACCGGCGGTTTTACCTGTGTGTAAGACGTCGCCCGCAGTCGTCTGACGGCCGCTACGCGTGGTCCAACACGTCGGCGGTCGAGTTCCGTCTCCCACAGCCCGGACAGAACGCCCACTCGGGGTCGATCTCCTCGCCACACTCACAGTGTGGCTGTCCCCGGTGTTGCTCGCCGCAGTTGGGACAGAACGCGTGGTCGGCGCTCACGGCCGCTCCGCACTGTTTACACGTCTCCTCGCCGTCGGCGGCCGGCGCGTCGTCGTCGTTCGCTCGGCCGAGGTTGATGTTTACGGTCAGGTCGGTGCCCGCCTCGTCGCCGTCGACGCTCACCGACGCCTCACGTGGTCCGTGGTCGACGGCCGCCACCTCCCGCTCACGGCCCACCGACGGGTGTCGGTCGAGGAACTCCCGAAGCGCCTCGCGCATCACCTCGCTCTTCGAGGCGTCGAGGCCGTCCAGTCGCTCGACGAGCGCGTCGTCGGCGCGGAAGGTGATCTTGCTCACACCCGGGACGTGGGCAGGCACCTATAAGTAATTTGCCCAGAACCGCCCGGAAGCGCCGACGAACCGGCCGGTTGGCGCACACACCCGCGTACGCGTAGGAGTCACGGCGCCTCCTCGGAAGCCATAAACCCCCTGCGCCGGTTACTACCCGTATGGAGTACGAGACGAAACTCGATCGGGCGCTCGAGCTCGTGCCCGAACTCGGCGGGAGCGACGAGCGTCTCAGCGTCCCCGACCCGACGGCACAGAAAGACGGGGCGTTCACCCGACTCACCAACCTCAAGGAGATCGCCGACGCGCTCTCCCGCGAGGAGGAGCACCTCCACCGCGAGATCCAGAGCGAACTCGGCACTGCCGGGCAGCTCGGCGACGGCCGCTCGCGCTACAACGGTACCTTCTCCCAGCGGGACTTCCAGGCGGCCATCGACAGCTACATCGAGGAGTTCGTGCGCTGTTCGGAGTGTGGCCTGCCCGACACCCGGCTGGTCAACGAGGACGGCACGATGATGCTGCGCTGTGAGGCCTGTGGGGCGTTCCGCCCGGTCACCAAGCAGTCGACCTCCAGCAGCCAGCAGACCACCACCGAGATCACGGAGGGCGAGACCTACGAGGTCGAGATCACCGACACCGGCCGGAAGGGCGACGGCGTCGCCAAGCGCGGCGACTACACCATGTTCGTCACCGGCGCCGAGGAGGGCGAGACCGTCCGCGCCCGCGTCAACAACGTCTCGGGCAACCTCGTGTTCGCCCGCAAAGTGAACTGAGTCGCCGACCGCACCCGCTCCCGTTTTCCCGCCGGCCATCACTCCCTTGACGGCCGGCCCCGAAACGTTCGGTATGACGAACCCCAGCGACGAGGCCGCGCGCCGCCAGCGCGACCGCCAGCAGCGACAGGACGAGATCATCGCGGAGTTCGAGGGGGCCATCGAGGACGTGAAGTTCCCGGTCCACTCCGCGGAGATCGCCGCCGAGTACCGCGACGCCCCCGACGAGGTCGTCGCCGAGGAGGAGTCGCTCAGTAGCGTCCTCGACCGGCTCGACGAGGAGTACGACGACGAACTCTCCGCCCGCGAGGCGGTCCTCGAGGAGTTCGGCGCGACCGACCACGACGAGCCCGCCGACCTGGAACGCGAGCGGATCGCCGAGGCCGAGCGGGCCGCGACCGACGTCGACGACGTCGAGGAACTCGAGGCCGAGGCGTAGCTCGGCCCACATCGTTTTGCGGCAGTGCTGGGTACGGAGCCTGTGAGCGACCGCACCGACGACCCGGGATCGGGTTGGTTCGATACGGAGGAGCCGATGGTCCGCGGATCGGGGCTCTCGGGCCACGTCCGACGCTGGCTCCTCATCGACGGCAACCGGTGGGTGTTGGCGCTGCTGCTCGCGGGGTTCGTCTTCGCGTTCGTGTTGGCCGTCGGCGTCCTCGACGGTGCCTTCAGGGAAGCCGTCCGGACCAACGACCCCATCGAGACCGCCTTCTCCGGGCTGGCGACGGGCATCATCACCGGCGTCACGCTGGTCGTAACCATCGACCAGTTGGTGCTCTCCCGCCAGTTGGGCCCGCTGGCCGAACAGCGCCAACAGCTCGACGACTCCCTGCGGTTCCACCGCGAGGTCGAGCAGGTCATCGACGGAACCAGTCCCGCCGAGCCGGGGCGCTTCATCGCCGCCGTCGTGGCGACCATCGACGACCGCGCGGCCGCGCTGACGGCGACGGTCGCGGCGTCGGACACCGAGTTCGCGGCCGCCGTCGAGCGGTTCGTCGACGAGCACGAACACGACTCCGAGGTCGTCAGCCAGCGCCGTGACGCCCGCTACCTCCGGTTCAACGCCCTCCGGGCCGCACTCGAGTACGACTACTCCCACCGCGTCCACGAGGCTCGGCGCCTGCGCCGGGAGTACGACGAGGAACTCACCGACGAGCAACGCGAGGTGCTCACCGAACTCATCGACGCGCTCCGGTTCCTCGGGCCCGCGCGCGAGCACATCCGCGGGCTCTACTTCCAGGCCGAACTGGTGAAGCTCTCGCGGGTGATCCTCACGGCGGCCGTCCCGGCGCTGGCGATCTCGCTCGCGGCGGTGTTCTTCCTCGACGCCGGCGACGTCCCCGGAACGACCCTCGGCGCCGAGAACCTCGTCGTCACCGTAACCGCGGCGGCGACGGTGTCGGTCACCCCGTTCCTGCTGCTCGTCTCCTACGTCCTCCGGATCGTCACCATCACCGAACAGACGCTCACGACGGGGAGCTTCGTCCTCCGCGAGGACGAACGGCCCGGCGAGTAGCCGTCACACTCGGCACCCAATTACCTCGTTTTCGAACGTTATGACGGTCCTACTGTCCGAGTAGGTGAAAACTTCTGGAAAAGTGATATATCTCCCGGCGCCCAACCCTGTGCCGTGCAACCAATTACCAATATCGACCGACGGACACTGTTGAAACTGGCCGGGACCGGCGCGGTCGGCTCGATGGCCGGCTGTCTCGGTGGCGGGAACGGCAACGGTGACGGCGGCGACTGGGACGGCGCGGTACAGGGACTCAACCTCGGCGAGAACTGGCAGGCTCGCCGCATCGGCGCCGCCGATAGCTGGCCGATCGAGCAGCGCCGGCAGGTGCCCGACCGGCAGAACGACACGACGTGGGCCGACTCGGGGGCGTTCCAGAGCGCCGTCGAGAACGACGTGTGGGCGCCGCCGGACGGCTGGGACGACACCGCCGCCGGCGACGTTGACAGCATCACCATCCTCAACCACGGCGCCGCGAACATGGAGTTCGACCCGGCGACGCTGGCAGCTCACGAGATGTTCACCGAGCAGACGGGTATCGATATCGAGGTCATCGAGATCGGCGTCGACCAGGCAAACACGCGCGAACAGCAGTTCCTCTCCTCACAGGAGCCGAGCCCCCACGCGTTCAACGTCGACGGCATCCTCGTCCCGCAGTTCGTCCAGCAGGGCTATCTGGAGGTCACCGACGGCCTCTACCCGGAGGGCGGCTACGAGCCGTACATCCCGGCGCTGCAGAGTCTGGTCCAGTGGGACTTGGACGCCTCCCGTGAGGGCACCCACACCTACGGCTACCCGAACATCGGCGAGGCGAGCATGGGTCACCTCCGGCCCGATCTCGTCGAGGAGCAGGGCATCGACCCCAGCCGCTTCGAGGGGGAGTGGACGTGGGACCTCCTCGAGGAACTGGGCGAGGCGTTCGCCGGCACCGACGTGAACGCCTTCGCGTACTACGCGGGCACGTCGACGTACTTGGCGTACTCGTTCCGCGAACTCCTCTTCCAGCAGGGCGGCAGTATGGTGCAGGACGACGGCACCGTCGTGATGAACTCCCCCGAAGCGGTCCGGGTGATCCAGAAGATGAAGGAGTGGCGTGACGCCGGCTACGTCCCGAGCGACGTGATCTCCTACGGCGAGGGGGACATCGTCGACCTGTACGCCTCCGGCCAACTGGCGTACACGACGGCGTTCAGCGACTTCATCCCGCGCCTGCTCCAGCAGTACGAGGCCGGAACCGAGTACCAGGTCGTCGTGCCGCCGGCAGCCAACGCCGGCCCGTCGCCGACCCAAGCGGGGCTCGTGGCGCCAAACACCACCAGCATCAACCGCTTCTCGAACACCGGCGAGAAGCTGGCGTCGATGCTGTACGGCGACCTGAAACTGAGCTACTTCACCCAGTGGTTGGAGTTCACCTACGAGGGGAACATCTCCTATATGGACCAGGTGTACACCGACTCCGCGGAGAACGACTTCGTCACCTTCGGCGACGCCATCGGCGAGGCCATCGCGGCCGGCCAACTGGAGCTGTTCCCGCAGATGGCGTCGGTGTTCCAGCAGATGCTCAGCCCGGTCCAGCGTGCCCTCCAGGGCGAGACCACGCCGCAGGCGGCGATGGACAGCGTCCAGGACTTCGTCGACGACGAGATCAACAACTGATGCGACCGACCAGACCCCAACATGGCCACTGAGGAGTACCGGGGCGCGCCCCACGGGGGCGGCCTCAGCGGCCGCCTCTCGGACTGGGTGAACGACCACATCCGGACCGTGCTGCTCGGGCCGTCGCTGGTCGCGCTACTCGTCGTGTTCATCTACCCCGCGGTGATGCTGGTGTGGCTGTCGCTGCAGAACACCCGTGGCATCGGCGAGACGTTCGAACCGGCGTACAACTACGGCCGGATCTTCACCGACCCGACGTTCTGGAACGCCGTCGAGAAGACGCTGATCTACTCCTTCGGCTCGCTGTTCCTCTCGGTCGGCGCAGGGCTGGTCGTCGCGCTCGCGCTCAACAAGGTGCTCGACAGCCGGATCCGGAACGCCTACTCGACGCTGATCCTGATCTCGTGGGCCGTCCCGCTCTCCATCGTCGGCGTCACGTGGCGCTGGATGTTCAACGGCCAACTGGGCGTCGTCAACAAGGTGCTGCTCGACCTCGGCGTCCTGGAGAGTTCCTACTCGTGGCTCGGCAACTCGCTGTCGGCGATGGTCGTGGTGATCCTCGCCGACTCGTGGTCGCGCATCCCCTTCGCCGCGGTCGTGTTGCTCGCGGGGCTCCAGTCGATCCCACAGGAGATGTACGACGCCGCGAAGATGGACGGCGCGACGACGTGGCAGACGTTCCGGAACGTCACGCTGCCGTACCTCAGACCCTCCTTCTTCGTCGCGGGGTTGATCACGTGGATGTTCGCGTTCCGCGCGTTCGCCATCCCGTTCTCGACGACGGGCGGCGGCCCCGGCGGGGCCACCGAGACCCTCGCGGTCTACATCCACCGCTTCGGCATCCAACTGCTCGACTACGGCTTCGCGTCGGCCGTCTCGATGTTCCTCGTCGCCGTGACGCTGGTCGTCGCGACGGGCTACGTCTACTTCATCCTCGAACAGATCGAGGAGATCGAGGTGTGAGATGGCGGGCGCAGACTTCACCGTCGAGCAGTACCGCCGCCGCCAGCGCGTCTGGGACGTGCTGGAGAGTCGCTACGTCGTCCACCTCGTGCTGTTCCTCGCGGTGTTTTTCATCATCTCGCCGCTGATCTGGCAGTTGCTCACCTCCTTCAAGAGCCCACAGGGGGTGCTCGAACTCACCTACCTCCCGACCGATCCGACGCTCGACGCGTACGAGCGGGCGCTGATCGAGCGCGGGTTCTGGCGGGCAGTCGTCAACAGCGTCATCGTCGCCAGCGCGTCGACGGTCATCGTGATGGTCCTCGGGACGCCGGCGGGCTACGTCTTCAGCCGCTTCCGGTTCCCCTACGACAACGCGGTGTTCGTCTTCGTCCTGTTCACTCGGCTGTTCCCACCCATCGGGCTGGTGACGCCCTACTACCGGATCGTCACCACGTTCGGCCTGCTGAACACGAAGACGGGCATCGTCATCGCGAACGTCTACCTCTGGCTGCCGCTGGTGATCTACATCATGCGGAACTTCTTCATCACCATCCCGCAGGCGCTGGACGAGGCCGCTCGCGTCGACGGCTGTACGAAGCTTCAGGCGTTCCGCCACGTCGTGTTCCCGGTCGTGTTGCCGGGCTTCGCGGCGGGGACGATACTGACGTTCCTCTACTCCTGGCGGGAGTTCCTCTTCGCGTTCACCGTCAGCACCGACCTGCAGTCGATGACTATCCCCGTCGCCACGTTCCTCTTCGTCGGGGACGCCGGCATCGACTGGTCGGCGATGGCCGCCGCGGCCATCGTCGCGGTGATCCCCTCGGCGCTGGTGGTGATTTTCTTCCAGCGCTACATCGTGGTGGGTCTGACCGGGGGGCTGAAAGGATGAGCCCCAACCCGCCCCCCGGCCACGGCGCTGTCACCGACCGCTGCCGCCGCGGCCCCCGCCCCGACCCCGACCCGATTCGACGTACCCACCCCCGAGGTGGCTCCCATGAGTGACACGAACCACCCCACGACCGACCGAGTGGCACAGAACAGCGACCACGAGGATCGGACGCGCAGCCTCGAACTCGACGGCATCACCAAGGAGTACACCGAGGACGACGGCTCGACGGTCGTCGCCGTCGACGACGTGAGCCTCGACGTGTACGACGGCGAGTTCATCGTGCTCGTCGGGCCCTCCGGCTGTGGCAAGACCACGACGCTCCGCATCGTCGCCGGCCTCGAACAGCCCACCCGGGGGACCCTCCGCATCGACGGCGAGGACGTGGCCGGACAGGAGCCCCGCGAGCGCGACATCGCCATGGTGTTCCAGAACTACGCGCTCTACCCCCACAAGACCGTTCGGGGGAACATCGCGTTCCCGCTGGAGATCCGGAAGTACCCCGACGACGAGGTCGAGAAACGCGTCCACGACACCGCCGAACTGCTCGGTATCGGCGACCTGCTCGACCGGCGACCCTCGGACCTCTCGGGGGGCCAGCAACAGCGGGTCGCGCTCGGGCGCGCCATCGTGCGTGACCCCTCGGTGTTCCTGTTCGACGAGCCGCTGAGCAACCTCGACGCCAAACTCCGCATCCAGATGCGGACCGAACTCAACAAGCTCCACGACCGGGTCGGGCGTACCTCCGTCTACGTCACCCACGACCAGGTGGAGGCGATGACGCTCTCGGACCGCGTCGTCGTGATGAACGACGGGCGGGTCCAGCAGGTCGCGCCGCCCGACGAAGTGTACGAACACCCCGAAAACCGGTTCGTCGCGGGGTTCATCGGGGAGCCGCCGATGAACTTCTTCCCGGTCACGACGGTCCCGGACGGCGACAGCCTCCGCGTCGACGCCGGCGGGTTCTCGCTCGTCTTGGACCCGGACGTGGCCGACACGGTGGCGGCGTGGGACGGCGACACCGAGCACCTCGACCTGGGGATCCGCCCGGAAGCCTTCGAGGACGCCGCGCTGGTCGAACGGGAACTCGGCGAGGGAGAGACGTTCCCGGCCCACGTGGCCGTCGTCGAGCCGATGGGTCCCCACACCGACCTCGCGCTCCGACCGATCGACCGCTCCGAGGACGAGACCGCCGAGTTCACCGCCCGGGTCGCCAACGAGACCGACGCCACGCCCGGGGAGACGCTCGACCTCGTCGTCGATACCGACGCGATCCACCTGTTCGACCAGGAGACCGGGGCGAACATCCTCGTGTGACCATGCGGGTCACCGATATCGAGAGCTTCGCCGTCTCGATCCCGCTCGACGAGCCGGTCGCCTTCGCCACCCGCGAGGTCGAGGCCCGCGACCACGCCATCGTCCGGATCAACACCGACACCGGGCTGGAGGGTGTCGGCTACACCCTCGGCTACGAGGCGGGGTCGATCATCGCGGCCGTCGTCGAGGACCTGCTCGCGCCCATCGTCGTCGGCGAGAACCCTCACGACACCGCCCGGCTCTGGCGCGAGATGTTCGACACCACCGTCCCCTACGGGCGGAAGGGGCTCGTCCTCCGGGCCATCTCCATCGTCGACATCGCGCTCTGGGACCTGAAAGCCAAACACGCCGCGCTCCCGCTGCACACGTACCTCGGCGCGATGCGCGATTCGGTCCCGGCGTACGCCAGCGGCGGCTACTACCGCGAGGGGAAGGGGCTGGAGGGCCTCCGCGAGGAGATGGGCCGGTACGTCGACCGCGGCCACGACACGGTGAAGCTGAAGGTCGGCGGCCTGCCCCCGGGCGAGGAGGTCGAGCGCGTGCGCGTGACCCGCGAGGTCATCGGTGAGGAGCGCACCCTCCTGCTCGACGCCAACGGCGCGTGGCGCGACCGCCGCTCGGCCGTCGACGCCTGCCGGCGCTACGGCCAGTACGACCCGTACTTCATCGAGGAGCCGGTGATGCCCGACAGCGTCGAACTGATGGCGGCGGTCAACGCCGACCTCGACTACGGCGTCGCCGCCGGCGAGCAGGAGTTCACCCGCTACGGCTTCGCGGAACTGCTCCGTGAGGGCGCCGTCGACGTGGTTCAGCCCGACGTAACCGTCGTCGGCGGCATCACCGAGTGGCTCAGGATCGCCAACACCGCGGCGACCCACGACATCCCCGTCGTCCCCCACTACAACTGGGACCTGCACGTCCCGCTGGTCGCCGTCGCCGAGACGGGCCGCTGGGTGGAGTACTTCTACCGCGAACAGGACGTGAAAGTGTTCGACGACGTGCTCGAACGGCCGATGACGCCGAAAAACGGCGAGATCGACGCTAGCGAGCGCCCCGGCCACGGCGTCACCCTCGACGACGACGCCGTCGCGGAGTTCCGCGTCCGGGCGACCAACGGGGGGCGGTGAGATGCGGGACTACGCGAACCACGAACACCACCGCGCCCCCGAGCGCGACGTACGGATCACGGGTATCGACACCGCGGTCGTCTCGGGCAACTTCGACTGGAACCTCGTCCGGATCCACACCGACGCCGGCGTCACTGGCACGGGTGAAGCCTACCGCGGCGCCGCGATCCCCGAGATCATCGACTACATAGCGGCGTTCCTCGTCGGCGAGAACCCCCTCGACGTGGAGCGACTGTTCCGCCGGATGGTGCAGGAGCTCTCGGGCCATGGCGGCACCACGGGGAAGGTCGTCACCGCCGCCTCGGGCGTCGAAACCGCGCTCTGGGACTGTGCGGGCAAACTGCTCGACCTCCCGGTCTACCAGCTACTGGGCGGGAAGTTCCGCGACGAGATCCCGGTCTACGTCGACCTCCACGCGGGCGACGCCTACGCGGTCGATCACGGCTTCACCCAGTACGGCGATGAGGAGGCCTACACCCCGGAAGCGTACGCCGATACCGCAGAACGGGCGCTCGAACTGGGCTACGACGCGATGAAGTTCGACCTCGACATGCCTCGGGACAACGAATCGGACCCGATGAACGGCCGGCTCAGTGCTGCCGATGTGGCCGCGAAAGTCGACGTGGTCGACGCCGTCGTCGACGCCGTCGGCGACCGTGCCGAGGTCGCGTTCGACTGCCACTGGGACTACACGATCGACTCGGCAAAGCGGCTCGCCCGCGCGCTCGAACCGTACGGCCTGCTCTGGCTGGAGGACGCCATCCCACCCGAGAACGCCGCCGCCCAGCGCGAACTCGCCCGGTCCACGTCGACGCCGCTGGCGACCGGCGAGAACCGCTTCCGGGTCCACGAGTTCCGCGAACTCCTCGCCGAGTTCACCGTCGACGTGCTCACCCCCGACCCCACGACCGTCGGCGGCCTCGCGGAGTCGAAGGCGATCGCCAACCGCGCCGAGGAGCAGTACATCCCGTTCGCGCCCCATAACGTCTGCTCGCCCGTCGGGACGATGGCGGTCGCTCACCTCTGTGGCGCGATCCCGAACGCGGCGTATCTGGAGTTCCACGCCCTCGAAGTCGACTGGTGGGACGACCTCATCGCCCGTTCGGGGTCGCTCATCGACGACGGGACAATCGTCGTCCCCGAGGCGCCGGGCTACGGCATCGAACTGAACGAGTCGGTCGTCCGCGAGCACGCGAAACACGTCGACGACGGCTTCTTCGATTGACTGCGGTCCAGAAACCCCTACCCCAACAGCACACTCATGACCCACCGAATCGGCCTCCTCGGCTACGGACGCATCGGCACCGACCTCGCGGACCGGGTCCGACAGGCGTCGGACACCGAACTGGCCTACGTCTACGTCCGCTCGCTCAAGTCCGAGATCGACGAGCCCCAACTCACCGACCCCGACGAACTCGCCGACCACCCCGTGGACCTCGTCGTCGAGGCGGCGACGCCCGCGGTCCTCGCCGAGCTGGCCGAACCGATCCTCGCCGGGAGCGACCTGCTCGCCCTCTCGGGCTCGGCGTTCGCGGACCCCGAAGTGGAGGCCCGCCTCACCGACCTCGCTACCGAGAGCGACCACGACCTCTACCTCCCTCACGCCGCGCTGTTCGGCATCGACGGCCTCGTCGACGCCCGTGAGGCGCTCGATTCGGTCCACATCGAGGCGCGGAAAGCCCCCGGCCACCTCGACTTCGAGTACGCCGACGCGGTCGATCCCGCCACCATCGAGGGGACGACCGTCCTCTACGAGGGGCCGACGCGCGGGCTCTGTGCGCGGTTCCCGCGGAACTTCAACTCCCACGCCGCGATGGCGCTGGCGGGGCTGGGACTGGACGAGACCACCTCGCGGCTGGTCGTCGATCCCGAGCAGGCCTCGGCCCGCCACGTCATCACGGCTACCGGCCCGGGGTTCGACCTGGAGGCGGTCCGGGACTCGGCGATCGAGGGGGTCACCGGTGACTACACGCTCGTCTCGACGTGGGGGTCGATGCGGCGCGTCCTCGGTGCCGACGAGGGGCTACGGTTCCTGTAAACTACCCCACCCTACTTGCTCCCTCCCCGCTTACGCGGGTCGATCACTCCTTGAGGCTGAGGCTTTGCCGAAACGACATTGTGCCCCACGGCCCCGTGCATGGGCGTGGCCCGGCTTTCTCTTACCGTCCTTGCCTCGGCGTGGGGGCGATTTTCTACGCCTCTCACTCCGACCGAGGCCGGGATTGTTCCGCCGATTTAATTCCCGGTGTTCTCGCGCTCTATCCCCAAACAGGGAACGGGAGTCAAACCCGTTCGCGGTCGTCGTTCCCGAGTATGGGGTGCGGTACTACCGCACCACGAGCGTCGGTCTACTGCGACGCCTTCCGTCCCCGACTTGTGCGAGGACGACAGTAACGGAGGATACGTCCGGGAGTGTATTAATTGTGCACGAACCCGCTTCATATCCTCCCTACTCGCAGCTTCGTCGCTCGTTGAGGAAGGAGGGCCCGCGCTACCGCGCGCTAGGCCGCCGTATCGCTGCTCACCCGCGGTTACTCAGTAACCGCCCGTAACTTTCCGCCGCTGCAGCACGATCGTCGCGGTGGCGACGACGACGACGGCGATCAGGTGGCCCACCAGCGCGGCGACCAACAGCGGTTCGTCTCGGATGAACGGGACCAGCGTCACCTGCACCGCCGCGAACGCGACGTTTATCGTGTCCAGCCGGGTGAGTCGTCGCGTCGTCTCGGCGTCGAAGCCGTACTTGATCGCTCGCCACAAGCCCACTACCGTCGCCCACCAGCAGGCGCCGATCCGGTAGATCACGTCCCATGCGACGAGCAGCAGCAGGGCGACCGCGACCGCGGGCGGCTCAGCCCCCAGGAGGTTCGTCAGCAGCGAGCCGTCGGCGCCCGTGTCGACGACGAACAGGTAGGTGACCAACAGCACGAACGCGACCACGCTGAGAACCAACTCGATGCTCGAGCCGAACAGCAGCCGCCGGTAGGGCTCCGGCGGGTGGAGCGCGCGGAGCCGCCGGCTGAACGTCAGCATCAGCCAGCTCCCGACGACGGCGACGGCGATCGCCACCGTTGCGGCCGGCACCGCCATCCACAGGTCGTACACCCCGGCGACGATGAACACCAGCGCTTCGAAGGCGAGGAACTGGACCGCCAGCGCGGTCCGATGCGAGAGGTCGAGCCCCGGTACCGCGCCGACGAGGCTCTCGTACACCCACGTCTCCCCGTAGTGTGGCGCCATCAAGCAGCCCCGTCGGCTGCCGATTCAGCGTCCGCTTCCTCCGCGAGCGCACGCTCGACTGCGGTCTCGAAGTGGGTGAGATCGATCGGCACCAGCGAGCGAATGCGGTCGTCGGTCACCACCACGTCCGCCACCATGCCGTCGATGAGCGGGTAGGCGACGCCGGCAGGCACGTCGGTGACGAGGTCGACCCAGTACGCCGAGAGCCGGGGCGTGAGGACCGGAACCGGGAGGATGATCGGCTCCCGTCCCGTGAGGATCCGGCCGACGACGGCGAGCATCTCGCGGTAGGTCAGCACCTCCGGCCCGCCGATCTCGAACGTGTCTCCGGCCGTCTCGGGAGCGTCGAGGACGCCGACGAGGTAGGCGATCACGTCCGCGATGGCGATGGGTTGGACCCGGGTCTTCACCCAGCGCGGCGTGGTCATCACGGGGAGCCGCGAGCAGAGTTGCCGGACGATCCGGAAGCTCGCGCTCCCGTGTCCGATGATGATGGCCGCCCGGAGCACGGTCAGGTCGTACGTCCCCCGCCCGAGCACCGCTTCGACCTCGCGTCGCGAGTTGAGGTGCGCCGAGAGGTCCTCCCCCTCGACACCGAGCCCGCTGAGGTAGATCACGCGGTCGACGCCGGCCCGCTCGGCCGCCGCGGCGAAGTTCCGTGCCCCACGGCGGTCCCGCTCCTCGAAGCCGCGGCCGCCGCCCATCGCGTGGATGAGGTAGTAGGCGGCGTCGACGCCGTCCAGTGCCGCGTCGAGCCCCGTCGGTTCGAGCACGTCGCCCTCGAACACGGTCACTCCCTCCGGCGGGTCGTACTTCGTCCGGTCCCTGACGAGAGCCGACACCTCGTGGCCGGCCTCCAGCAGCGACGGGACGAGCCGCTGGCCCACGAAGCCGGTCGCGCCCGTGACGAGAACGTTCATACCGGTGATAGGCTCTCGCGATGCTTAGCTGCTGGGTCGGTCGGAACTATTGACCCGCGTTGCGTGCGGTTCAGTGCTAACTCAACAGGTCGTGCTCACACCGCACCACTGGAACCTCCCGTTTCGCCCGGCCATCACCACAGAGGAACCCTCAACAGACAACCGATACACCTCCCCTTCGGACTGGACCGTTCTCACGTTCGCCTTCGGTGTGAACCCATCATTCCGCTCGCTGAAGTAGAGCTCCCAGAGGTCGCCACGACGGATGTACCGAGGCTTCATCCCAAGGAACAATCCAAACTGGCAGAGATCACGTGCCAGCCGCTCACTGACCGTGTAGTACGTTCCATCGCTGTTCCCATCTCCAGCCATCAGAGTCTCGAAGAACGCTCGTTTTTGCTCGGTCGGGAGCGACCAAACGAGGCTTGGCAGGCGTCGTTCCTTGCTGGACTCTCCGCAAAGTGACGTGAGGAATCGACCGTACAGTGATGACCCAAACTGGAACGAATCACTTGTTGACTGAAAATCAAACCCCATTCTGGTGAGGAGTGACTGGATCGTTTCTCTGTGTTCGGGCTTCTCTTGAGCTATTTGAACGATTGCGGTATCTCGGTTCTTTCGCCACGTGACACTCCCCTCAGTAATGAACCAGCCGAGGAACGCCACGAAGTCTTCAGCCGCAAACCGGTATGGCCTGCTCCGCTGGCTCGCCCCACCGACGATAGTGAGTTCGTCGGCGACTGACTCCAGTTCCTGCTGGTAGCCCTTGAACGTCTGTGGGTCGAAGTAATAGCCTGTATGGCTGTTTCGCCGGCAGGGCTGGCAGCCCTCTGGGAGTGCTGCTCGGAACGTATGGCCATGTACCTCACTCGTTGTCCGGATCTCGTACTCATCGAGGAAGTCAGTGATGTCGATGAACTCCGTTTCAGGGTATGACGGGGCAGTCCATCCGTTCACGAATTTGTAGTCAAACCGTTCGTGGAGGTCATCTGCTCGCTGGAACCGGACTGAGTCGATCGATTTTGTGCAGAACGGGAGTCGCTGGTCTGGGTGAACGAGGAGATCACACCGCTTCCCTTGGATGTTTACAAGCGACCCGCTGAATGAGGCCGGTTCGACCGCCGTTACTGGACTTCGACCTAATTGCTTCGTCGATGGGTCAAGCGTGTAGAGGACGTCTGATTCTGAGAGTTCAGCTACGAGCTTCGGGCCATCGGCCGTGATGACCTTCGTGTCTGGTGAGAATCCACCAGTTCGATCCGTGTTGTCTCCTTCAGGGTTGCCAGTCATGCGGGCTCGGGCATCTGCCCGCAATAAACTCTCATGCGGTCTCGTTCTGAGAGCTGTGGCTGGAGAAGGTACTGCAGCAGAAACCCACACTTCGATAAACGCTGTCCGTTGGCCTATTGCTCGTCGTCTTTCGGTTGCCGTTCAGCAAGCCGGTCGAACCGTGACTGTGCTTTCTCCTTCCGACCCGTCGTCTCCCCCGGTTCGTACTCAAGAGCAGCTACTTCTCCGTCGCTGGTGAGCGTAACCGTCAGAACTGCGTTCGTCTCGGCTCCATCAGCAGGGAGTTCTGCCCGGTCAAGAACGACCTCGTCGATGACCTCGCCACATGCTTCGAGCAGGATGACTGCGAGGTCGTCCTCGAAGCGATCGATCACGCCGGTGAATTGGTGAGTGGACATTCTCAGTAGGCCTCCTCGATCACGATATTCCCCGACTCGTCTCGGAGAATGATGGTGTCGCCGCCGTTGTTCCACACCGGGGAAGATTGGCCCCAGTACAGTTCTGTCTCAGTATCGGTGCCACTCCCAGTGTAGATAGTTATTCGGTCGCCAGGCTCAAGAACAGTCCCTTCAGGGATGGTGTATGTGTGATCGGCGGCATCTGCAAGTTCCCACCCAGAGAGGTCCACCGACGAAGAGCCGGTATTCTCGAAGGTAACGTACTCTCCGTTGAGGTTCTCTGACTCATCGCCCTCAGCGTCCGCGTTGATCGTGGCGAGCTCGATGGAAGCTCCCCCATCTGTCGCGGTCGACGTCGTTGGGGCGTCCGTGGTCGCCTCAGTTGGGCTCGTAATCGGCGCAGTTCCGGAGCCATCCGCGTCGATCACAAGCCGTTCGGTCACGTCGCCAGCCGCCCCCGGTTCAACTGGATCTCCCGAGCGGAGTTGCGTCGCCGTCGTCGGCGCGGCTTGCTCTGTCGCGACCGTCACTGCTGACCCATTACTGGTGAAGATGATTGTCCCGTGTGTTGCAGTCCAATACGTCGGAATCGAACGGGCTTCCAGCCGCGTGAGTACCTCCTCGTGTGGGTGCCCGTACTGCGAGTCGTACGCGCTCGAAACCACGACCGCTTGCGGCGAGACTGCCTCAAGGAACGCCTCGCTCGTACTCGATTGGCTACCGTGATGCCCAGCAGCCAGAATTGTCGAGTTGAGGCTATCCCCGTAGGTGTCGACGAGGTACTCTTCGCTCGCCGTTTCCCCATCACCGGGGAGCAAGAAGCTTGACGCGCCGAACGGGAGGTGGAGAACGATGCTATTCTCGTTCGAATCCTCGTTGGCCACATACCCTTCCGGTGGTGCAAGCACCTGGGCCTCCATCCCACTCATTTGGATCGAATCGCCTGCCTGTGTCCGGTAGAGCGTCACGTTGTGTGTCTCGACTGCATCGAGGTACCGATCATACGTTGCTGAACTCGATGCAATACCGGGATCGTACACGGCGCCGACGCCGTCCAGTTCAGTCTCGAAATGCTTGATCACGGCTGCATGGCCACCGATATGGTCGGCATCAGGGTGGGTGGTTACGAGGTGATCAATCCGTGTCACCCCTTGAGCTTCGAGATACGCGATAACGTCCTCACCGTCGTCCCGCCAATCACCAGTGTCTATGAGGATCGTTTCTCCACTTGGGCCGATCACGAGTGTACTCGATCCTTGTCCGACGTTTAACTGATGAACCGATAACTCTCCCTCTGGGGCTGCCTCGGTGGCCGTCGCGGGCGCTGTCGTCGTCTGATCCTCCGTCGGCGTTGCCGAGACTGGTTCGGAAGTGGTTGAAACTGGCTCTGCGGTGGGATTCGCCTCTGCCGCACAGCCAGCGAGGACAACGACCCCCAGAACCGCAATGATGGCGAGAAGTCGTCGAGTAGACATAGACCTATATTGTTCACTTGGGGATTAGTCGTTCCGGCTGGACTAACAACGGTCTTCGATCGCCCACTCGGGAGCTATCCTGCGTAAGCGCTGTCTCTGCGAGCGCTCATTCGGGCTGCGCCTACGGAGAACTACTCACTCCTCGCTGACCTCGGAAGCGATAGCCAAGAGTTCCTGTTTCCGGAAGCCGCTTGTTTGATCTCGACTGCTCGAAACGCCCGGCACCTCATCACTGATTGCTTGGCGCATGACGCCTTTCCCGGGAATCACTTCTGTGTCTACATCAGCATCCAACGACTCACAGAGGGCAGCCAGCGCTTCTTTCGTAAACCCAGAGGACACTAACCGCTCATGCCGACCGACGTTCACTCGAATCTCGTTGCGTAGCTCATCCACAGTCTTGCTCATAGGGTGGGTGTACACCTAGCGCGACCTGTACTTCCCGGTGTCGTGATCACCTATTTCCTATTGACCGGGAGCTCCGTTACGAGCCCATCTGCCAACGGACTGTAGATGAAACACAGAATCGGATTTCCGAACCCGGAATCGCTAGAGGAGAACCGATTATGAAAATCTCACCCCTCCGTTTCGGGTCTGTACGGCCATCATAATCGGCCCAAATCCCCGCAAGTAGACCCAGTGTGGTGCCCAAAATCGGAAGTGGAGTGGCCGTCGCTGAACCGCGTAATCGCTGGAAACGCGGGTTAGACGCGCTATCGGCGCCGTCGCCGTCGTCGTCGACGCCGTCGATGATCCGAAAATCGGGGCCGAAAATCTTCATAATCGGTTTCCCTCTTGCGGTTAGCCGAATTCGAGATCCGTTGCTGACCTACGAAATTCGTCCATATTCGGCGGTGCTGAGCCGTTTCGATCCCTTCCTACCCTCTTTTGGTCACGCACCCCCGCAAGAACAGGCTGAACGCAGTTCCCGTATTCCACCGGTACACCTCTTGCGGGGCCCGAATCCGATTATGAAACTCCTGACGCGCCCACAGACCGACCGGATAGCCAATATCGGCCCGCAATCTCACTTTGACTCTGTTCTCTGAGCTACGACCCATCCGCATCAAGAAACGCGTCCTTGAGCCACTCGACTGGATAGACCGCCGTCAGTCCTGCCGTGTTGATCTTGAATTGCTGTGGCGGCGTGGTCGATGCGTATGTTTTCTCGACCCGGACTGGGCCCTCTAGTGGATCGTTCAACGCCTCCAGTACGTCATGCCCCGAAGATTGGGTCATGACCACCCAAATCGCTTCCTCGGGTTCACAGCCGGCCATCTTGTCGAAGTCCTCCGGAACCGCCCGTTTCACGTCGTGATTGATCCGCTCAATCTCTACAGTCACTACGAACTCGCCCTCAACGTCGACGCCTGCAAGGTCGAGTCGGTGGTTCTCGTCAAGGTCGTAGTACGGAACGACCTCCACAACCCTTGAGGACGGATCGTCGACGTACTCGCGTTCCAGATACCGTCGTGCAACCTCCACAGCCATGACGTGCTGACTGGACTCCTCAAGATCGCCCTGGCCATGTCCATAATCGACGCCTTGGCGGTAGCTCTCCCCAATCGCGCTCCGTCCGTCAGGTGTCACCGTGTACAGGCGATGTGGATGGTCGGTGTCGTGGCGAAGGAGATCCGTCTCAAGGAGGTCTTGGAGTGCATCGGCGTCGATACCGACGTACTCCTGTAAGCGAATCATACTGTCGTTCAGCAGGTCATACTCGAGTGGGTCATACCGCAACTGCTGAGCGTTATAGACCGCTTGGAGGAACAGCAGTTGCGTGTCGGACCACTCTGACAGCACTCGCTCCTCCGGAGTGAGCTTCAGGTTCACCTCACAGATGGGGATATCGTCTGGATCTACCTCTGCAAGGGAGGAGCAGCACTCAACCGTCCGGACGAGTCCGTCGATTGTCGGGTCGTATCGGTTATCGCAGCGCCGGCACCGAAGTCCATGGATATCTCCGTCGTACTCGACCGTCGGCGGCAGGCGTTTCGTGTGCGGGAGCGCACTATCGACCCGCGTTCTCGACCGCTCTTCGACAGGGTCACCCGCGTCACCGTCGTGTTCAGACGACCGCTCCTCTGTATCTTCATCGATGGCTGTCGAGGGCATCCCGAGCGTGAGTCCAACATTTGCCCGCGTCCGAGCCGCAACGGCATCGACGGCGGCGTCGAACGCTCCCAACTCAACATCAGAGAGCGGGCGCTTGCCGGTTGGGTCACCAGGTGGGAGCGCTAACGACCGCACAAGAAACGGTCGTGGCTCTGGACTGTCGAACGCTGCGGGGAGGCTCACCAGCCATTGCCCTCGACGAAGCGCCCGGAGCCGGTTCCCGACAGCGACGGCATCCATCTCGTCTGTGGCCAATCGCCGAGCCAAGAGCCGGTCGACGGCGACGTTCCCCGCAACAAACGTGGAGATGTTGTTGAGGAGCTCCTCGTACACATCGTGATTCTGGCTTTTGAGTTGGGCTGGAAACTGCATCGCCAACGTCATCGAGCAATCGAAACTCCGGGACTGTGAGAGAAGCTGTTTGAGGAGGTCCGAGACAGCGACGCTTGCGGCCTCTTCGATGTAGAGGTTGACGAGTGGCTGGTCGCCTTGGCTCCGCTGTGAGCGACGGCGGAGCGCCGTCCAGAGGTTCGAGAGAACCACCAACGTCAGCACGCGCTGGGCCTCGTTCCGGAGGCCACCCGTGTCGAGGATGATGACGACGTCCTCGTTCAGGTACTCCGCAAGGTCGAAATGCGGATCGCCATCTTCGGGAACATGGTTGAAAATTCGGGCCAACCGTTGGTCGATCGGAATCTTCTCAACTCGATTTGCGACCCCTTGCATGATCTCGTCGAACGAGCGAGCGCGGTTGGCAACGACGCCGGCGAGCATCCGCTCTAAGTCTTCATCGGCGACGGGCGGGGCTGCCTGTCGTTCGTGCATGCGGCGAATCGTGCGGTCGAACGCCCGATGGGAGAACGCATCCTCGCCGTTCACGGGGTCGAACGTCGCCTTCAGGAGATAGCGAATGATGTCCGGAGAGCGAACGGCCTGTTCGAAGCGGTCACGGCCCATGATTTGGGCGAGGATTTCGAGGTAGTGATCAACCGTATCTTCGACGGCTGTCGCCCGAGGCACGCCCGCGTCGAGTTCATCGCGGATGTCGAAAAACGAGAATGCAGGCAAGACCTCGGCGCAGTCGAAGTAGAGTACGTTCTCCAGATGGCCGTAGGTCGCGTAGTGGGCCCGGAGATACTCTTGAGCCATTCCATCGCCCTTTGGGTCGATGAGGATGTCCGCGCCGTCAGTCGCCGCGTGGTTGGCGAGAATGGCGTTGATGAGGGCGGTGGATTTCCCGGAGCCCGTCTTCCCGAACCAGCCAACGTGCATTGGTTGGAGGCTCGGTGGGAGTGTGACTGGTTCGGGATCTGCGATGCCGTCATCGCTTAGCGGCTGTCCGAGTGGGAGTCCGGGGCCGCGATAGGCATCGAGTTGTTCGGCCGGTGGCGATGGGAGTGTCGTCGCTTCTCTGGGCGTGGGTGCGAGTGCCCGGTCACCAGCCGTGGTGAGGGCGTCGCCGTCGACGATGCAGAAGTTTGCCGCTTCACTGGCGTCGACGACAAGCGGTTTCGGGCGCGTTCGGAGACTCGGGAGGCGGCTCGTCGATGTGAATTCCCGCTTGCACATCGCGTCGAAGAGCGCGTCTGCTCGGCTGCCTGTTCGGGTGGTCGCCCCGACGGCGTAGCAGGTGTGGCTTACGTTTGTGAAGGCGCTCGTGAGTTCGCGGATTGTGTGCCCGTCGTCGATGGCGACTGCCCGAGCACTGCACTCAAACGACCAACGAGCGTCTTTCTCGGCGAGTTCTTCCAACCGTTGTTGATCTTCGTTGCTCAGGTGCTCCTGTCCTTCCTCTGGGGCTCCGAACAGAGCCGCACTCAGTTCGCCACCCCATGTGTCCTGTTGGGCTTCAATGCTCACGCGGCGGCTCTCTGCCTCTTGTGTCCAGTCGGGCTTCGGGCGGAGGAGTGCCTGGTAGATCATCGGGGATGCTGTCGCCGCCATCGTCTCGAAAATCGCGGCGAGTGGGATGCGAGCATGGTCGTCGGTCAGGAATGTCTCGAAGGGGCTGAGTTGGGTCTGCCAGTCCTTCGGGCGATCGGGCTTCCCGTAGAACTCGACGCCTGCAAGTGTCGGATCTAAGCCGGCGACGCCACGCAGCCAGCCATCCTGTTGGTGGACTGCCGTGAATTCATAGCTGTCCGGAAAGAGGCCTCTGAGCGTTCGTGTGAATGTGTCGTGGGTTGCGTCGTCGTCGACGCCGAGGTAGTACTCGATTCGTGTATCGTCGCCGCCTGTCGAGACGAGTAAGACCTCAATTGTGGATGGCTTCGGACCGCGTAGTCGGTCGAGGAGTGTCGGGTTCGCTTGGTTGTTTGAGAGACTGTGCAGTCGTCTCAGGTGCGCGGTAACCGTCTCGACGTTGAGCTGGTCTGTCGTTGGGCGAATACGGATGTACGACCGGGCGTTCGTTACGTGAACGGGGAGGGAGTCGCTGGAGTCTTCGGCGGGCATTTGGAGAGAGTGGAGGTCGGTATCTCTCCTTACCGACGCTGTGGATAAGGGGACGGGTTGGCCACCTCGATTTCCGTTTCAACGACCGCTGAACAGTCCGTTTTCCGTGAGTGTGTGCAAAGCTGCTGTCGTGCCTTAGGCGGTTGTCGAACCAGAGCGACCTCGCCGATTGAGCTATTCGTATCGCCATTCACGATCTGTGCATTACCTCTCGAAATCCGACCTCTCGAAATCCGAATAGAGAGCCCCAGCAGGTAGGGCTCATAACCAATAGTCTTCGGACCCAACCGATTCGCATGGTGACGAGCAATGGAACCGACGCGAGACGGATCACTGTCGCTTCGACCGGCGTCTGCAACAGCCCCTCAAGAGACGATGTACGATAATATCCTCCTGCCCACTGATGGGAGCGACGGGACGGACCGAATCGCCGCACACGCAATCCACATCGCTCGACAGAACGATGCGACGCTTCACATCCTTCACGTCGTGGATACGTCGGTCCTCCCGCTTGATGCTCACAGTCAGTCGTTCTACGACCAGATGGAAGCGGCCGGCCGAAGCTCCGTCGTGGAGATTCGTGACCGAGCCATCGACGCCGGAGTTCACGCTGTCGATTCTCTTCATCGCGGAACGCCGTACCGGACCATTCTCGACTACGCCGAGGAGAACGACATTGACCTCATTGTTCTCGGGACGCACGGACGAGGCGGTGTCCGTCGTGCGCTTCTGGGAAGCGTCGCCGAACGCGTCGTCCGACTTTCGGAGGCGCCTGTCCTCACCGTCCGGACCTTACCTCTAGGAGAGTAGCGATCATTCCTCGTGTGAAGACCGACATTCGGGTACATTACTGCTCGACCCTGCAACGCATTGGCGTTTCAACCGCGCCGATGCGTCATACTCGGAGCTCTCTCCGGAAGGGTACCTCACCACCACCCACTCACCATCGCCTGTGGGCTATTCGGGGGTGTGCGCCAGCCACGAGCCGTCTGATGCGCGTATCTTCGAGTGAGCTGTCGTCCACAACTCGCTTCGAACGTCACCCTAATTGGTTCTCGGCTGGCGGTTCGGTTACTTCTTCGTCTCTTTAGTCTGGATCTGAACCCCTGTTTGGAGGCGTCTCGACGTACCTCTCTGGCGTATTCGTCATCGCTGACTCGGCGCCGACGAGGCGGTCATGAGTTCGCAGCGTCCTGTTCGCTCTAGGCTCACCGGACCATCGTCTCGCTCGTCGACGCCACGGCCCCTTCACCCCTGTAGCCAGACGGGTCATCGTTCCCCTCACTAACCAGAACGGACCGGTTTTCTTCGCGCACCTCACGGGCGAGGTGCGCAACCAGATGTCGACAACCACCCCGAAGGCCGTACTGAACGCGGTAAAGAAGACGATTAGCGGGCGACCGCAAACGCTGATGACGACGGCGTGCGGTCATCCACCCTCCGAACAGTCAGTTCTCCTCCTCGAGGACCGGGCGCTGCACGGCTGTGAATGGTGTGGAGAGCTGCTGGATCGCCGGCCTCACCCGCTCTTGAGTGACGACGTTCCCGAACTGGAGTACGAGGCGCTGCGGAACCTCCGCCGTCGATGAGGTAGCGCGAGGAAAAATCGTCGCCCATTGCTGTCTCCGTGCTGTCGCCGGCCCGTCCGCTCGCCGTCCCCGTCGCCGAGGGGTGGGTTCGTGCCAAAGTCGGCACGCCAGCGGGTTGGTCGGTCGGGGTCTCGCTGGCGCTCGCCCCACGACCAGACACACTCCGCTGGCCGCCCACCCTCGGCGAGCCGGCGCGCGTACTGGTTGGTGTGGCTCTCGATCCGTTTTGCGCGCCGCTCGCGCCCTGGCGGGCGCTGAAGGCGCGAGCGGCGCGTGCGAGGATTGGTCGGTCTGAGAAGACAACCGCGAGTGATGATCGCGGCTGTCGGGCGCGGTGAAGCGCCTTCGGTCCGTGAAGACCAATGAGTAGTAAGAGCGCAATCGGAAATGAAGTTTCGGGTGTAGAGACAACTGAACGACGAGAAATCGACGAGGACGGCTTTGCGGTTGTGGACGACGTCGCGGAGCGGGAGGCGAACCTGCGACCGACAGTGGAGATGGAGATCCAGGCGAAGGTGGACACCAATCACCCAGATGGGCGGCGGGCTGGGCTGACACTGGAAGCCGAAGAGCGGCTGGAAGCGCGTGAGTGGGAAATCGAGCGAACAGCCGAGCGGTTCGATCGACGGCCGGACTCCGATAGAGAGGCGCGAACGAGAACGGTGGTTCGTGAGGCGAGTGTCGAGCAGCGACGAGTGTTCGACGAGCGAGCGGCGGCGGTGGATCCGTGGCAAGACCCGGAGCGGGCGGATGCGCGAGAGCAGGTGTCCCAATCGGCGTTGGGCTGGGTGAACGAAGAAGCGAGGCGGCTGTCGGGGATGCTGCCGGGGTGGTCGCGGGCGGCGATCAGTCGGCGGTTGGCTGAGCGGGTCGTCGACGGCGTGTCGAAGACGGCGGCGGTCGTCGGTGTCTTCGAGGCGTTGAAGACCGATGCCGGCCAGGTGCTCCCAATTGCGGCGCTTGAGGACGTGCCAGTGAACGAGGTGAGTGTCGGCGGCGTTGTGACGACGCTGTGGGAACCGAAACACCCGAAGATCGCCCAGGTGGGGTTGATCGAGGACAAGAGCGGGAAAACGAAGTTCACGGCTTGGCGGGTAAGTGACGTTCCGTGGATGGAGGAGGGCGAGCGTGTCGTGCTCAGGGAGGTCTCGAAGAGTTGGTACGAAGGGCGCGTCTCCGTGGCGCTGACGGGCCGGTCGTCGATCTCGTTCCCCGACCGAGAGGCGTGGTGGGCTGAGTAGGGCTGTCGTGACCTCTCTTTTTGCTGTGGCCAGCCGCCTCCCCAGCCGTCGTCCTCACTGCGTTCGGCCGCCCCTCGCGCGCGGTCGCGGCGTTCGCCGCGCCTCACGCGCGCCGCCGTTACAAGCTTTCAGTTCCTCTCACCGCGATCACCGGCTCGTTTCCATTAACCCCCCGGGGGTTCTGGAGGTATTGCGGGTCCATGGAAATCACTTAGTGAGACTGGGCAGTAGAGCCTTCTACCCCCCGAAATACGGGCGGGTTTCAGACGAAACCTTGTGGGTTTGAAGCCTGTTCAGAAAGTGTCAACCAACAAATAGCGCGTTTCAGACGAACCCTTGTGGGTTTGAAGCGACGACTATCCCGACGCGGCGGTGGAGAACGCCCGGTTTCAGACGAACCCTTGTGGGTTTGAAGCGACGACTATCCCGACGCGGCGGTGGAGAACGCCCGGTTTCAGACGAACCCTTGTGGGTTTGGAACATCACTTACCCCAACACCCCCCGGTGAGTTCGGAAAGGGCTATACAAGACGGCGTTCCCGAAGTCGCTCTCGTCGCCTTCGCCGACGTCGATAGGGACAACAGCGACACCGATTTTCTGGCGCCCCAGCAGGGCTGGAGGCGCGTCAAACCCCTCCAGTCCCAATGTCTCGAAGACAACTCCCCCCAAAACCAGTTGAACCGGAGATCCGCAATCCAAACGGGCACGAACTCACCATCGTCAGCGAGCGACTCCCCGGGAAGCGGCCAACCGATTACGACGTTGAGCTTTCAGATGGGGATAGCTACTATACACGCTTCTACCGCTGCCTGACCTGTGGCCAAGAGCGAAATCGTCCTGAACACTTTCGCGAGCCGTGTGAGAACCCCGAGCCGTCGACGCCGCTCAGCGACGGTGGCTACTCGGTTGACGATGCACGGACACGCCGTGCACTCACGGAAAACATGGTCGTTCGATTCTCTGATATCGGCCCAGTGTACCACGTCCAGAGTGAGAGCGGGAACTCCTACGAAGTCGACATTGAGCGGGTACAGTGTTCGTGTCCGGATTGGCTCTACCGTGGAGAGAGCCTTGGCCAGCAGGGCTGTAAGCACCTTCGGCGGACGAATCTGGAGATCGCTGCTGGGTTGGTCCCACAGCCAAACGGACGGTTTCGGTCTCCCGGTTCAACCGAGCCGAGTGCTTGACATCTCCTCCGTCTGGAGGCTGCTTGGTCTCCCTCATCCTGCCTCACGCTGGCCTCACCCTCTATCTGCGGAACAAAGAAATCACGATTTCTGAAATCATGATTTCCAAAATCGGGAGTTCTATTGATGAAGAAGCGCTATTGGCTGTATGGTGAATTTCGTGAATCGGGAGGTCGAACTCGATCAACTCAGGGACTGCTATGACTCTGAGACTGCCGATTTCGTCGTCATCTATGGCCGTCGCCGACTCGGGAAGAGTGAACTCGTTCGCCAGTCGATCGTAGACCGAGACGACGCTATCTACTACCAAGCAGTCGAATCCACTGCACAGAACCAACTTGAGCAGTTCGTGGATGCAGCGGCAGGACAGTTCCCCTCCCTTCAGAACGTCCGTCGTGACTGGGAAACCCTCCTTGAGGCACTTGGTGAGCAAGACGCCGTCGTAATCATCGATGAGTTCCCGTTTCTCATCGAAGAGGACGAGTCACTCCCGTCCCGGTTGCAGCGCGTCTGGGACCTTGAGCTGCAAGAGACGGGTATGACGCTCGTGCTTGTTGGCTCCTCAATCAGCGTGATGGAGGACAAGGTGCTTTCTGGGAGCGCACCGCTGTATGGCCGGCGGACAGCAACAATTGACCTCAAACCACTCTCAATCACCGACGTACGACAGTTTTTCCCAGAGTACGATCCTGAGACTGCCATCACCGCGTGGTCGATCTACGGAGGAACACCGTACTATCTCCAAACTATCGACCCCGACCAGGAGCTAGGAAGGAACGTACGGCAGACAATTCTGTCAGAACGCGGCCTCCTGTACTCCGAACCAGAGTTCCTGCTACGTACTGAACTCAGGCAACCGAATACGTACTTCAGTATACTCCGTGCACTTGCCCACGGTCGCCGCACCCCAAACGAAATTGCGGGGATGGCTGGTGTCAACTCAGGATCGCTAAGCACGTATCTCCAAAAGCTTCGACGCCTTCGGCTTGTTGAGCGCCATATCCCCGTGACTGAATCACCAACGTCGTCGAAACGGGGCCGCTATCGTATCGCAGCACCCCTATTCCGTTTCTGGTTCCGGTTTGTGTACGGTAATCAGGATCAGCTTCGCCTGCTTGATGAAGACGCATTCGAGAAACTTGTCGCACCAGAACTTGCGGATTATGTAAGCCCCTTGTTCGAACGGCTTAGTCAACAGGCACTCCCTGCCCTCGTCGACCGACAGTTCCGACACATCGGGCAGTGGTGGTTCAAAGAGCATGAACTAGATGTCCTCGGCCTCACCACCGACGGCCTTGTCGCCGGCGAATGCAAGTTCACCTCTCAGCCTGTGAGCGAAGGCGTTCTCGCTGATCTTGAACGAACCGCATCCGAAGTCCGTTGGGCAGGGGAACCAGCCGATGGAAAGACGCTATATGTCTTGTTCAGCCGGTCTGGGTACACGACCGATCTTGAACGGCTTGCTGACACTCGTGATGATGTCATGCTATTCGACATCCCCGACCTCCTAACGTAGGTTCCTCCGCGTTTCGAGGAATGCAGGGGCCAATCGGAACCGTTTGCGCTCGTCCACGCATTTCCGCGTTTTTCGGCCGCCCCTGACGGGTGCGGGGCGGCCTGAACAGGTTGTCTCGGATACCGAATGAGCCAGAGAGCCATCTACGGACGGAGCTTCGACGAAACGGACGGCCAAACACTGCCTGCAGAGACCACATGCCCTGAGTGCGACGGGGCACTCAGAACGGAGGGCGGCGAGACGAGTTGTAGTGTGTGCGGACTCATTATCGACGAGTACCGAATCGACCACCAAGGCGGCGTCGGCGGGTACGTCGACGACGAAGAGACAGAACGTACGGGACCTCCGCTCACCTTTGGCCGACACGATCGGGGACTCTCGACCACAATCGGCTGGAACCGGGACGCGAAGGGGAACACCCTCCCAGCGGCGAAGCGTCGTCGACTCAATCGACAGCGAACCCAGAACCGACGTGCGAAGTGGCGATCAAAGGCAGAGCGAAACCTCGGCCATGCCTGCTTCGAGATCGCGCGGTTGGTGAGTGCGCTTGAACTCCCGACAGTCGTTCGTGAATCGGCGTCGAAGACTTACCGGACAGCCCAGCAAGCGGACCTCATTACGGGCCGATCTATCGAGTCGATGGCCGCCGGGGCTGTGTACGCGGCGTGTCGATGCGGTGGGTTTGCGGTATCTGCCTCGGCAGTCGCCGATGTCTCTGTGAGTAGTACGGACCACGTGCAACACGCCTACAGCGTCCTCAACGTCGAACTCAGCCTCGAAACACCGGTGATTCAGCCGGGATCGCTGATTCCGAAGCTGGCGACGGGCTGTGACTGCTCACCGCAGGTCCAACACCGGGCGCTCGAACTCGCGACGCAGGCCGTCGACGCCGGCTTGGCAAACGGACGAAATCCAGCAGGTGTCGCGGCGGGGTGTCTCTATACGGCTGTAAGCGAGCACGACGGCGTGACAACACAGGCCGAGATTGCGGCGGCGGCAGAGGTCTCAGTCGAGACGGTTCGGAGCCGCTATCAGGAACTGCAAGACCGCGTGTAGTTCCTGTATGTTCGTGGAAAGGCAGTCTCGGGCCGATTACCCACCCAAATATTGACTCGCGTCCAGTGTCAACACTGTCGACAAGGATGCCGCACCAAGTTTGGCTCGAAGACCACGTCTACGAGCGAATCAAGTCGAAGCAGCGCAGCGACGAATCGTTCAGCGACACGGTTGAGCGGCTCACCAGTGGGCACTCGCTCCGCGACCTCCGCGAGGTGTTCGACGAAGGGCAGGCCTCGGAGATGCGGGAGGCCATCGAGGCCGCTGATGACCGCGATCGGGATGAGGTACGACAGGTCTCTGAGCGGTTTGAGTGACCATCGGGTGGGACGAACCAGTTCTCGTCGGTGACAGCACTTCGAGGGTATCTTCAGTATCAAAGCTGGAACCCACCGCTAGCACATCCCGTTCTGTGAAGTGGCCAATCTTCAACCACAGTTGACCCGCTCCAGTACCGGTTCCTCCCGTTCACTGAACCATTTCTCCCGAGACAGTCAGTTATGGGTGGTTCACACGGCGTTCAACATCTTTGATCCCGGTGATGTGCTGAGTCACCGAAGTCGGGCCAAAACGCGCTGACATCCTCTCGTTCGGAGACTTAATTCTCCAAAAATTAGAACGGAATTATTTCGGAACGGCTATTAACAGCGTTTTCTAGGACCGCACCAGTGAGAGTCCCAAGTTGGTGGCACAATGTCACCAAACGGGTTCCGGGCGATCATCACCACTCGACATGACGAAACACGACCCCACGGCCGGTTTGTCGGCGATCCTGACGCAGAACAGTGTTCGAACAGCCATTCTCCAGAGCGTGGCGACGGCGTTCGTACTCAGTCTGCTCGCTGTTCAGCCGGCTGTTGCACAGACAAGCGGGATGGCGTTCTGCCAGACTGATATGGCGACCACGATCAAGAACCTCTTCACCATCATCCAGTTCGGTGGCCCGCTCATCGGCGGCCTCATCGCTCTCGGCGCAATCGTGGCGACGCCGACGATCCGCCGAGCAGACCTGAAAAAGGAGATCAAGGAGATCCGGAACCAGGGTATCGTGTGGGGCGTCATCGTCGCCCCGCTCGGTACCGGGATCATCCAGTTCCTGCTGAACGATGTGGTGGCTGGTGGCGTGAGTTGCGGCTTCTAACTCCCGCACCCGGACCGCTTCTTACACTCGCCCTCGTCGTCCTGTTGCTGAGCTCGACGCAGCCGCCTGCTCGGCATCCGACTGAGCCAGCACACGGTGTCGACCCGGAGACGTTTGCGACGCTCTGGTCTGGTGACCGAGATACTGACTCGCCAGCTACAGCAGTTCAACCGAACGCATCGGAACTCCCAATTGTTGAACTCGCACAGGTGACCGATATCCCGTTTGAGGAGCCCCCCGAAGCCGCCGAACGCTGGAACCGTGGTGACCACACCGAGCTCCCCGCAACAAACCACACAACATCGATCCGACCGGCTGAGACGCCCACGACGGATGGGGTGTTCATCGCGGATGCCTACACCGCAATCTTCGCCGTCCAGCCGTCGACGCGGCTGTGGCGCTCCCAGACAGACCAGCCGCTGTATGTCGACGGCGCCGGTGACGTCCTCGGGACTGTGGATTATCGCGTTCGGTTGCCTGCTGATGACGCTACCGGGAGTCAGCAGGTCGACTGGACGCTCCTTGCCCACCAGATCGAGGAAGTGCGTCTCCGCATCGACGATCGCGTTGTCGACCGTAGTGACGGAACTCACACCCCTGTTCTCCGATTCGGGGAATTGGCGGGCTCGCCTGGGGAGACGCATACGCTGACGCTGGAGGCAACGATCAGTGTCGAACTCTCAAAGCGGGTGACTCAGTACGAGAAACAATGCAACCTGACGGAGACAGAGCAGCCTACCAACTCCTCTACAGAGACGGCGAACACGACGGCCACAGCGAGGCCGAACGGGACGACGACAGCGGCGCCATCGACGACTGAGACGCCCACTGTGACTGGGACACCACCCATCACGGCGACGCCATCGCCGACTCCAGCGAACAACACCACAGCGACTGCGACGCCGACCGAATCAGCGAACTGCCGAACCACCTCAACGACGACGGTCACGTCGCCGGTTGAGCGGCTCACCGTGGAGGAGTCGGTGACCGTTACGGAGTATGCCCCGAAAGCGGCGGGTGCCTACACGCAGTATCCTGATGGCACGCAGGCTGTAGCCATCACAGGCACTCAGCCGTGGCGCAGTTACTCCACAGGAACCAGCGAAACCCTCGGGACGTGGCGGTTCTACACCGCCCGCGAAACGCGTTGGGACGAACTCGTCTCTCACTCGAGGGGGACCGTTTCGTCTCAACCATCGCCGCTCCAGCCGTTGCAGGTGTACGCCTATCCAAGTCGAGTGGGTCCAACAACCGAAGCGACTGGTCGGATCACTACTGTTGACGGCCAGCAGTTCGACCCACCAGATCTCCCAGTCTCTATCGATGTGGACCTCGTGTCCGGCCCGTACACGGAGAGTGAGACCGTCGTCATGACGGGATCATTCCCCCGCTCAGACACCGTCATCGTCGACGGACTTGTTCAGGGAACGTCGGTGACGGTGCCTCGTGAGTCGCTCACGGAGACGGTCGTTCACCCGAGCACCCTCACGCTCACGCTTTTGCAGACGACGCCTGAGACGGTCACGGCACAGATCGAACTCACGGACGCCCAGACTGGCACCCCGATTCAGACAACCAAACGGGATGGGGCGGTCTTGCTGCAGGGTCGATCAATTGAGACAGACGAGGCGGGCATGGCGACGGTGACGATTCCTCGCCCAGTCGGTGCCCTCTCCGCACGGTACGAACCTGCGGCGTGGTGGAGGACTGAGCAGGGCTTCCTCCCCAGTTCGGACACCGTGTACATCCGCGGGACGACCATCCCCATCGTCGCGACGGTGTTCAATCTCGGCGTCCCTGTCGGGACGTTCCTCTTCGCCGTGTTCCTGATCGCCCGCGCGACTGGCTGGGACATCTGGCCACTCTGGGGGCGTCGATGATCACTGCCCCAACAACCGCCCCAACAGCTGGTGATCGCGATGAGTAGTTTCTGGGACGCGTTCGTTGACGCCATCTCAGAGTTCCTCCGACTGCTGTTCGCGCCGGTGGAGTCGTTCGTCGAAACGTTCGGGAACGAGCTCATTCATCTCGTCGTCGGCACGCCGGCGCCGAACGCCGTGTTCACGGCGCCAACGAACGGCCCATGGCCAGCTATCTATGACTACTACTGGTCAGCGATCATCCCGCTCTCACTCTCCCTCTACGGGCTCATGCTCGGGATCGTCATCTTCCTTGAGTCGACGAGCTACCTCTTCGGGAGTTACCACCGGTCGAAGCTCAAGAAGCGGGCCTTCACTGGCCTCCTCGGGATTCTCTCGTGGTGGTGGGTCAGTGCGCTTGCACTGCGCTTTGTCGATGCCCTGACCGGCTTCATCGTTCCCGACCTCTCAGAGATTGCGCTCTTCGAGACCGCATCATTCGCTATTCTCGGCGTCCTTGGCGTGATGCTTGCCCAGGGCGTGAACCTCACGCTGTTTCTCCTGCTGGCGCTTGTCTACACGATCCGGCAACTCGGCATCTACCTATTCGTGCTGTTGATGCCGCTGTTGATGGTTTTCTGGATTCCTGGCGTCGGCCCATTCACGCTCGTGTCGCGGTTCATGCAACGCCTCGCCGGGTTCTACGTCCCACTGCTGTTCCTGACCGTCCCCGTTGCGCTCCTTCTCCGACTCGGGGAACTCCTCGGGGACAGCTTCAGCCTCTCACTCGGCGGCGTCGGGGCGTGGCTGCTTGCGTTGCTCATCCCCGTGGCCGCGTTGTTTGCGCCGCTCGTGATGTTCTGGCAAGCGGGGGCCTTGTTCTTCTTTGCCGACCGGGCGTCGCGGCACGTCTCCGTCGACCGGGCACAGCGCCGCGTTAGCCGGATGCGTGCGGGCTCGGAGCAAGCGACCCATAGTGGCCGGAACTTCGGCCGTGGCGTCCTCGGGAAGCCGGCCGTGAACCGGGATAATCAGCAGCTCCTCGACGCCAGTCGCTCACGCGCCCACCGTGCAGGCACACGCGTCGAGAATGCTCGGGGACGGCTTCAGTCAGCGTTCACGGAACGATCCAACAGCGGTTCAGACGGCGACGCAGGCGGCACATCGGGCGGCGACGATGCAGCCGAATCGGAATCGACCACTGACACGAAACAGAGCGCGCGGAGTGAGAACTTCGAGACGCTTCGCCGTCGCGACTCGGCACCAGCCCAGACCGACGACGCGGACGATGAATCGACCGACGATGATCCACGGTACATCCAATGAACTCACGAGACGCAACCAAGCGCATCCCCAAGGCAATCGGCACTGAAGCACAGCTATTCGGCACGTATACGCTGACAGACGTCGCAGTCGGCCTGCTTCCTGGCGTGGCCGTACTCTTGCTCATGCAGGTCGTCGCTCCCCCATCTGCGACAGTCGCCGGCTACGCCGTTCAGTCACTCACCCTTCCGCTGTCGGGCGTCGCGATCGGTGTCGGCGTGATCTTCGTCTACCTCACGCCACCGTACACCTCCAGTCTTGATTGGCTCCTCATGTTCGTCGGGTTCCACCGACGTGAGAGAGACCACGACTTCGCGGCTGCGAAAGAACTCACCCGTGTCGAGCGAATCCACTCTGAAGACGGGTTCGTTGAGCGGACCGATGGCGCCCTCGTCGGGATGGTCCAAGTGACGCCTCCGACGATGGCTCTTGCAACTGATGAGCAGTGGCGGTCGACCGCAAAGGCGTTTCAGAACTTCCTCAACACCACCGTTGAGTATCCAATCCAGATCTTCTCGACGACACAGGACTTCCCGACCGCGGAGTACGTTGCCCAGTACGAACAGCGCCTCTCCGACCCGGACGTACAGGCGAACCCGCAACTGGCGGCGCTCATCGAGGAGTACATCGCGTGGTACACCACCGAGATGGACCAGCGGAAGATGACCATCCGGGATCACTACATCGTCGTCCCCGTGACGCCAGCAGAAGTCCAGTTCGAGCGCGAGAGCGTGACCCAACAGCTTGCGAAACTCCCGGTCATTGGCTTGCTTATCCAGGCGTGGCTTGCGCCTCGTGTTGAGGAGGAAGCGGCTGCGATGCGGGCCGAACTCACCGAACGGCTTCGACGAATCGAGATCGGTATCCGCGAGGTTGAGGGCTGCACTGCCCAGGGCGTCGAGGCCGACGAGATGGCGACACTCCTTGCGTCATTCTGGAACGGCGAGACACGCGACGAAGGCAAGATGGGCGAGCGCATCCGAACGACACCACTCATCGGAGGTGCGAAATGATCCCCGACTGGGTGCCGTTCTTCGGTGGGGATGCAGACGACTCCGGAGAAGCCGAATCCGCCGATCCTGCCGTCGAGTACGACGCCGCACAAACACCGCTCGACACACTCTCCGACACCCACCAGCGCCTGATCGCTCCTGAGCACGTCGTCGAACACGCAAACGGTGTCGAGACCGGAGAGCACTGGCGGCGGACGCTGTGGGCCGCGGAGTACCCTGACGAACCGATGGATGGCCTCTTCGAGACGCTCTATGCAACCGGCGAGACCCGCGAGACCGACCTCTCGATCCATCTCGACCCACGGGACACCCACAGCACGCTGAACGAACTCGAAAACCGGATCGAGAGCCTCACCGCTGACCACGAGTACCTCGCGGAGAAACACCGTGCTGGCGCTCGCGGGGTTCGGAAGGACCTCGAGGACTACCAAGCGCTCTATGACGTCCTCCGGAACTCTCCCATGCGAGCATTCGACGTCTCGATGTACCTCAGCGCTCGTGGCGAGCAGGGAACCAGCACTATTGACGGTGTGAGTAAGACAGCACGCCAAGCCCCTGCGAACCTGACGCCTGTGACGCCGCGGTGGTCACAGCTTGACGCGCTCACTGCGAGTAGTCCGATAGGCGTCGACGCACTTGACGAGACACTCGATACACGGACACCGATGCTCGCAGGCGCCGTGGGGGCGATGTTCCCCTTCGTCGCCGGAGCGTTTGCCGAACCCGGCGTTGAGTACGGTACTTACGCACTCAACGAGAGTCCCGTGATTCTCGATCGGTTCAACCGCTCGACGGGGTACTGCATGATGACCATCGGAAAGCTCGGTGCGGGGAAGTCCTTCTCGACGAAACTCCAGCTCGTACGGCAGGCGATGTACGACGACGACACGACGATCGTGATGCTCGACCCGATGGAGGGCTTCGCTGGCGTGAATAGCGCCCTCGGTGGTGAGCGCATCATCGTCGGTGGGCGTCGCGGCCTGAACCCACTCAAACTGAAGCCAACACCTCCAGAAGTGCTCACAAGCGTACCCGATATCGATCCGTGGGCTGAGCAGATCTCGTGGGTGATGACGTTCTTCGAGACGTTCTTCGCTGGCGTCGCCGACAGCCCGCTCGGTCGTCGTAAGCAGACCCTTCGCCGGGCGGTCCAAGACGCCTACGAGCAACAGGGAATCACCCGAGACCCGTCGACGCACGACAACCCGTCACCGACGGTGCAGACCGTCATCGGGGTGCTTGAGGACCTCCTCGCTGATCCTGGTGAGTTCGGGTATGCAACCGAGGGCGAACAAGAGAGCGTTCGAAGCGATGCCCAATCACTGCTGAAGGACCTCCGACCCTCGTTCAGGCCGGACGGTGACTTTGCGAACCTCACCAAGCCAACCGAGTTCGACTTTGACGCGAACGTCCTCTACCTTGACCTCCACCAAGAGGAGGGCACCCAGGGACGCATGGAGACCAGCCTGATGATGCAGGTGGTGTTCAACGCCGTCTACGAGCGAGCCAAGGAGACGAGCAAGAAGGTCGTCTTCGTCATCGACGAGGCACACTATCTCATGGACGATGCGACCTCGCTGGGCTTCCTTGAGACCGCTGTTCGGCATAGTCGGCACTACGACATCTCGCTGCAGTTCGTGACGCAGACTGGCGGGGAGTTCACGCTCACCCCCGAGGCGAAGACGATCGCCGATCTCTGTTCAATCGTCCAGATCCATCGCGTTGCCGAGGAGGCCGAGAAGCTCGCGACGTGGTTCGGCTTGAGCGAACGTGAGACGAATTGGGTCCGAACGGCGAAAGCCGGGAACGAGGAAGACGGCTACTCGGAGGCGCTCCTCGGCATTGACGAAGAGGGGTGGTTCCCGATCCGGGTTCGAGCGAGTGGGTATGAGGCGGCAGTCGTCGACGGAGAGGCGCCGACGGACGCAGATGATCCACCGACGCAGGCCAGCGACACGCATTCGACCAACGGCACGCACTTGGACCGAAGCGGTGCGGAGGCGGCTGATGATTAACGTCGACGCAATCCCCGAGGAACTGCAGGAAGTGCCCCAGTGGCTCTGCTGGAGTGAGCAGGTGCGCGATGGGAAACAGACGAAGGTCCCACTTGATCCACAAACGGGTTCGTACGCCTCCGTGACCGACCCCGGTACGTGGGGCCCCTTCCAGGTCGCGACGGAGGCTGCAACGGATGATTCCGTGGCCGGCATCGGCTTCGTTTTCACCGACGATGATCCCTTCGTCGGCGTTGATCTGGATGACTGTCGGGACGCTGAGACTGGATCTGCCGAGCCCTGGGCGCGTGATCTTCTCACCCGGTTGGACTCGTTCACCGAGGTGAGCCCCTCTGGAACAGGCTTCCATGTTTACGTCCGAGGAGTGCTTCCCGCGGGTGGCAATCGCTCAGGCTCACTGGAGTGTTACGAGTCATCGCGGTTCTTCACCGTTACGGGTGACTGGGTGGCTGGGACGCCAGAAAACGTCCACGAACGGACAGCCGCCCTGCAAGCGATGCATACGGAGCACATCGCCACGTCGGTCCCGTCGACAGCATCCATACCCGACGAAGTATCGACGACAATCGCGGACGAAACACTGCTCTCGAAGGCGATGAACGCGAAGAACGGTGAGAAGTTCACGCGGCTCTGGAACGGCAACACCAGTGGCTACGACAGTCAGTCGGAGGCAGATATGGCACTCTGTTTCCTCCTTGCCTTCTGGACCGGTCGGGATCCAAGCCAGATGGATCGGCTGTTCAGGCAGTCTGGGCTCTATCGAGCGAAGTGGGATGATCGTCACTACGGCGATGGGCGTACCTACGGCGAGGGAACGCTCGAACGCGCCGTTCAAGGGACGACAGACGTGTACGAGCCACCGCGCGACGAATACGTTGAACAGCCAGAGGTGCAGCCAACTGATGCGCTCTCAGCATCGCCTGAGGCGAATCGGCACGAGCCGATCCCGTCTGAGGTCGTCAATACTGTCTCGGAGCTCACGACGACCGTTGCAGAACTCAATGCGTCGTTCGAGGCACTAGAAGCACAACACGACTATCTGTACGACGAGCTCCAGTCTGAGCGACAAGCACGTGAGAAGGCACAGAAGCGGCTGAAAACGCTTGAACAGGCTGTTACGGAACAACAGCAATCGTGGTTACAACGGCTATTCTGAGGATATCTACGGGCCGACTCACGATCCCGGACCGTCATCCCGCCCCAGTACAGCCAGCCGCGTCCCGACGCGTCGAGCTGACACCGCAGCCGTCACGCAGCGCGAGGAAACGGAACAGCCCAAAACAGATCGCTTCCGGGCCTCAGCGCTGAATGAACCTGTACGATTCTGTTGACCCCCCGAGACCTGACAGATGTCGCGTGCTGCATATCGAAGGTGTATGTCGCACGTAGAGTTCGATTTTCACTGTCACCAGTTACCGCCAACACTCACAGCAGGTGTTGACTGGTTCGTCAGCCACGGACCGAGAACGTCAGCGAGACGCTGATGCGCTTCGTCATACGAGAGTGGAGCAGGCGAATCCCCACGCTGCCCGCGATACGACCCGAACTGTGTGTGGTTCATTCCCGTGATCTCTTGGCTTGTCGTGTCGGGCGGTAATCGGGTATTCGCCTCCTGGTAGCGTTCACGATTCAGAACGGTATCTGCGCTCCCAGTGACGCTGAGGACGGCGAACGGTTCATCGCGTATGTCTACGTTGCAGTAAGACGCGAACAAGACGAGCCCTCGGACGTCATGTGAACTGGCGTACTGACAGGCGGCAACGCCCCCGAGTGAATGACCACCAACGAACCACGTCCGGATACCGGGATGCTGAGACCGAACGCGCTCGGCGGCGTCGGTACCGAGTAGCGCAAGGTTGAGCGGCATCTTCGGAACGAAGACCGTGACGTTCGCCCGCTTCGCTACCGGTGCGAACGTGCTGTAGTACGCATCCGGTGCGACACGAGCGCCGGGATAGAACACGACCCCGACAGTGGGGTCGGCCTCTGCCGGGCTGATAACGTGCACGCCGGCTTCTGTCGTCACGGTCACTTGCGGGTCGTCACGTATCTGCTGGACCGACGACTCCGATCCGTGATACGGCATTGAGAAGTAGAGCGAGACACCCCCACTCCCGACGAGTAGCACCACGAACAGGACGGCGATCGCTTGCCTCCACCGGTTCATGCCTGGATAACCGTGGCAGTCCTCTAAACAGCATCTGTTCGGTGAGCTACCTGTTTTCACCGCCCGGCGTTCCCGGGGCCTTCCCTTCGAGCCGTCTGTAACGCTTCGAGCACATCATCGACACCCCACAAGTGCTCGTAGACCTCTCAGTCGAGTGAGCTCCGGAGTTCCATCCGAGAACTGTGCTCGTGCGGACACCGTAACCGATCTGTGCCGTCCATTCAGCGGATTCGACGAAACCTATCACCTACCGAGGTATTTCGACAGGTGATGTTTATTCTGATTGGGATGCGATTAGCTACGTGCATCTCGCCGTCGGACCCCTGACGCCCCGTAATGCCCGTGCGGCCGCCGCCGCGTTCGGGAGCGACCCAGTCCCGCCGGGTGAGGGGACCGTCGACCTGTTGGACCTCCTCGATCCCCCGTACGCCGACCCGGCGGACGCTCACAGACGGCTCGCGCTGCTCGAACGCCGACTCGTTCGTGCGGGCGACCGCCGCGCGGTTTTCCTCACCGTCTACGGGGCAGTGACGGCACAGGTCCGCCGTGAACTCGCTGCCGAGCGGTTCCGCGACCCGGCGTGGGTCGCCGACTACCTCACGGCGTTCGCGAACCGCTATCGGACCGCCCTGCTCGCGTACGAGCGGTCCCGTCGCGACCGCGTCCCTGGATCGTGGCTGCTCGCGTTCGACGCCGCGATCTCGGGGGAGACGCTCGTCACACAGGACGCCGTTCTCGGCATCAACGCCCACGTCACGCACGACCTGGCGCTCGCGCTCACCGACGTGGGCATCGACCCGCGTCCGGCGCGGCGAGCCGACCACGACGCCGTCAACGCGGTGCTCGCCTCGTTGGTCGACGTCGAGCAGGCGCTGCTCGCCTCCCGGTACGCGCCGGGGCTGGCCGACCTCGACGCCGCTGGGGGTCGACTCGACGAACGGCTTGCCTTCCTCACGCTTGCGGAGGGCCGTGACTGGGCGTGGCAGTGTGCCGTCGCGCTCGCCGACCGCGGCCCCGCTGTGGACCGGGCCGTCCGCTGGCTGCTCGAAACGGTCGCACGGGGTGCGGGCCGCCTCATCCTCCAGCCGCCGCCCGACCAGTTCGCGGCGCTCGAACGTGCCGAAGAGGGGTAGTCAGCCGTCGGCAGATTACGACTCGCCCACCTTTTCGGTCACGCGGAACTCCTCGGGCGGGTCGAGGATCCCCGCGACCGTCCCCATAGAGTGGACGACGGTGACGACCGGCGCCAGCGGCACTGCCGCCGCCCACGCCAGCTTTGTCCCCCCGTAGTAGAGCACCCCTCGGAGGAACCAGAAGACGGTGAGCAGCCCCAGCGCGACCGAGAGCATCGCGAACGCGCCGGTCGCGGCGACGCCGACGCCGAGGATCGTCAGCGGGACGACGACTAGTGTGACGATCGGCGAGAGCGCCCACGCGTAGTTCCGCAGGCGGGTCAGGAGCTGATACCGGACCGGGAGCTCCGCGGCGGCGCGGACGTTCCCCGCGGCCCAACGCCGGCGCTGTTGAGTGATCTCCGAAAGCGACGGCGGCGCCTCGTTGGCACACGTCGCCGTCGCGAGTTCGAAGCTGAAGTCGGGAACCCGCTGGGCGGCCGCCCAGACGAACGCGGTGTCCTCGACGATGGTCTCGCGGTCCCACGTCACCTCGTCCTCGACCTCGCTCCGGACGGCGATGCCGCCGCCCCACGCGAACAGCGGCACCGAGAGCCGCGCGAACGCCCGCTGCTCGATCTGGACGCCCATCCGGTAGACGTCCGCGAGGTAGGAGAGCACCGAGCCGGTCCGGCGCGGTCGCTCCCGGAGTTGAACCACGTCGGCGTCGGGCAGCCCCTCGAAGGACGTGAGCAGGCTGTCCTCGTCGAGGTAGAGCACCATCTCGCGGTCGTGATCGACGTGCTGCCGCGCCCACTCGATCGCCCGGCCCTTCCGGACGGCGTCGGCCTCGAAGCCGTCGGGGACGACGTGGACCTCGGCGCCCGCCACGTCGATGGCGTCCTCGGCGATCACGTGCACGTCGTCGAACGCCGCGGCCAGCGAGTCGACGGTCGACTGCACCACCGACTCGGCATCGACGGTCAGGATGCGGACGTGGATGTCGTCGGCGCCGTGGACCGGTTCGGGGGACTCGTAGCCCGCGCCGATCACGTAGGTCAGGACGACCCACGCCAGCGCCGTCGCCGTGAACAGGGCCGTGGTCCCGACGACCAGCAGTTCGAACAGCCCGGGCCAGTCGATCAGACCGGGCGTTACCCACGGCGCGACAGTCGCCAGCGCGGTCACGACGAGGATCACCGCGGCCCCGGCGAGGGTGACACGTTCGGGTTTCATCTCGCTCGGTGGGAGTCGCCCGACCCACTTCAACGGGGGAAACGCCCCAGTCGCCTTGGCTCTCGGTTAACCCCGATTAATCGAGTTAGTCGGCGGTTTGAGGGCCTCACACCCTGTTCCGGGCGCCCGACCGTCGAGCGGCCGACCACGACGCCCGCCCCCGTTGCGGCGCGCGCCTCACTTCTCGGCCGGCTTCGGCACCGTCAGCACGGGGCAGTCGGCGGTCCGGACCAGTCGGTCCACCGCGTTCCGGTGGAGGAACCGATCCAGCCCCCGGCGTTCGTGGACGCCCGTCACCAGCAGGTCGATCCCGTGTTCGTCGGCGTACTCGGTGACGCAGGCGTCGGGCGTCCCCTCCCGGACCTCGCTCACCACGTCGACGCCGGCCGCGGCGCCGCGGGACTCGGCGGTCTCGACGGCCGCCTCGGACTCCGTTTCGAGCGCCGCGAGCAGGTCCCCCGACCGCGAGAGGCCGGCGTCGACGACCGAGAGCGCGTGGACCCGAGCGTCGTAGCGCGCCGCGATGTCGAAGGCGTGGTCGGCCGCCCGCCCGGTCGCCTCGCTGCCGTCGACGGGCAGCAGGATCTCCCTGTAGTCGCCCTCGCTCGCCGCCTCGCTCCGGGTGGTCAACACCGGTACCGTCGCGTCCCGGAGGACCGACTCGGCGACGCTACCGAGGAGGTGGCGCGCGATGCCGCTCCGGCCTCGGGTCCCCATCGAGACGAGGTCGATCCCGTGGTCGGCGACGTAGCGCCGGATGCGCGGCGCGGGCGTCCCCGGGTCGACGGTCGTCACGGCCTCCAGCCCGCGCTTCTCGGCGCGCCGGCGGATCTCGGCGGTCGCGCGCTCGCCCCGGCCGGTCAGGGTGTCGATCACGGGCTTGTCGTCGAACGCCTCCTCGCCGACGTTGATCGCCCGTACGTCGACGACGTAGAGGGCGTGGACGGTCGCGTCGTACCGCTCGGCGAGGCTCAGCGCGTTCGTCACCGCGCCGAGGGTGGCCTCGCTCCCGTCGGTGGCGACGAGGATATCGTCGTACATGGTGGCTCTGTCCCCCCACTCCCGCTTAAGCGTTCGTCGCTCCCACCGACAACCCTACCCACACCCCACCCGAACGCCCACGAAATGCGCGCCGCAGTCCTCCGCGAGTACGGCGAACCGCTCGACGTGACCGAGGTTCCGGACCCTGAGCCAGCGCCGGACGGCGCCGTCGTCGCCGTCGAGGCCTGCGGCATCTGCCGCAGCGACTGGCACGCCTGGCAGGGCCACGGCGAGTGGGCCGACGATCAGGTGCCGCTCGACTACGTGCTGGGTCACGAGCCCGCCGGCCGCGTCGTCGCCGTCGGCGAGGACGTGAGCCGATTCAGCGAGGGCGACCGCGTCGTCGTCCCGTTCAGCCTCGGCTGCGGCGGCTGTGGCGAGTGTCGGACTGGCCACGGGAACACCTGCGAGAACGGCCTCGCGCTGGGGTTCGACGAAGACGTACCGGGCGCGTTCGCCGAGCAGGTTGCCGTCCCCCACGCCGAGCACAACCTCCAGATCCTCCCTGACGGCGTCAGCTTCCGCGACGTAGCGGCCGTTGGCTGCCGGTACATGACGGCGTTCCACGCGCTCGCTCACCGCGCCGACGTGGGCGGCGGCGACTGGGTCGCGGTTCACGGCTGCGGCGGCGTCGGCCTCTCGGCGGTTCAGATCGCCGACGCGCTCGGGGCCCGCCCCATCGCCGTCGACGTGAACGACGAGGCGCTCGCCCGCGCGGCCGGGGTGGGCGCGAGCGAAACCGTGAACGGCGGCGACGTCGACGTTGTCGATCAGATCCACGAGCTCACCGACGGCGGCGCCGCGATCAGCGTCGACGCCCTCGGCCGCGCCGAGACGGCGCGCAACTCGGTCCGCTCTCTGCGCCAGCGCGGCACCCACGTACAGGTCGGGCTGACGACCGACGCCGAGAAAGGGGAGGTGTCGCTCCCGACTGACTGGATGACCCGCTGGGAGATCGACTGGCTCGGCTCCCGCGGGATGCCGCCCGCGCGCTTCGACGAACTGCTCGCGATGGTCGACGACGGTAGCCTCGACCCCGGAAAGCTGGTCGGCCGGGAAGTCGACCTTGAGGATGTCTCGGGCCGCCTCGCGGCGATGACGACCTACGACACCGAGGGGATCGAGATACTCACCTTCTAACGGCCGAAGACGAGTTCCTCGCCGACTTCCAGCCCGTTCTCCAGTGCGACGTGGACCCGGGCCTCGCCGCCGACCCAGTCGCCGGTGCAGTAGAGCCCCTCCTCCCGTGCGGAGTCGAGTGGCCCTGCCAGCGCGCCCTCGTCGGGCAGCGCGTAGCGCCAGCCCTGACTGTCGCTCCAGTCCGGCGCTGTGAGCCGTTCGTCGCCGACGATTTCGGCCGTGTGGGCCGCGAGCGCGTCGACGTTCGCGGCGGGGTCGTCGTCGTAGTGTTCGACGGACCACTCGTGGTTGGCCTGCACGACGAGCAGCGACTCGCCGTCCGGGACGTGGCCCGCCTTGCACTCCTCGCGGGAGATCCAGCCGACCTCGTGGTCCTTGTCGGTGTTCACGAGGCCGTAGTACGGCAGATCCAGCTCGAAGGGGTAGTGCAGCACGGCGGTCCAGACCGTCCGGAACGGTACGTCGGCGACGGCGTCGATGAGGGGTTCCTTCACGGGCGACTCCCACTCCGCACTGCGGAGCAGTTCCGCGGTCTGGGGCGCCGGCGGATTGAGAACGAGCGCGTCGAACGGCCCGTACGCCTCGCCGTCGGTGTCGACGACGGTCCACGTCTCGTCGTCGCCGCGCCGCAGCGTCTCGATTCGGGTCCGCCGGTGGATTTCGGCGTCGGTCCGACCGAACAGTCGTTTGGCGATCTGTGTGAGCCCCTGCCGGTAGGACCACTTGTGGCCGTCGGGTTCGCGGCCCTCGGTGACCTCGCCGCTCTCGTCGAAGGTGTTGATGCGCTCGGTCACGTCGACGAGGCCGTCGTCGTCGAGCGTTTCGGTCAGGAGTTCGCTGACGCGCTCACTATCGGATTTGACGTAGTTCGCGCCGTAGTCGTAGGTCAGGTCCCCGTGGCGGCGGGTGGCCGCGCGGCCACAGAGGCCGCCGGACTTCTCGAAGACGGTCACGTCTGCGTCGGGGAGCGCCTCGTCGACGACGAACGTCGCCGCGGCGGCGGCGGCACCCGCGCCGACGACTCCGATGGTGGCCATGGCGGCGATGGGGCCGGCAGCCGCATCAAACGTCCCGGTCGCGGCACTCCCCCACAGCGATCGCTTTGGTCAACGAAACCACTATACCTCGGTTGTGACTACCACACCACGTGCAGCGGGACACCGCGGTCGCGATCGTCCTCGCCCTCCTCGCCCTCCTCGCCATCGGCGCCGCCGCCGCCACGTTGGAGAACCCTGCGGCGTCCAGTTCCGGCTCGGGGTTCGGCGGCGGCAGCGGCGACGGGCTCGGTAGTGGGAGCGCCGCGAGCGGTTCGACCAACGGCAGTTCGGGTGGGGGCGCGATGCAGTGGACCGGCGAACTCAGCGGCGCCTGCCTGTCGATCCTGATGACGCCGTGGGCGAAAGCGCTGATCGCCGGGAGCGTGTTGCTCGTCGCCGCCTCCGTCTGGCGGCGCACCGGCTCGATCTGGTTCGGGGCAATCACCCTCGTCCTCTACGGGCCGATCGTCTACGTCGTGTGGTTCGCGCTCGCCGGCTGTCGGACCCTCCAGCCCGCGATGGCGCCGTCGCGTCCGGCGACCAACCAGACCCAGACCAACGGCTCCGCGGGCGGCGCCGGGGGGCTCGGCTCCGTCGCCGATACCGCGACCAGCCAGAGTTCGCTGCTGCTGTTGGCTGTCATCGTCGTGTTGGTGCTCGCGGCCGTCGTCCTGCTCTACCTCGCGTCGGCCGACGACCTCGTCGACTCGCAGTTGGACCGCGAGCGCGAGGAGAGCGACGACGACTACACCGACATCGCCGCCGTCGGGCGCCTCGCCGGCGAGGCCGCTGACCGGATCGAGGCCGGCGACGCGTTCGGCAACGAGGTGTACCGCGCGTGGGTCGAGATGACCGAACACCTCGCCGTCGAGCGCCCGCAGTCCTCGACGCCCGCGGAGTTCGCCGCGGCGGCCGTCGACGCCGGCATGGCCCCCGACGACGTGCGCGAACTCACCGACCTGTTCGAGGAGGTCCGCTACGGCGACCGTGAGGTGACTGAGGAGCGCGAACGCCGCGCGGCGGCCGCGCTCCGCCGCATCGAAGCGGGCTACGCGGAGGACGAGGAATGAGGCTCCGGATCTCGGCGGCGGTCGGTGCCGTCGCGGTGCTCGTGGGCCTGCTCGTCTCCATCCAGCAGGGGTTCGCCGGGCTGATCCCCGTCACGTGGGCGTTCGTGCTGCTGCTCGCCGCCGTCGCGGCGATACAGACCGTCAACGCTGGGTTCACCCGCCGGGCGACACCGATCCTCGAAACCGAGACCGGCGACCCGGAGCGACGCTACGAGGCGCCGGCGCCCGGCGACGACCTCGCCGAGACGCTCGCGCTGGCACGGCGGCGCTCCCGCGCTGGCGACCGGCCGCGCGACCGGGTTCGTGACCGGGTCGCCGACGCGGCCGTCGCGGCCGTCGTCGACGCCGAGGGCTGTTCGACCGAGGTGGCCCAGGACCGCGTTCGTCACGGCGAGTGGACTGACGACCCGGTCGCCGCGTGGTTCCTCGGCACGGACGTGCCGCTCCCGCGGAGCGAACGGGCCCGCCTGCTCGCCACGTCGCCGTTCTCGCAGTTCGACGCGGCGTTCGAGCGAACCGTCCGTGCGATCGACCGTCTGGACGACCACGGGGGTGGGCAATGAGCTACGGCGACGCGCTCGACACCGGCCACTGGACCGGGATCGGCGCGCTGGCGTTCGCGGCGTTCGCGGCCGGCCTCCCCAGCCAACGCCCCGGACTCTTCCTCGTCTCGCTGGTCGGCGTCGGCTTCGCGGCGTACGCGAGAGCCGGCGACGCCCCCGAACCGACGCTGACGGTGGAACGCGACCTCTCGGCGTCGACGCCCGCCCCCGACGACGAGGTGACGGTGACCGTCACCGTCGAGAACGGCGGCTCATCGACGCTGCCGGACCTCCGACTGATCGACGGCGTCCCCGCGGGGCTCTCGGTCACCGACGGCACCGCGCGGCTTGGCACGGCGCTCCGGCCGGGGAAACGTGCGACCTTCCAGTACACGGTCACCGCGACCCGGGGCACCCACGAGTGGGAGCCGATGACGGCCATCGTCCGCAACGCGAGCGGCTCCCGGGAGCGCAGCGTCGAGGTGGCCGGCGAGACGGCGCTGCGCTGTCTCCCACGGCTCGCGGCGAGCAGCGACCTGCCGCTGCGCGGGCTGACGACGCCCTACTCCGGCAGGGTCGCCACCGACGTGGCCGGCTCGGGGTTGGAGTTCCACTCGACCCGCGAGTACCGGCAGGGCGACCCACTCTCGCGGGTGGACTGGAACCGCTACGCCCGGAGCGGCGAACTCTCGACGGTCTCGTTCCGCGAGGAGCGGGCGGCGACGGTCGTGTTGCTCGTCGACAGCCGCGAGGAGGCCTACCGAACGCCCGACGAGGACACGCCCAACGCCGTCGAGCGCAGCGTCGAAGCCGCCGGCGAGGCGTTCTCGGCCCTGCTGGAGACCGGCGACCGGGTCGGAATCGCCAGCTACGGTCCCGAGGAGTGCTGGCTCCCGCCGTCGACTGGTCGGGACCACCGTGCGACCGCCCGGCGACTGCTCGCCGAGCACCCGGCGTTCTCGGTCGCCCCCTCGGCGGACCCGTTCTACCCGTCGATTACGCTGCGGCGACTCCGGCGGCGGCTGCCGGCCGACGCCCAGATCGTGCTGTTCAGTCCGCTCACGGACGACTACATCGCGACCGTCGCCGAACGGCTCGATGCCTACGGCCACCAACTGACGCTGATCAGCCCGGACCCGACGACCGACGACGGCGCCGCCCACCGGCTGGCCCGGCTGGAGCGGGACGCGCGGCTCCGCCGGCTCCGGAGCCACGGCATCCGCGTCATCGACTGGGGCGAACGCCCGCTGGCGGTGGAACTCGCCCGGGCGACCCGGAGGTGGCGTCGATGAGCGTCACCCACCGACGCCACGAGACCGCTCGCCGGCGCGACCGGAGGTGGCGTCGATGAGTGAGATCACCCGTCAGCCCTCCCGATTCGGCATGGTGGTCGCGGCCGGCTTCGCCCTGCTCGCCGTCGCGGCCACGGCGGTCGTCGAACTCGGCGGCGCCGCGGCCGTCGCCGCCGGCACCGCCGTGTTGCTCGTCGGGCTGGTGGTCCCGTCGCGGCGGCTACTCACCAACGGCGTCGGCGTCATGCTGCTCGGCGTGCTGTACGCGGGCTACACGGGCGCCCCGGCGTTCCCCCTGCTCGTCGGCGCCCTCGGCGCCGTGCTCGCGTGGGATACCGCCAGCAACGCGGTCTCGGTCGGCGAACAGTTGGGTCGGGAGAGCCCGACGATGCGCGGCGAGGCGGTCCACGCGGCCGGTTCGTTCGTGGTCGGCAGCCTCGCCGTCGCCGTCGGCTACGGGGTGTTCCTCGCCGCCGCCGGCGGGCAGCCGATCGCGGCCGTCTTCCTGCTCGTGGTCGGCGCCGTCGCGCTGGTGACCGCGCTGCGGTGAACCGTAACCGATTAACCGAAGCCCCCCGGAGAGAGGAGTGAGCCGAGGTAGCCTAGCCTGGCCAAGGCGGTAGATTCGAAATCTACTGTCCTCACGGACTCGAGGGTTCAAATCCCTCCCTCGGCGTTTTCACCGTAGACAACGCGCCCAGCCCGGAGCGTCGGCTCCGGGCACGGCGCTGTACGGTGTGGTAGCTGACCGGTGGGATCTGGACCAGGGAGTGACGCGAGCGCCAGCGAGCGGAACGACCGTGGTTCAACATCCCTCCCTCGGCGTTTCTGAAGCACAACGTCGGCTAGCGCCGCGTCCCGTCGCGGCGCGTCGTCGACCGTGCTGAATCGGAGCCGATAGCGGGATTTGTACCAAGGAACGAGCAACAGCGAGCGGAACGCCTGTGGGTCAACCGCTCGCTCGGCATTTCTACAGTACACCGGCGACCAGCGTCGTGCGTCGTCGACCCCACCGCGACCACGTCTCCCGTCCCCACGATTTCGGCCTACCTAAACTTCGGCACCCTTTTGTTTCCTTAGGTTGGCCTAAACCGTATGGATCGAGAGACCACCTCGACGCGGCGGAACTACTTGGCGAGCGGGGCGGCGCTGGTGGCCAGCGGGCTGCTTGCCGGCTGTGCCGGCGGCGACGGCACCGAGGCCGAGAGCGGCGGCGGTAGCTACACCGCCTCCATCGAACCGGTGGGCGATGTCGAGTTCGACGGCGTCCCCGAGACGTGGGTCGCCAACAACGGTAGTTGGGCTGACATGGGGGTTGCGCTCGGCCAGTCGCCGCCGGAGGCGCTCTGGCTCACCAGCCGCTACCACACGCAGTACTACGACGAGATCGACGGCGTCTCCGTCGACACCAGCGGGATGACGGACCTATACAGCGACGGCGTGGACAAGGAGCTGTTCTACGAACTCGGCGCCGACGTGCACGTCATCGACCCGAACTTCCTGCTCAACCGCTTCAGCGGCTGGGCGCAGGACGACGTCGACGAGATCGAGGCGCAGGTCGGCCCGTTCTTCGGCAACAGCATCTTCTCGCGGGGCTACGGCTGGCACGAGGACTACCAGTACTACAGCCTCTACGAGGCCTTCGAGAAGCTCGCGGAAGTGTTCCAGGAGACCGAGCGCTACGAGGCCTTCACCGAACTCCACACCGAGTTCCAGTCGAACGTCGAGGGCGTCGTCCCCGCCGAAACCCCCTCCGCGGCCGTCGTCTGGGCCGCCGGCAACGAGCCCGAGTCGTTCTCGCCGTACCTCATCGGCGAGGGGACGAGCTTCAAGCACCTCCGCGAACTCGGCGTCGAGGACGCCTTCGCCGACACGGAGGTCCGTGACTTCCACAGCGACCGCAGCAGCGTCGACTACGAGACGCTGCTCGAGGTCGACCCCGACGTGCTGCTCTGCCGGGGCCACGAGGCCCAGAGCGCCGAGGAGTTCCAGAACACCGTCGTCTCGTTCATGGAGAACCACGACGTGGCCAGCGACCTGACCGCCGTGAAGAACGGCGACGTGTACCGCGGCGGCCCGCTCTACCAGGGACCGATCACGAACATGGTCGTCACTCAGCGCATGGCCGCGGACCTCTACGACGTCGAGGAGGACCTCTACGACGGCGGCCGCGTCGCCGACATCGTCGACGGCGACATCTAGAACTCCGTCACCTTCGACTGGATCCGGCCGTCGTCGACCGTCTCGTCGTCGGCGACGTGGCGGGCCAGTCGCTCCCGGCTCACGTCGTCGTGGCCGTGGAGGTACGCCAACTCCGTCAGCGATAGCCCCTCGCCTTCTTCCAGTTTGTGCAGCAGGCTCTCGGGGCTCAGCCGTTCGTAGGTCACGTCCAGGTCGACCGTGGCCGCCCGGCCCTCGCCGGCTTCGGCGACGTTGACCGCCTCGTGGAGCACCGACTCGAAGTCGAGGTCGGTGTCACCGATCCCGCGGTAGAGCAGCGCTTGAGCCGACACCAGCGCGTCGAACGCCTCGTGGCCGTCGAGGGCCCCCACGCGCTTCCCGAACACCAACTCCCGGTCGTGGTCCTCCAGCCCCTCGACCAGTAGCTCGAAGTCCCGAACCGACTCGAACAGCCGATCACGGATGCGTGCCCGGGCGTTCCGTTCGGACTGCACGCTTGAGAACTCCGTCTCCCCGCGCAGGTACGCGCGGTCGGCCTCGGTCAGGATGCCGCGCTCCCGGTCGCCGCCGTTCATACTCCGAAACAAGGTATGATGGTCGTTAAAGGTGGCGTTCAATACTCCACATTAGGTTATCTACCGAAATGCTGTGAAAAACGCTTATCCGATATCCGGTCAACCACCTGACTATGCAAGCCGTCTCCCCTACCGTTTCGCTTCCGCAGGACCCTGCTGTCGACGCGACCATCGACGCCGACCGCCTCGACGCGTCGCTGGCCGTCGTCGGGGCGCTCGTCGACGAGTGCCGCGTCGAACTGGCTCCCGAGGGGCTGCGCGTTCGCGCCGTCGACCCCGCGAGCGTCGCCGCCGTCTCGCTCGACCTCCCGGCCGATGCGTTCGAGGCGTACTCGGCCGCCGGCGAGACCGTGGGCGTCGACGCCGCCCGGTTCGCCGAGGTGGTTGGTCTCGCGGACCCCGGCGACTCGGTGCGACTCGTCCTCGACGCAGAGCGCCGTCGGCTCCACGTGTTGGTCGGCGAACTCGCCTACACGTTGGGGCTGATCGACCCCGAGGCGATCCGCGCGCCGCTGGACCCGGCGGAGATGGAGTACGACTGTCCCGCCTCGCTGACGATCGAGGGCCGGGACGTGTCACGCCTCGTCGACGCCGCCGACATGGTGTCGAACCACGTCCGACTGGGGACCGAGCCCGAACCGGCGGCGTTCTACGTCGAAGCCTCCGGCGACACCGACGACGTGGCGCTTTCGTTCGCCGGCGACGACCTCGCGGCGCTCTCGCCGGCCGACGCCGAGTCGCTGTTCAGCCTCGACTACCTCCGGGAGTTGGCTCGGCCAATCCCCGCCGACGCGTCGGTGGCGGTGGAGTTGGGAACCGAACAGCCGGTGACGCTCTCCTTCGAGGTCGGCGGCGCCGGCGAGGCGACGTTCCTCCTCTCGCCCCGTCGCACGGTCGCGTGAGCGCCGGGATGGCGGGGTGGTGCCGCCACGGGTGGTTTGATAGTCCCACCCCGAGAAGCAGGCGTATGAGCACCGAAGAGCCGACTGAGCGATGTTACTCCGAGATCGTCTCCCGGCTCGACGCCGAGGAGCGCGATACGGTCGCCGAGGCCGCGGCGCTGCTCGCCAGTACCGCCGACCGGATGGCCGTGATCGAGAGCGACGGGGACGCCGAGGGGATGGCAGTCGAACTCCGTCGGATCGCGGACGAGCAGGCCCGGATCGAGGAGATCGCGGTCTCGCCCGCCTCGGGCGCGAACTGAGCGGACGGATCGTCGCTCGATGCTCCCGAACGTCCGCACCTACGTCGAGTACCGCGTAAGCGTCGCCTACGTCGGCACCGTCCTGAAGTACATCGGCCTCGCCCCGTTGGTTCCGCTGCTCGCCGCGCTCTACTACGGCGAGAGCCCGGTTCCCTTCGTCGTCACGAGCGCCGTCATGCTCGCCGGAGGGCTGCTGTTCGAGTTCCTCGGCACCGACGGCGAGTTGAATCGGCGCGAGGCGTTCCTGCTCGTCAGCCTCGCGTGGCTGGTCGTCCCCGTCGCCGGGGCCGTGCCGTACCTCGTCGCCGGCACCGGCACCGTCGCCAGCCCCGTCAACGCCCTGTTCGAGAGCATGAGCGGCTTCACCACCACCGGTGCGACCGTCCTCGGTCGGATCTCCGTCGAGCGCCACGGCCACGCGATGTTGCTCTGGCGTCAGCTCACCCAGTGGCTCGGCGGCATGGGGATCCTCGTCCTGATGGTGGCGATCCTCCCGAAGATGTCCGTCGGGGGCGCACAGGTCGTCAACCAGGAGGCGCCGGGTATCTCGCTGGAGAAACTCACGCCGCGCATCCAGGAGACCGCTCGCGCCCTCTGGGGCATCTACGTGGGCTTCACCGCCCTCGCGGCGCTGGTCTACTACCTGTTGTTCCACCTCGGCGCGGCGCCGAACATGGACCTCTACAACGCCGTTGCCCACGCGCTCACTACGCTCCCGACCGGCGGCTTCTCGCCGGAACCCCGCAGCGCCGAGGCGTTCACGCCGGCGATCCAGTGGGCGATGATGCCGTTCATGCTCGTCGCGGGGACGAACTTCGCGCTGTTCTGGCACGTCCTCCGCGGGGAGCCGCGCCACCTCACCGACAACGCCGAGTTCCGCACCTACCTGCTCGCTATCGCCGGGTTCGGCGCCGTCGTCTCGGCAGTGCTGTTCGCCGGTGTCGGGATCGCCGAGACGCCGTCGAACGTCGGCGCCATCGCCGGCAACGTCGAGGACTCGCTCCGACAGGGGCTGTTCCAAGTGATCGCGGTCGTCACCACCACCGGCTACGCCAGCATGGACCTCAACACGTGGGACGCCTCCGCCCAGACGATCCTGCTGTTCGCGTACTTCCTCGGCGGCTCGGCCGGGTCCGCGGCCGGTTCGGTGAAGATCGTCCGCTGGCTGCTCGCGGCCAAGGCGACCGGCCGCTCGCTGTTCGTCGCCGCCCATCCCGACGCCGTCCGGCCGATCCGACTCAACGACGAGGTCATCGACGAGGACACGATCCGCGAGGTGTTCGTCTTCGTGACGCTCTTTGCGGTCCTGTTCGCGCTCTCGACGATCCTGCTCTACCTCGACAGCGTCCGGACCGGCCTCTCGCTGTCGGGGCTGGAAGCCACGAGCGCCGCCATCGCCACGCTGGGCAACGTCGGCCCGGGCTACGGCGTCGTCGGCCCGATGAACAGCTTCCTGCCGTTCTCGACCGCCTCGAAGCTGTACATGACGTTCCTCATGTGGATCGGCCGGCTGGAGATCCTCTCGGTGTTCGTGCTGTTCACCCCGGCGTTCTGGACGCGCTGAGGGCTCAGTACCCGATTTCCGTCAACGTCTCCCGGGTCGGGTCGAGGTACTCCTCGCCGAAGTGCCGCAGGTGCACCAACAGCGGCAGCAGTCGGTAGATCGGTCGCCGCCCCGCCACGCCCGCCGGCAGCCCCGTCCGCTCGCGGTAGCGCTCGAAGAACGCGTCGCCGCCGACGCCGGTCCACTTCACGTAGGCCAACTCGACCTCCGGGTCGGCGTAGTAGCAGGCCGGGTCGAGGAACGCCCGCACCCGCTCGCCGTCGGTCACGAGGTTCTCCGTCCACACGTCGCCGTGGATCAGCGACGGGTCGGGGTCGTGATCGAGCAGCGCCGGCAGGTCGTCGATCAGCGACCCGATGCGCTCGGCGTCGGCGGCGGGGAGCAGGTCCTCAGCCCGTGCGCGCTCGGCCATGTGCCCGAGTCGGTGCTCGCCGAAGAACGTCGGCCAGTCCGCCTCCCGGGGGTTCGGCAGCGGAAGCTTCCCCGAGAGCGTGTCGGACGGGAAGCCGAACGTCGGCGCTCCCTCGGCGTGCAGCGCGGCCAGTCGGTCGGCCAGATCCCGTTCGACGCTCGGCGTGACCGTCGAGTCGCCGTCGACGAACGCGATCAGCAGCAGGTCCTCGCTGGCGGAGTACACCTCGGGCACCGTCAGCCCGTGCTCGGCGAGGTGTCGGAGCATCTCCGCCTCGGTCCGGAGGTCCGTGCCGGCGGTCTTGGCGACGACCCGCCGGCCGTCCGCGAGGTCGACGCGGTGGACGCTCCCGACCTCGCCGCCGTCGAGTTCGACGGCGTCGACGACCGCCGCGTCGGCCCACGACTCGACGGACCCGCGCGTGGCGCTGTTCATGGGTGAGCCAACACCGATGGGGGGAAAACGGCACCGCTCAGCGCTCGAAGACGAACTCGCCCGTCTCGCTCGGCGCCCCTCCCCCATCGTCGCCGAGACCATGCTCGCCGGCCCCGCCGGGCCCGTACTCGTCGTCGTGGACGACTGCCCGCCAGAGCGCGAACGCGACCGCGACCGTCCCGGAGCCGAGGAAGACGTTCAACACGTAGACCTGCGGGGCGACGCCGGCGAACGGCAGCAGCAGCCCCACCGCCAGCGCGGGGGCGATCTCGGTGTCGAACAGGTAGAGGAACCCGCCCGCCAGCAGCACCGTCAGGCCGGCCGTGATCGGGTCGACCTGAAACGACCCCTGCGGGACGCTCCCGACCGCCCGCGCGAGGTTCTGTGCCGCCGCGCCGCTGAGCGCGCCGACGGTCAGGGTGACCGGCACCTGCCAAGGGAAGTTCACCGGCTGCCTCGGGTGGGCAAAGAGGTTGTACGTCGCCGCCGCCAGCGGCGGGAAGAAGACGAAAGAGAGCCAGTCGTACTCGACGGCGACCCACGAGACGGCGGCGATCACCGGCGCGATCAGGAGCACCGCGACGAGCGACTCCCGGCGCTCGGTGCGGAACACCTTCCGGCGGAGGACCCGGCTTTCGAGTGCCAATCGCTCGCGGAGCCGACCCATTCGCTCGACCAACGTACGACTGACGGATAAAGGCCACAGGCGGCGGCCGTCGCCCGCGGCTGGTTCGGCGCCCGGTCGCTCAGAGTCCGGTCGGATGGTCGACGTACGTCGTCTCGACGCCCCAGTCCTCGACGAGCGCCTGGAGCGACCGAACGCCGAACGTCTCGGTCGCGTAGTGGCCGGCCAGCAGGACGTTGATGCCGGCCTCGCGAGCCTCGTGGTAGACCTGCTGTTTCCCCTCGCCGGTGAGCAGCGCGTCGGCGCCGGCGTCGACGGCCTCGTCGATCCAGTCGACGCCGCTGCCGGTCAGGACCGCCACACGTTCGACCTCTTCGGGCCCGAACGCGAGCGTCTGGACCCCCTCGCCGCCCGTGTCGAGTTCGTCGGCCAGCAGCTCGGCCAGCGTGCCGACACGGATCGGCTCGTCGCGCTCGCCGAGCAGGCCGGCCGTCTCCGGGCCGACTTCGCCGAAGGACTCCCGGGCGGCGAGGTCCAGCAGGTCGGCGAGCCCCGCGGCGTTCCCGAGCGTCGGGTGGCCGTCGAGGGGGAGGTGGGAGACGTAGAGCGCCACGTCGTTCCGGATCAGGGGGGCGATCCGGCCCAACTCCCGGCCGGTCACGCGCTCGATCCCGCCCCAGACGAGGCCGTGGTGGGCGACGAGTACGTCGGCGCCGGCCTCGACGGCGGCCTCGATGGTCGCCTCGGCGGCGTCGACGGCGAACGCGACGCGCTCGAGTTCGCCCTCGCGGCTGCCGACCTGCAGGCCGTTCGGGCTGGCGTCCACGTCGGCGTACGCGTCGGTACGCAGTTCCTCGTCGAGTCGGTCGAAAAGGGTCGCACGGTCCATGCGGGCCCGATGGGCTGCCGAGGCTTTGTACCCCCCGACTCCGAACGGCGTTCGACTGTCGCACCAATACGCCTTTTCGGCGGTACGCCCTACTTTCGACCGTACTCGGGGCGGCGCCCCGTCGTCGACGCGACCGGCCGTTACCGGGACACCCACCCATGCCAGCAAACTCGCGCGACTGTGGCCGTGTGGATCGTTCGGACCCAGAACCGGCAGACGCTGCCGGCCGGCGGTTGTCACGTCGGCACGTCGTCGCGACCGCTGCCGGACTCACCGCTGGGCTCGCCGGCTGCCTCGGCGGCGACGGGGGCGACCCGCCCGCAGCAGTCTCGCTGAGCGAGGACGCCACCTGTGACGTCTGCGGGATGGTGATCTCTCAACACCCCGGGCCGACCGCGGAGGTCTTCTACGCCGACCAGCGTCCGGCGGGACACGACAACCCCGCCCGGTTCGACAGCACGTGGGAGTCGTTCCAGTTCGACTTCGAACACGAAGACTGGGACCGTCAGGCGTTCTACGTCACCGACTACAGCGCGGTCGACTACGAGATCCGAACCGACGGCGACCAGCAGGTCATCTCGACGCACTACGACGCGTCGTCGTTCGTCGATGCGACGGGAGTGACGTTCGTCGCCGGGTCGTCCGTGGTCGGGGCGATGGGGGAGGACCTGATCGCCTTCTCGACGCCGGCCGACGCCGAGGCGTTCCAGGGCGAGTACGGCGGCGACATCGTCGAGTTCGGGGACGTCTCGCCAGAACTCCTCTCGACGCTCGGGAACTGAGATGCCGGCGCGGACCCTCCCGCTGACGGCGTTCGTGGTCGTCTCCGTCGTCGTGATGCTCGGGCTCAGCGCCACGCTCGTCGTCCCCGTCGGCGCCGCCGGCGACGTCGACCCCGTCCCGTTCGACGACACGTTCACTCTCGGCCTCACCGACGAGACGATCCGGAAGGTCGACCAGCGCGGGCTCTCGGTCCCCCGTGTCGAGATGTACTACTCGGCGTACGAATACGTGGTCGGCTTCTACAGCATCGGCTCGTACGTCGCCGAACAGGGCCGAACCGGCCACGAGCGACGGTTCGGGAAGCCGGTCGCGGCGTTCGTCTCGGACTACGCCGGCGTGAACGCCTCGCTCACGACTGAAGGCTATCTGACCGCCGACGGTACGGTGGAGTTCGTCCCGGCCGAGGAGACAGTCGTCGTCGTTGGAAGCCGCGCCAGGCTTCCGAGCGGGCCCGTCGCGGTCCCGTTCAGTAACCGCGACGCCGCAGCCTCGTTCGTCGACGACTACGGCGGCGAGATCGTCCCGTGGGCGGCAGTCGAGGAGGCGGTCCCCGCCCGCGAACCGGCGTCGGCCTCGACACTCCAGAGTGCGGTCGAGAACCGATCGTCGTGGGCTAACCGAACCGTCGCGGCGGTAACTGACCGCGACGAGCGGCCCACCTCGGTCGTCGTCGGGGAGGACGAAGCGACCCTCGACGAGGCCGTCGCAGCAGCCCCGCCGAACACGACCGTCGAACTCCCACCCGGCACCTACCACACCGACGGCCTGACGGTGAACAAGTCGCTGACGATCGCCGGCGCCGGCAACGCGACGACGATCAGCGGCAACGGCAACGGCACGGTCCTGACGCTTGCGGGGTCAGGCACCACCGTGACCGACCTCCGGATCGACGGGGTCGGCGACGTCGGGAGTCGCCGGAGCATGCTCAACGCCTCACAGCTCGCGGGGCTCGGCTGGTCGAAGAACGTCGAACTCGCGTACGGCCGGGGTGACGCCGCGATCCGACTGATCGGTGCCGACCGTTCGCTCATCGAGAACGTCTCGATCGAGACGCCAGCCTCCGGCATCGTCGTCCTCGACAGCGGGGGAACCGTGGTTCGATCGTCGACAGTCGCCGTCGCCCCCGGGGACCAGGGGGGCTTCATGGGTCTGGTCGCGATGTACGACGCGATCGTCGTCGAGGACAGTCGTTTCAGCGGCGGCCGCGACGGCGTCTACACCCACCGTGCCGACGGGATCGTCGTCCGGGACAACGTCTTCGGCGACAGCCGGTTCGGCATCCACGCGATGTACACCTCCGACTCGCTGCTCTCCAACAACACCGCTCGCGACACGAACGCGGGCATCTTCATGATGACGCGACCGTCGGGCAACCTCGTCGTCGGCAACGACGTGCGCGACTCCCGCGTCGGCATCTCGACGTCGGGGACACGCTCGTACTTCGCCGGGAACGTCCTCGCCGACAACGGCAACGGCTTCAACGTCTACAGCTCCCAGTCGCTGTACACGCACAACACGATCGTCGGAAACAACGTCGGCCTCCGGGCCGGCGACGCCCTCGCTACCAACCTCGTGACCACGAACGATATCGTCGAGAACGAGCAGGGGGCGACGGCTCGCGTCGGCCCGCTGCGGGTCTGGACCGTCGGCGACCGGGGGAACTACTGGGGGCCGGTCCCCGGGACCGACACCGACGGTGACGGCCACTACGACCGAGCGTTCCGCCCGACCGGCCCGGTCGACGCGCACGTCCAGTCGACGCCGGGGGCGTGGACCCTCGCACGCTCACCCGCCGTCGACCTTGTCAGAACCGTACAGGAGACGGTCCCGGGACTTCGCGCCACCGGCGTCGTCGATCTGACTCCCAGAACTACCCCGGCCCGGCCGGACGTCCTCGCCGACCTCCGTGATTCGGGTAACACGACGGAGGTGGCCGAATGAGCGACCCCGTCCTCGGACTCGAGGGAGCGTCGCTCTCCTTCGGCGACGTGACGGTGCTCGACGACGCGAGCGTCGCCCTCGACGGTGGAACGTTCGTCGCCCTCGTGGGGCCGAACGGTTCCGGGAAGACGACCACGTTGGAACTGTTCGCCGGCCTCCGAGCCCTCGACGCCGGCACGGTGACGCGGCCGACGGGGACTGGCCGAACCGTGGCGTACCTCCCGCAGTCGCCGCGGTTCCGCCCCGGGTTCACCGCCCGTGAGGTGGTCGAGTTCTACGGCTCACTGATCGGGAACGACGTCGACGCCGACGCGCTACTCGCCCGAGTCGGGCTGTCGGGTGCCGCCGATCGGCGCGTCGACGACCTCTCCGGCGGGATGACGCGGCTGTTGGGGCTCGCACAGGCGTTGATCGGCGATCCGCCAGTCGTCGTTCTCGACGAGCCGACCAGCGGGCTCGACCCGGACGTTGCCGACCACATCTTCGAGGCCGCGGCGGCGATGGCCGCCGACGGCCGGCTCGTGCTCACCACCAGCCACGACCTCGACGCCGTCTCGCGGTACACCGACCGGGTACTCCTGATCGCGAACGGTGCGTTCGTCCTCGACGGCTCGCCGGCGGCACTGCTCGAACAGACCGCGGAGAAGAGCCTCCGTGACGTGTTCTCGGCGACAGTCGCGGGCACCGGCCGCGAGGCAGTCACCGTCGACCTGGACGACGGGGGTGAGGCGTGATGCGTGTTCGTCCCGTCTCTGTCGTCGCGGGTCGGGAGGTCCGGACGCTACTCCGGAACCGGGCGCTGCTGGCGGTCGCGGCGGCGTTCACCGTCGTCGTGGTCGGGCTCGGCGGCGCATCGATGGGCTCGCCCGGCGGCTACGTCTCGTTGACCTACGACCTGCTGTTGCCGGTCGAACTGCTCGTTCCTGTGGTCGCCTTCGCCGTTGGCTTCCAGTCGATTCGCGGTGACGAGGAGCGGGGGACGCTGTCCATCCTCCGGACCTACTCGGTCTCCCGAGCCGAGTACGTCCTCGGCGTGTTCCTCGGTCGGGCGCTCCCCGCGTTCGTCACCGTCGTCGCTGCGCTGGGGGCCGCGGGGGTCGTCGCGAGCCTCGGGGCGCCGGAGACGTCGTCGTTCCTCGCGACACACTCCGCCGGCGACACGCCGCTGGTCTACGGCCGGTTCGTGCTGTTCGCCGGCTGGTACACCCTCGCGGCGGTCGCGTTCGTACTCGCGACCTCTGCGCTCGCCCGGACCAACCGGGAGGCGCTGGCGACGGCCGTGGGCGCTGTCGTGGTCGTGGCGTTCGTCACCGACCTCGTGCTCGTGGCGCTGCTCACGGCAGGGATCGTAGGCGACGGGATCGGCGCGCTGGCCGGCGTTGCGCCCGCGAGCGCGTTCCGTGGGTTGGTGCTCGAACTGGCGATCCGGCCGGCGCTGGCGATGACCTCCGGAGTCGCCACAGCGAACCCCGTGGTCAGCGCGTTCGGGCTCGTGTTCTGGACCGCCGCGGCGCTCACCGTCGCAGCAGTGGCAGTCTGGCGCCCGGTCGAGCGGTAGAAAAGACGGAGTCGGTACCGCGGTCAGTGGTCGTGGTCGTGGTCGTGATCGTGGTCGTGATCGTGGTCGTGCCCACCGTCGCCCGCGATGGCGGCACCCTCGCCGTCGATCATGTCCATGTTCTTGAGGTTGTCACGCTCCTCGAAGCCCTGCACGGCGTCCATCACGTCCTCCTGGGTCAGTTCGCGGCGACCCTCGGTGAGCGCCTGCAGGACGGCCTCCCGCAGCACCATCCGGAGGTCGGAGCCGGTCAGCCCCTCGGTCTCCTCGGCGACGGCGTCGGGGTCGAACTCGGCCATCTGCATGTCTCGGGTGACGATGCGGAGGATGTCCGAACGCATCTGCTGGTCGGGCTTGGGGAAGTTCACGACCTCGTCGAATCGGCGCCACGCGGCGGCGTCGAGCTGGTCGGGGTGGTTCGTCGCCGCAACCGTCAGCACCTCGTCGCGCACCAGCGAGATGTCGTCGATGCTCTTGAGCAGCGTGTTGACCGCCCGCTTGAGCGCGGCGTGCTCGTCGGACTTGCGGGTCTTGGCGACGGAGTCGAACTCGTCGATGAAGAGGATACACGGCGAGAGGCGCTTTGCGACCTCGAAGGTCTTCTCGACGTTCTTGGCCGTCTCGCCGAGGTACTGGCTCGTGACCATCGACAGCTTGACCTCGACGAACGGGAGGCCCAGTTCGTGGGCCAGCCCGCGGGAGATAGTGGTCTTCCCGGTGCCGGGTGGGCCGACGAAGAGGATCTTCCCGATCTCGCTCAGGCCGATGCTGGCGAGGTAGTCGCGGTTCTCGATCGCGGTGACGATCTTCTGGACCTCGTTGCTCTGGTCGTTGGTCAACACGAGGTCGTCGAGGGTGGTCTCGATCTCCTCGGGGGCGAGGATGTGGACCAGATCGAGCATCTCGGCGTCCTCCTCCTCGTCGAAGTACTCGTCGAGCAGGGAGTCGATCCAGACCCGGTCGGCCTGGATCGGCTGGTTGTCCGCGCGGGCCTCCTCGCGGGTGACGCTCACGCCGTCCTCGTCGCGGGCGGCGTAGGCGAGCGTGGGGTTCGAGGCCATCCGGTCGTCCTCGACGCGGTCGAGGAGCCACTCGAGGGCCATGTCGGGCTGGGTCAGCGAGATCTCGCCGGAGAACTCCGTGCGCTGGGTAAAGAGCAGATCCGAGACGGCGTCCCACGGGTGGTCGACGCCGGTAGCAGTTCGCGCACGGTCCTGCGTGACCGCGAGCGGGCGTTCGATCGACCCGTCGGACCAGAACACCTGCCGGAAGCGGGGCGGGAGGTCGCCCTCGTCCAGCTCTTCGTCCTCGGTGTAGGTGTGGGCAGTCACCAGGAACTCTACGACGTCGACGGCGGGCTCGCTCATCTCGGATAACTTGCCGGTCCAGTCGGTTAAGCGCGTCGGAACCCGGGATCGCTGGACGATTCGGGAGGTCGATCACCGACCCCGGAACGGCCGGTAGTGACGCACGATCGGCGCGAAGTACGCCACGATCCCCGTGTACACCTCGACGACGAACGCCGATGCGGTGACGACTCCGACGCCCAGCCACAGCCAGCGCGGCTCGTTCGGGAGCAGTTCCAACACGCCGATCGCGGCGATCCCCGCCGCCAGCGTCGGCCCCGCTACGCGGTGCACCCCTTCCCGATCGAGGCCGTGGCGGTAGTACGCGATCAGGGCACCGACGCCGATGACGACGTTCAACACGGCGCTTGCGGGATTACTCAGGAGCGCCATCGACGCCCCACGAACGACACTCGGCCATAGCTCACCGTTCGCCTCGATCCAACATTAATCTATCCGTTGTCAGGAACGGTTTCGCGGGGCCGTCGATCGCCCGTCGAGCCGCGATTCGTCGACGAACGCTACCACCGTCTGCTCGTGGTAGAGCCCGAGGTCGTAGGCCGTCCGCTCGTAGCCCCGGTCGGTCAGGATCGGGCCGGCCTCGTCGGCCGCCGACCCGTTCGCGAACACCACCGGCGGGAGCGACCCGCGTTCCCGGAGCACGTCCGGGTCGCGGCTGTACGACGACGGCGCGCCGGCGCGCTCGACGTACCAGGGCATCGGCAGCCGGCCGAGCCACCACCCGAGCCAGTTCGCGTCACCGGTGGGCTGGTGGTCGTCGAGCGACTCGTTTGGCAGGTAGTACTGGTCGCCGTAGTAGAGCACGCCGCCGTCGTCGGCCGCGTCGTCGACGACCGCCCGCATCGGCGCGAGGTCGTCGGCCGGCTGTGCCGACTGTGCGAGCACGTTCACGTACAGCGGCGGCGTCACCGACGAGGCCGCGAGCACCAGCGGGACGTGGACCGTCGAGAGTACCACCAGCCCGGCGAGCGCGTAGCGGGCGTAGCGCCGCCGGGCGTCGGCGTCCGGGGCCGCCGCCCGCCACGGCCGCTCACGGGCCAGCGCGACCCAGCCGACCGCGGAGACGGGGAACAGCGGCAGCGCGATGTGCACCGGAATCCACGGCGCGGGGATGTCCGTCGCCAGCGGGTAGCCCAGCGTAGCGGCAGCGCCCCACGCGGTCAGTGGGACCACGAGCGGGCGAGCACCGGCCCGAAGCTCCCGGGCGAACGCGTAGCCGGCGCCGACGACGACCGGCAGGGCGCCGACGAGCAGGTACGCCCAGAGACGCCCGGCGAAGCCGAGGTAGGCGTGGCTCCGCTCGCCGGCCCAGAGGCTCGCGGCGAACGTCTCCCACGTCCCGACGGTGGCGCGCTCGACCAGCGCGAGCCAGCCCACCTTCCCCGCCAGTGCGGCACCCAGCGAGGGGTCACCTGCGGGCCCGCGCGGGGCGAGGAAGAACGCGACGGGGACGAGGGCGACCAGCAGGGCCGGAGCCACGGCAGGGAGGTGACGGGCTGCCACTGTCCGGGCGCGCCCGAGAGACTCCCGGAGGGCCGTCGACGGTGACGCCCCGGTTCCAGAGCCGCCCCCGTCGCGCCACGGGAGCAGCACCGCAACCGCCGGCCAGCCAACGGCGACCGCCGCCGCACCCGCCGCACAGGCGGCGTACAGCAGCACGTTCTCCTTCGTCGGGATCGCGAGGCCGGCGAACAGCCCCGCGGCGACGACGTGGCGTCGGTGCCCGGTCGCGACCGCCCGGACCGCGAACCCCAGCGCGAACAGCGCGAACACGGCGAGGGGCACGTCCGAGCGCATGAACCGCGAGTAGTAGACCAGCCCCGGCGTGACCGCGAGCAGGAGCGCCAGCACGACGGTCTCGTCGTCGTCGAGGAGGGCGCCGTCGGTACTGGCTGCGGAGCGACGGAACAGCAGCGCCGACAGCGGCGCGAGGCCGCCGATCAGGGCGACCGGGAGCCGGGCCGTGAACGCCGTCGGTCCGAGGCGCTCGAACAGCGGCGCGGTCAGGATCGGTACCAGCGGGCCGTGGATTACGGGCCGGTAGGCGAAGCCGGCGCCGCGGGCGTACCGCAGCGTCCAGTAGCCGACGCGGGCTTCGTCCCAGTGCATCGATCGGTCGCCCAGCGCGACCACTCGGAGGAGGAGGGAGAGCGCAGTGAGCGCCAGCACGGCCGCGACGGGCCGGCGACGCGCCCAACGGGCGGGGTGGAGCACGGACTGAGGTGTTCGCCCGCCAGTAAGTGCTTTCCCTGTTACGGGTCCGACAACGCTCGACCACGGCCGCCGCGTTCGGTCGGATTTATCCCGGCGCCGGCCAACTCGGGGGGTATGTCGACACCAGTCGTCGTACACGCACGCCGGACCCCGCAGGGCAAGGAAGACGGCGTCTTCGCCGAGACCCGGAGCGAGGACCTCTCGGTCCCGCTGATCGAGGACGCGCTCGAGACCACCGGCGTCGACCCCGAGGACGTCGACGACCTCATGTGGGGCGTCGCCCAGCAGCGCGGCGAACAGGACAACAACGTCGCCCGCGTCATCGCGCTGCTGTCCTCGCTGGGCGAGGGGACGCCGGCGACGACGATCAACCGCTGGTGTGCCTCCTCGATGCAGGCGGTCATCTCCGCGGCCGACGCCGTCGCGGCGGGCAACCGCGACTGCATCGTCGCCGGCGGCGTCGAGAACATGAGCCGCGTCCCGATGGACGGCGACTCCTACCAGCAGCTCCACCCCGCGCTGACGGAGCAGTACAACCTCTTCCAGCTCCAGATGGGGATGACCGCCGAGAAGGTCGCCGAGGAGTACGACGTGAGCCGCGAGGCACAGGACGAATACGCCGCCAAGAGCCAGCAGCGCGCGGTCGAGGCCACCGAGTCGGGCCGCTTCGACGACGAGATCCTCCCCATCGAGACCGAGGACGGCGTCGTCTCCGAGGACGAGGGGATCCGACCGGGCACCACCGCCGAGAAGCTCTCGGGGCTCCCGCCGGCGTTCACCGGCGACGGCACCGTTACCGCCGGCAACTCCAGTCAGATCTCCGATGGGGCGTCGCTGGTGATGGTCACCTCCGAGGCGTTCGCCGACGAGCACGACCTCGATATCGTCGCCGAGATCGGTACCAACGAAGTCGTCGGCGTCGACCCGACGGTCATGGGGATCGGCCCGGTGCCGGCGACGAAGGGGCTGCTCGAACGCGCCGGCACCGACATCGAGGACTACGACCTCGTCGAACTGAACGAGGCGTTCGCCTCCCAGTGTGTCTACGCCCGCGACGAACTCGGCATCCCGGAGGACCAGTTCAACGTCAACGGCGGCGCCATCGCCATCGGTCACCCGCTCGGTGCGAGTGGCGCCCGGCTGCCCGTGACGCTGCTCCACGAGATGCAGAAGCGCGGCGACTCCCGCGGGCTGGCGACGCTCTGTGTCGGCTTCGGCCAGGGCGCGGCGATCGAGTTCCTGATGGAGTAAGGCCGGAACGGCACCGTTCTCGCGCTTTCGGTGGCCCCGCTCCCACCGGATTTACTACGGACCGCCGATCACCCCGAGCTATGCGCCGGGACCTGCGTCGACTGCTCGCCCAGCCGGCAGTGTTCGCGTTCCTCTACGGCGGGGCGTCGGTCGTCGTCGCCGTGATCGGTCTCGTCGACACCGCCGCGCGCGGCGCTGTCGTCGTCACCGCACTGCTCGTCGGCTCCTACGTCGCCGTCACCCGCGTGCTCCCTCTCCCCCACCCCGACCGACCGGTCCACATGACCCGCTACGACACGGTCGACGACGTGGTCGTCAACAACGACGCGAAGCTCGTGCTCTCGGCCGTGGTTCCGGTCGCGACGCTACTCCCGTTCCTGTTCCTCCCGGTATCGGTGTACGACGCCGTCGGTCTCGGCTTGGTCGGCCTCCTGCTCGTCGGAGCGTACCTGGCCGAGGCGTGGGCCGTCTTTCGACTCACGGCACAGTACCTTCCGCCGCACGCACCGCATCTCTTCGGTGACGACTACGAGCCGCCACTCGACTGATCGGGACACGTCTGCGCCCTATCCCTACCGTTTTTCTCCCGTCCGGCCCCCTACCGAGCCATGAGCATCGGCGACGTGTCCGCGGTCGAAGGCACTGACGACACCCACTACGTCGACACCGGGATGTACGGCACCGCCGAGTACGGCTCCGTCTACGTCATCGACGGCGACCGTACTGCCGTCGTCGACTCCGGCACGGGCGGCGACTACGACGCGATCGCTGGCGCGCTCGACGAACTCGGGATCGAGTCGCTGGACGCGGTGGTCCTCACGCACGTCCACCTCGACCACGCCGGCGGCGCCGGCCACCTGCTGCAGGACTACCCCGACGCCACCGCGTACATCCACGAGCGCGGCGCCCGGCACCTGACCGACCCCGAGCGACTCGTCGCCGGCACCAAAGACGCCGTCGGCGAGCAGTGGTCCTACTACGCCGAGCCGGTTCCGGCGCCCGAGGACCGTGTCGTCGGCCTCGCCGACGGCGACCGGATCGACCTCGGTGACCGAACCCTCACCGCTCACGAGGCGCCGGGCCACGCGCCCCACCAGCACGTCTTCCACGACCCCGACTCGGGGATCGTCTACACCGGCGACGCCGCCGGCCTCTACGTCCCCTCGGAGGACGCGATTCGGGAGACCAGCCCACCGCCGCAGTTCGACCTCGATCAGGCCCGCCGGGACGTGTCGACCATCGCTGACCTCGGCCCGGAAACCCTCGCGTTCGCCCACTTCGGCCCGCGGGAGTACGACGCCGACCTGCTGAACGGCTACAAGCGCACCCTAATGGAGTGGGTCGAGGCCGTCCGGCGCAAGCGCGCGGAACTTGAGGACGACGAGGCGGTGATCGAACACTTCGTCGCCCACGCTGACGAGTCGCCGGGCGCCGAGGCGTGGGGCGAGGAGAAGGCCGAGGCGGAGATGCGCCTGAACACGCGGGGCGTGCTGGCGTACTTGGACCGCTCGTAGGAATCAACCCGGAACAACACTCCGGACGTGTCCGGAACTTTATGGTCGTTCCCGACACACCCCGGGATTATGGATATTCGCGAGGCCGAGCAGGGGTTCGACCACCCTGTAATCGGGGACGACACGCTGCCGGCGATGTTCGAGGCCAGCGCCGAGCGCAACGCCGGGAACGTCGCCCAGCGCTACAAGGGGGGGATCTACGATCGGTCGCTGGTCGCGTCGGGCGTCGTCGACGCCGCGCCGACGGGTGACTACGCCGACCTGCGCTACGAGGAGACCCGGGAGGTCGTGCGCAACCTCGCTGCGGGGTTCCGGGACCTCGGCATCGAAGCGGGCGACCGCGTCGGCCTCTTCGCCAACACCCGGATGGAGTGGGCCCAGACCGACTTCGCCGTGCTCGCCGCCGGCGGCGTCGTCACCACCGTCTACAGCGGTTCCTCCCAGACCCAGACGGAGTACCTCCTCGACGACGCGGGCGCCGACGGCGTCGTCGTCGAGAACGGGGACCTGCTCCACAAGGTGCTCGCCGTCGAGGACGACCTGGATCTCTCCTTCATCGTCGTGATGGACGAACCCGCCGACGGCAGCGGCGCCGCGGGGGCGGTCCGGGACCGCGACGACGTGTTCACGCTCGGTGACCTCCACGAGCGCGGCGCCGAGGCGTTCGACGAGGAGACCTACCAGGGCTGGCTTGACGAGCGCCACCCCGAGGACTTGGCGAGCCTTGTCTACACCTCCGGGACGACCGGCCAGCCCAAGGGCGTACAGCTGACCCACTGGAACTTCCGCTCGAACGTGAACCAGTGTTTCCGGCGGTTCGGCCCCCGCCCCGACCGCGACCCGGACATGCCGACGACCGACACCGACACCGTCGCACTCTCGTTCCTGCCGCTCGCGCACGTCTTCGAACGGCTCTCGGGGCACTTCCTGATGCTCGCCGTCGGCGCTACCGTCGCCTACGCCGAGAGCCCCGACACGCTACGTGAGGACTTCCAACTCGTCAAGCCGACGACGTTCACCAGCGTCCCCCGCGTGTACGAGAAGCTCTACGCCGCCGTGCGCGAACAGGCCGGCGAGTCGCCGGTCAGCAAACGGATCTTCGAGTGGGCCGTCGACGTGGCCCGCGACTACGAGCGCGCCGAGAACCCCGGGATGCTCCTCTCGGCCCAACACGGGATCGCCGACCGACTCGTCTACTCCAGCGTCCGGGAGGCGCTGGGCGACAACATCGACTTCTTCGTCTCCGGCGGCGGCAGCCTCTCGGAGGACCTCTGCCGGCTGTTCCACGGCATGGGCATCCCGATCCTCGAGGGCTACGGCCTGACCGAGACCGCACCCGTCCTGAGCGTCAACCCAATCGAGGACCCCAAGCCCGGAACGATCGGACCCCCGGTCGTCGACGTGGAGACCCGGATCGACGAGTCCGTCGGCGTCGTCGACGACGGCACGACCTCCGGGCAGACCGGGGAACTGCTCGTCCGCGGCCCGAACGTCACCGACGGCTACTGGGAGAAACCCGAGGCGACCGAGGAAGCCTTCCTCGAGGACGAGGACGGCGGCGAGCCGTGGTTCCGGACCGGCGACGTGGTCGAGATTCGAGAGGACGGCTACATCACCTTCCGCGAGCGCGCCAAACAGCTGATGAAGCTCTCGACGGGCAAGATGGTGCCGCCGGGGCCCATCGAGGACGCCTTCGCCGAGAACGAACTGATCGAGCAGGTGATGGTCATCGGCGACGCCCGGAAGTTCGTCAGCGCCTTGGTCGTCCCCGAGTTCGAGGCCGTCCGGGCGTGGGGCGAGAGCGAGGGGCTCGACCTCCCCGAGAGCGACGCCGAACTCTGTGGCGACGACCGCGTCCGCGACCGCATCCAGTCGGAAGTCGAGTCGATCAACGAGCGCTTCGAGAGCCACGAGCGGATCAAGCAGTTCCGGCTGGTCGAGGAGGAGTTCACCCCCGAGAACGACCTGCTGACGCCGACGATGAAGAAGAAACGCCGCAAGATCCTCGACCGCTGGGCCGACGAGGTCGACGACCTCTACGAGTGACCATCCGGGCGTGGGATAGTAGCCACGTTTAAGCGACCCCGTCGGGAACTTTTCGGTGTGCGGTCGAATCGACAGTTCATGACCGGGGGAGCGTAGATGGCCGGGAACGAGTCCGCCGTCCTGATCGCCGTCGTCGCCGGGATTATCGGCGTCGGCGTCGTCGCGCAGGTGCTGTCGGACCGGTTCCAGGTGCCCAGCGTCGTCTTCCTGATCGCTGCGGGCATCCTGCTGGGGCCGGAGGGAACGAACCTGCTCAACCCCGAGGGGTTCGGGACGGCGCTGCCCGCCATCGTCGGGCTCTCGGTCGCCATCATCGTCTTCGAGGGGGCGTTCCACCTCCGCATCGAACAGCTCCGCGAGGCGCCACAGACGGTGTTCCGGTTGGTCACGCTCGGCGCGCTGATCGCGCTGGTCGGGACCGCCGCCGCCGTCAACTTCTTCCTCGGCGCGGGCTGGCCGGTCTCGTTCCTTATCGGCTCCCTGCTGGTCGCGACGGGGCCGACCGTGATCGCGCCGATCCTCGAAGTGGTCCCGGTCAGGGACCGCGTCGGGGTCGCCCTCGACACGGAGGGGATCGTCAACGACGTGACCGCAGCCATCACCGCGGTGGTCATCTTCAACATCATCACCACCGACGCCTCCGGCGCCGGCGCGCTGGTCCGCCAGTTCGCCCAGCGACTCGGGTACGGGCTGTTGGTCGGCATCGCCGTCGCCGCGGTGATGTACTACGCGCTCCAGTACGTCGACCTCTCGCCGGGGAACGCCCCGCGAAACGCCCGGCTGCTCGTACTCGCGGGCGCGCTCGTCGCCTACGCGGCGGCGAACTACCTCGCCAGCGAGTCCGGCGTCGCCGCCGTCGCCGTCGCCGGCGTGCTGCTCGGCAACGCCGACGTGCCCTACGAGGAGGACATCGCGGCGTTCAAGGGCGACGTGACGCTCGTGGTGCTCTCGTTCGTCTTCATCATGCTGGCGGCGCTACTGGAGTTCTCGGTGCTGATCAACCTCGGCATCGGGGGGCTGGCCGTCGTCGCCGTCGTCGCACTGGTGCTCCGGCCGCTGCTGGTGTTCGTCTCCAGCGTCGGCGACCGGTACACGCGCGAGGAGCGACTGTTCATGAGCTTCGTCGGCCCGCGCGGGATCATTCCCGCCTCGGTGGCGACGCTGTTCGCCATCGAACTCCGGAGTCCCGAAGTCGGGATGCCCGGGGCCGCCGACCTGCTCGTCGGCACCGTCTTCCTGACCATCCTGCTGACCGTCGTGTTCGAGGCGGGGCTGGCCCGCCGCATCGCGGAGAAACTCAACGTCATACCTATGCGAGTCATCATCGTCGGAGGCGGGGACGTGGGCCGAGAGCTCGCGACCCGTCTCGAAGACCGAGGCGAGGACGTAGTCATCGTGGAGAAGAACCAAGACCGGATCCAGGGGGCCCGCGACGCGGGCTTCACGGTCCACGCGGGCGACGGCACCGAGACCGACGTGCTGCGCTCGGCCGGCGCCGACAACGCCAAGTTCGTCATCGCCGCTACAGGCGACGACGACGCGAACCTACTGATCTCTCAACTCTCCCAGTCGAAGTTCGACCCGAAGGAGGTCATCACCCGGACCAACAACCCCGAGAACGTCGACGCCTTCGAGGAGTTGGGCGTGACGACCATCTCCTCGGCGATGGCCACGGCACAGGCCATGGACAACCACATCGAGCGCCCGGCGCTCGCCAACTGGATGCGCGGCATCGGCGAGTCCGGCGACGTGCAGGAGATCGAGGTCACCGCCGACGTACTGGTCGGCCGGACGGTCCGGGACATCGGTCCGGACCTCCCCGGGGGCTGCCTGATCGGGCTGGTCTGCCGTGACGGGGACTCCTTCGTCCCCGAGGCGGACTTCACGCTCGAACGCGGCGACCGGATCACCTTCATCGGCCCCAAGGAGGCGGTCCGCGAGGCGATGGCGTGGGCCCACCCCGAGGAGTAGCGGCCTGCTGACCCCGGGCGAGACCCGACGACTCCCGGCCGCGACGACAACCGTTTTCTCCGACCGACCCCGATCATCGGTGATGGCGCTCTCACGCCGCGCGTTCCTGCCGCTCCCCCTGCTCGCGCTCTCCGGCTGTACGGTGCTGACGAACACCGACGTGGAGTTGGCGATCGAGAACCGCAGCAGCGGCGCCCAGGAGGTGACCGCGACGGTGACGCCGGTCGCCGAGTACGACCCCGACGACCCGCCGGAACCGGACTACGAGGGGACGATCCCACCCGGCTCCCGTCCCATCGTCGGCGACGTGGCCCCCTCGCCGCCCGAGGGTGAGCCACCGATCCCGGTCCGGGTCGAGGTCGTCGCCGGCCCCTACGACCTCCTCGAAGAGGTCGACGTGACCGGCCCCGGAACGATCGACGTGCGGATCACCCGCAACGGCCTCGACGTCTTCTTCGCGGCCCACGACTGAGGCGGAGCGGCGACTGACGGAACCGGTTTCCACGAGGGAGGTGATCGCTACCGCCATCGGTTCCCACGATGCCGGTGACCGCTACCGCCATCGGTTCCCACGATGCCGGTGACCACTACCGCCATCGGTTCCCACGGACCCGACACGGTTTTCCCGAATCACCGAGAAATCGGGCCATGATCAGCAGACGGACCCTCCGAGAGGAGCCCGAGCGCGTCCGGGACGCACTCGACGCGAAGGGCGTCGACGACGTCGACGTCGACGAGATTCTCGCGGTCTACGACGAGTGGCGCGAACTCAAAGGCGAGGGCGACGAACTCCGCCACGAGCGCAACGAGGTCAGCCGGAGCATCGGCGAACTCAAACGCGAGGGCAAGGAGGAGGAAGCCGAGGAAGCCATCGAGCGATCGAGCGACCTCAAGGCGCGACTGAACGAGATCGAGGACCGCGCCGACGACCTCGAAGCCGAACTCGAGGAGGCGATGCTCCACATCCCGATGCTCCCCGACGAGGACGTGCCCCGCGGTGCCGACGAGAGCGAGAACGTCGAGCGCCGCCGCGAGGGGTTCGACGATCTGCGTGACCTCCCCGACGAGGTGACGCCCCACTACGACCTCGGCGAGGAACTCGACATCCTCGACTTCGAGCGCGGCGCGAAAGTCAGCGGCGGCGGCTACTACTTCGCCAAAGGCGAGGGCGCCCGCCTCGAACACGCGCTGATCCAGTTCTTCCTCGAAACTCACCGTGAACAGGGGTACACCGACGTGTTCCCGCCGATCCCGGTTAACAGCCGCTCGATGGAGGGCACCGGCCAGTTCCCGAAGTTCACCCAGGACGCCTATCGGCTGGAGGGGAGCCACGACGAACCGTACGACGACGACGACCTCTGGCTGCTCCCGACCGCCGAGGTCCCGGTCACGAACCTCCACCGCGACGAGATCCTGCTCGACGACGACCTGCCGCTGAAGTACCAGGCCTACTCGCCCAACTTCCGCCAGGAGGCTGGCGAACACGGCACCGAGACCCGTGGGATCGTCCGGGTCCACCAGTTCAACAAGGTGGAGATGGTCAACTTCGTCCGCCCGGAGGAGAGCGACGAGCGCTTCGAGGGGCTCGTGAGCGAGGCCGAGTCGGTCCTGCAGGCGCTCGGGCTCCCCTACCGGATTCTGGAGATGTGTACGGGCGACCTCGGGTTCACGCAGGCCAAGAAGTACGACATCGAGGTCTGGGCGCCCGGCGACGACATGGCCGAGGGCCCCGAGCAGGGTGGCCGCTGGCTCGAAGTCTCGTCGGTGTCGAACTTCCGGGACTTCCAGGCCCGGCGGGCGGGGATCCAGTACCGCCCCGAACAGCACGAGTCGGCGGAGTACCTCCACACGCTCAACGGCTCGGGCGTCGCCGTCCCGCGCGTGCTCGTGGCGATTCTGGAGTACTACCAGAACGAGGACGGCACCGTCGACGTGCCCGAGGCGCTCCAGCCCTACATGGGCGGGCAGGAGGTCGTCGAGGGTCACGACCCGGTGAGTGAGAGCGCCGTCGGCGACGAGTAGCGAGACGACCGCCGGTCGTCTCGGAACGACGAGCGGCGAACCCCGTGAGCCGCGAGTAGCAGGATAGGGAAACCCCGCGAGGAACTTTTCGGCTGAACAAGGGAACGAGCGGCGACGCTACGGAGCGGAACTGAACGGTAAAAGGCCGACCCACGGGGATGGATCGGCGACGAGTCGAGGGAACGGGTGACCCGCGGGGGCGGGCTTCAGAGCTCTTCGGGCGGCAGGAACTGTGGCGTCTCGTCGTCCGGGGAGTCCGTCCAGAACACCTGATCGCCCTTCTCCAGGTCGTAGCGTTCGGCGATCTCCTTCGGGATGGAGACGGTGTAGCCGCCGTTGGACTCCTGTACGGTCCGACTGTCGGCGTACGGTCCTCTGCACTGTGGCATACACACCGGTACGGGAGAGATCACCTTCAAGCGTTGGCAGACATCGCTCGCGAGCCTGAAACGTGTCTGACGCGCGTCGGTCGGGCGTCGCCGTCGCGGTCCTCACTGCGCCGCGCTGTCGGTCCCACAGCTACCGACGCTCCCCTCGAACTCCGCACAGTCCGCCCGAACCCGGACGGAGAACGATTCCTCGGCCGGGCCGTCGGGCCGGTAGTCGACCGCCGCGGTCAGGCAGTCCGGCGAACTATCGACCCGGTCGAGCAGGTCGAACCGTTGCCACTCCCCGCCATCGACGCGGGCGGCGACGACGTACTCGCCGTCTTGAGGGTCCCACGTACAGTCGGCGACGGCGCCGGGAAGCACGTCGTCGCTTTTCGACTCGACGGTGTGGGTCGACTCGTGGACCGTCTCGCCGTCACGGTCGACGCGGAGGCCGAAGCGGTGGCTCTCCCGTTCGTCCCAGTTGCTGACCGTCAGGCGTCCGAGCGTCGTCGACGCGCCGAGACGGGGGAGGCCCTGACAGCCCGCGAGGCCTGCCACGCCGGCGACGCCCAGCGTGCCGAGGAGGGATCGGCGTTTCACGGGCGAGATCCGTGGCTCCGCGGGAAATGCTTTGTGTCGGACGGGGTGGGCGTTACACCGTCGCGGTATCACGCTTCGTGCCCGCGGGAGCGAACGTGGGGGCTGGGCTACTTCCCCCAGAAGGGGTCGCGCTTGCGCATCTTCTCCAGGTACGCGTTCAGCGCCTCGCGCTCGTCGGCCGGGATCTCCTCTTTGAGTTCCTGTTCGAGGATCTTCGCGTGTTTCTCGGGCAGGTAGATCCAGAGTTCGTCGCCCTCCTCGATGTCCCGACCCACCGTCGGGCCGTCGATGGCGATGCTGACGCGGCTGCCCGCGCGGGCCTCGTCCACGTCCTCGCCCTGTTCCTGCATCCCGGAGAGCTCCCCGATCCGGGTCGGCTCGCCGTTCTCGAACTTCGCCACCCGGCGGTTGTTCTCGATGGTGCCGGCGAGGATCTCGACGCCGACGACCGCGGGGTTGTTCTGCCGGAACGTGTGGTCCTGCAGGATGCGGAAGCGGGCCGGTCGGTGGATCTTGTCGAGGACGGTCTCCTGCTGTTCGCGCTGGCGTTCCTCGACGAACTCCTCGTAGTCCTCGACGAGCTGATAGATCACGTCGTGGTTGAACAGCCGAACGTCCTGCCGGTCGAGTTCGCGCTCGGCGTCGGGGAGCACGTCGACGTTGAACCCGAGAATCACGCGGTTCTCGGCCTCGTTTGCGGTGCTGGCGACCGCCACGTCACGCGGCGCGATATCGCCGACCTCCGCCCGGAGGATCGGGATTTCGGCCTCCTGGAGCGCATTGGCCATCGCCTCCAGACTGCCGAGCGTGTCGGCTTTGACGACGACGCCCTGCTCTGCGGTTTCGACTTCGATCTCGGAGAGTTCGGCCTCGACCTCCTCGATCACGTCCTCGAGCGGGCGACCACGGACCACGCGGACCGGCGCGCCGGCCATCGCGTCGTCGAGGTCCGGTGCCGCGAGTTTCACGCCGGAGGCGGCCTGTACGGAGTCGAGCCGTTCGAACTCCTGTTCGGTCCGGATCTCCGAGAGCGCCCGTGGGCGAAGCAGCGCGCGGACCTCCGTGACGATGGGGCCCTCGACGCCGCCGACGACGATGCGGTCGCCCTCCGTGACGGTACCGTCGTACAGCACCACGTCGAGCGTCGCGCCGAACCCCTTCTCGTCTTTCACCTCGAGGACCGTCCCCTTCCCGGGGCCGCCCAGATCGATCTCCATCTCGTTTTTCATGTAGCGCTGGGAGAGCCCCATCAGCACCGCCAGCAGGTCGGGCACTCCCTCGCCGGTCATCGCCGAGACGGGGACGACGCCGATGTTACCTTGGAAGTTCTGGACGCGCCAGTAGAGGTCCGCCGAGAAGCCGGCGTCGGAGAGTTGGCCGATGATCTCGTAGAGGTTCTCGTCCAGTCGCTGCCGGGCGCGGTCGGACTGGGCGTCGTAGGTCTGTTTCACCGGGCTGTCGGGTTTGGGGTTCCAGCCGGGGGTGGTGTCGACCTTGTTCGCGGCGACGACGAACGGCGTGCCGGTGCGCCGGAGGATGTCCAGCGCCTCCTCGGTCTGGGGCTGGAAGCCGTCGTTCACGTCGACGACGAGGACGGCGATGTCCGCGAGTGCGCCCCCGCGGGCCCGGAGCGTCGAGAAGGAGTGGTGGCCGGGCGTGTCGATGAACAGCAGCCCCGGCAGGTCGAAGTCGTCGGCCATCACGAGGTCGCCGGCCATCGACGAGACGGTGTCGAGGGGGACGGCGGTGGCGCCGATGTGCTGGGTGATGGCGCCGGCCTCACCCTCGCTGACGGCAGAACCGCGGATCTTGTCTAGCAGACTCGTCTTCCCGTGGTCGACGTGGCCGAGCACGGCGACGATGGGGGTCCGGAGCGATCCGGGATCAACGTCGGCGTCGGTATCGTGGTTGGCGTCAGGCATCGAAAATCACCGAGAGAACGTCTCTTGACTGGAAGGAATCGCGGGCGCCAGTTACCTGTTTCGACTCTCTACGGTCGCGAGCGTCGCCGCCGTCGCCGCCGACCGTGTGGACCGGCCCCGTGGCGTTTATCACGCCACGGCCTGTTTTGGGGCCTATGGCCGACATACTCGCCGAGAACCTCTCGGGGAAAGCAGTCATGGGCTCGGACGGCACCGAGCTCGGCATGCTGTACAACATCACCATGGACCTCAAGACGGGCGAACTCCACGACCTGCTCGTCTCGCCCAACGAGGACACGCCCCGCGGCAAAGTGAACTTCGAGCGCGACGAAGGCGGTCGGTTCCGGGTGCCGGTCTCCCGGGTGCAGGCCGTGAAGGACTACATCGTCATCCAGCGATAGATGGAGGTCCTCGACACGTCCGCGTTCATCCACGAGTACCACACCGACGACGAGACGGTCTCGATTCCCCTCGTGAAAGAGGAGCTACAGGGGGAGACCGAGTACCGCTTCGACGCGATGGAGGGCGCGGGGATGGACATGCACCTGCCGGCCGACGAGACGGTCGACCGCGTGGGCCGGGCCGCAACCGAGACGGGCGACGCCGGCGAGATATCCGAGACCGACACGCGGCTGCTCGCCACCGCGTTCGAACTCGACGCCACGCTGGTCACCGACGACTACGCGATGCAGAACGTCGCCGAGAAACTCGACGTCGACGTCCAGGTCATCGCCCGCGAGGGGATCCAGGAGAAACGCGAGTGGACGTTCCAGTGTGCGGGCTGTGGCCGCGAGTTCGACGAGGACCGCGAACGCTGTCCGATCTGTGGCAGTGACCTCGCACGGAAGAACCCCGCCTGATTCTCGCCGCTCGATTCTCAGCCGAACGTTACGTACTGGATCGCGTAGATGACGGCGTTGTACACGCCGTGGGCGACCATCGGCACGACGAGGTTCCCGGTGCGCTCGTAGAGATAGCCCAGCAGCGAGCCGAGCAGGAACGAGAACACCACGTAGGCGATCGCCCCGCTCCCGCTTCCGATGTAGTGTAGCGACCCGAACAGCGCGCTCGCCCCCAGGATGGCCGGCCACGGGCCCCACGCGCGTTTCAGCAGTCCCTGAATCCCGCCACGCACCAGCAGCTCCTCGGCGGGCCCGACGACGAACACCGAGACGGGGATCATCAACAGGAAGTACGCCGCCTCGCGGCCGGCGGGGTCGGTCGCCGGGTTCTGGGACGGGGAGACGTCGATCAGCGAGAACGCGGTCAACAGCACGATCTGGAGCACGTAGAGCACGGCGGCGGCGCCGAGGGCGACCGCCGCCCCCCGACGGTCCGGCAGTTTCCACGAGAGCAACTCCCGATCACCCGCGGCGGCGATGAACAGCACCACCGGCGCGGCGAAGCCGACGAACTGCGCGAGCGTGTTCAGGATGTCGTAGGCGGTCGTCCCCGCGGCGACGCCCAGTCCCGGAGCGACGCTCGCCCACAGCGACACCCCGACGCTGCCGCCGAGGACGCCGGAGACGAACAGCACGAACGCCTGCATCGTCCGGAGCAATGCCGGACCGGAGATGGGACGCTCGGGCCGGGAGGTCTGACTCATCGTTGGAACGTGCAGTCGGGCAGGCAAAGCGGTGACGGTCGGTGACGCCGGCGATGGTATGGTTCGGCCGGCGTGGAGGCTCGGTGACGCCGGCACCGTCGTGGTTCAGCCGGCGTCGACGCCTACTCAACGACGAGCCGTTCCTTCCCGCGAACCGCCTCTGCCTCCTCGAACTCGCCGCCGCCGAGCAGGCCGCGAGCGGCCTTCTTCCCCCACTCCACGGCGGGCTGGGTGAACGTCGAGAGATCCGCGAGTTCGCCGTAGCAGACGCAGGCGGCCTCCATCCCGAACAGGAGTTCGCCGAGCCCGCGCTCGTCGACGCGGTCGATCTCGATCCGGACGTTCGGACAGTCGGCGGCCGTCAGGCTGGCTTCGGTCGCCCGGAACTCCGCGTCGAGCAGCGTCCCGAGCGAGGAGCCGCCGAGGTAGGAGAGGCCGTCCAGATCGGTTTCGGGAATCCCGCGGTCGGCGCGTTCTGTGGGTCGGACGAGCGTCACCAGCTTGTCCCGCGGGCCGGCGCGGTACAGCTGCAGTTGGGAGTGCTGGTCGGTCGCGCCGAGCGCCCGGGCGGGGGTCTGGCCCTGCCCGTCCTTGCCGAGGCTCTCGGCCCAGAGTTGGGCGAACCATTCGGCGAACGTCTCCAGCGATTCGGCGTACGGCATGAACGCGTTCGTGACGGCGCCGCGTTCGGCCAGCGCGTAGCTGGTCGCGCCGTAGGCGTAGGCGGGCGAGTCGTAGAGCGAGCCCGCGAGTCGGTCGCGCTCGTCGGCGGCGCCGGCGAGTACGGCCTCGATGTCGTGGCCCTGGATCGCTGCCACCGCCAGCCCGACCGTCGAGAGCACGGAGAACCGCCCCGGAACGCCCTCGGGCACGTCCAGCGCCGGCAGGTCGTGCTTCTCCGCGAGGTTCCGGAGGTTCCCCTTCGGCCCCGTGGTGACGAAGGTGCGCTCGGTCCAGTCGACGCCGTCGCGCTCCATCGCCTCGCGGACGACGAGGAAGTTCGAGAGCGTCTCGGCGGTCGTGCCGGAGTTCGAGACCACGTTGACCGTAGTACGGGAGAGGTCGAGCGAGTCGAGCAGTCGCGTCGTGTGCTCGGGGTCGACGTTGTCGAGGAAGTAGGCGCCCACGTCGCTCTCCAGCCCCTTGGCGAGCGTCGCGGCGCCGAGGGCGCTGCCGCCGATGCCGACCGTGAGCACCGCCCCGCTGTCGGCGAAGGGGGCGACGGCGTTCCGGATAGCGTCGGGGTCGGCGGTCTCGGGAAGGTTCAACGCGGCGTAGCCGAACGCGTCGTCGTCCATCCCGTCGGCGATCCGTTCGTGGGCGGCGGCCACGTCGGCGTCCAGTTCGTCGAGGGCGTCGCGGGTCAGGGACGGCTCCCCGCCCAGCGCGTTGCCGATGTCGGTACGCATGGCTGGATGGGTGAGCGGGGCGGGGAAGTAGCTTCTGAGAACGCGTCGGTACGCTTCGGCGGTGTGGCCGCTTCTGGGACGGTAGCTCGGTCGGCGGCGACAGGGACGGCGACGGCATCGAGACGCATGGCCACTTGTGACCGCTCGGTTCCGGGCACGAGGCCCGGAACAGCCCCGGATCCCTCTTCCTCCCCCGCGAGCGCCACATCGGCGCCCGCGAGGCGCCCACCGCTCTGCAACCGCGGGCGCGTTACGTACCACGTATCAGGCCCGTCGGAGTTATGCCGCCGGGCCCGAACGAACGCGTATGTTCGACACCATCGTCATCGCGACCGACGGCTCCGAGAGCGTCCAGCGGGCGGTCGGCGTCGCGCTCGACCTCGCCGAGCGCTTCGACGCCGACGTGCACGCCCTGTTCGTCGTCGACGAGCGCGAGGTCGAGAGTTCCCCGGAGAGCGTCCGCGAGGAGCTCCGCGCCGCACTCGAAGACGACGGCGAGGACGCCGTCGCGAGCGTCGCGACCCGCGCCGAGAGCGCCGTCACCACCGCCGTCCGGTCGGGCCGGCCCGCAGCGACCATCTCCGACTACGCCCGCGAGGTCGGCGCCGACGTGGTCGCCACCGGCACCCGCGGCCGCCACGGCGAGAACCGCTACCTGATCGGCGGCGTCGCCGAGCGTGTCGTGCGGCGCTGTCCCGTCCCGGTGCTGACCGTGCGACAGCTCGAAGGCGAGGGGACGACCGACGCCGAGTCCGAGCCGGAAACGCCCGCCTAGCCCGGCGTTCCACCGGCCTTATACCCCGGCTGGGCGACTGTCCGGTATGGACGACGAACTCATCGAGACGAGCGAACTCTCCCTGCACCGGCGCTCGCTGCTGCCCGGGAAGGGCTTTTTCTACCCCGACTCGCTCTCCGAGGACCGAACCGAGGAGCGCATCGCCGAGGCCGTCGACGGCGCCGAGGCCGTGGTCATCACCGACTCCGACGCCGACGGCCTGGGCTGTGTCGCCCTGATCCGCGAGGCCCGCGGCGCCGCCCTCGACGTGGTTCCCTTCGAGGAGGAACTGGCCGCGGAGGTTGCCGGCGACGCCGCCGACGAGGACGACGATGACGACGAGAAGGGCGAGGACGAGGAGCCCCACGAGCGCTCGACGGTCGCGCTGGTCGCCTCCGGGCCGGGACAGATCGAGGAGTCCCTGGAACTGGTCGCCAAGCACGTCGAGGAAGGCACCGACGCCTACGTCTGCGACATCTGCCCGGACAGCTTCGAGTACATCGCCGAGGACCTCGACGCGCTGGTCGAGCGCTGTGGCGAGGTGCGGTGGTTCGACCACCACCAGTGGGACGCTGACCTCGAACAGAGCGTCCGCGACGCCGGCGTCGACCTCGTCATCGGCGACAGCGAGGAGGAGTGCACGACGGACGTGACCCTGCGCTCGCTCGACTACGAGTTCGACGAGCGCTACGCCGAACTCGCGGAAGTCACCCGGGATCACGACCTCTGGCTCAAGCAGGACGAACGCAGCGACGACCTCGCGGACTACGCCTACTGGAGCGGCCCGGAGGAGTACGCCACCATCGTCGGCGAGTACGGCGCCGCCCTCCCCGAGACGGTGCTCGACTACGTCGAACACCGACGTGTCGAGAAGGAGCGCCGCATCGACGCCGCCGTCTCGCGGGCGAACCGCCGGGAGATCGGCGACTGGACCGTCGGCTTCACCTACGGCCGCTGTTCCCAGAACGAGGTCGCCGAGACGCTCCGCGAGCAGGGCTGTGACGCCGCCGTGATCGTCAAACCCTCCGGGAGCGCGTCGATCCGTGGCTCGGAAGGCTTCGAGCGCTGCCACGAGGTCGCCGGCCAGGTCAACGGCGGCGGCCACCCGAAGGCCGCGGGCTGCAAGCCCGACATCTACGACGACATGCTCGACATGGCCCAGCACTGGACCAGCGAGGGTCGCGCGACCCGGACCGTGATCCGACGGGCGTTCGAGGAACTGGTCGAGGAGTAGCGACGGCGGGCGGCCGATCCCGGGACGGTTCCTGTCTCCGGTCGTCGGATCGGGAGGAACGTCCAGCATTCGCCCCGAGCGAACCACTCGACGCCGAAACCGGGCTGTTTTCGCCGGGAACTCTTTACCTCTGGTCCAATATGGGCGTAGTTGTGCATCCATGGGGAAACACCTGAACTACGGCGGGCTCGTCGTCGCGGGACTCGGGTTCTTCCTCACACGATTCACCGTGACGCTTGCGCTCTACGACGATACCGTCCAGTTCTACCTGGCGGGTGTCGTGCCGCTCGCGCTCGGCCTCGGGCTGGCGGCCTTCGGCGTGGCGCTGGCGGTGGCCGACGTCGACGGGGCGATGGTCCGGACGACCACGATCTGGGCTGTGATCGGGTTCGCCACGATGGCGGTGTTGGTCGGACTGACGCTGGCGGGCTCGACCGCCGACGGGCGGCTGTCCGTGGAGGTCGCTCGGACACGGACGTATCTGTCGAACTTCCTCATCGGCGGAAGCATCGGCGGCACGCTGACCGGGCTGTACGCCGCACGCAACCGACGCCAGCGGGGCGTGCTCCGCGAACAGACCAACCGCCTGGTGACCATCAACCGACTCCTCCGGCACGAGGTCCTCAACGCCGTGAGCGTGATCCGGGGGTACGCCAGCGTCGACCCCGAGGAGCACCCGAACGGGATGTCGGTGATCGACAAACGTGCGGCGGATATCCAACAGACGATCGAGGAGGTGCGCTACTTCACCAACAGCAGCGGGGGGAACGGCCCCGGGCCGACGCCACGTGACCTCGGCGCGGACCTCCACGAGAGCATCGCGACGATCGGCGAGCGTTACCCCGACGTGGACGTCTCGGTCGAGTCGGTCCCCGATGACGTGACCGTGTTCGCGAACGAACGGCTGGGGCTCGTCTTCACCAACCTACTCGAGAACGCCGTGGTCCACGGCGAGGACCGGACGCCGGCGGTCACCGTCGAGACGACGCCGGCAACCGTCGCCGTGAGTATTACCGACGACGGGTCGGGGCTCCCCGAGAGCCAGCGAGCACTGCTCGAGACCGGCGATATCGACGAGTTCGACAACCCGAAGGTCGGGTTCGGTCTGAACGTGGTTCGACTGCTCGTCACGAGCTACGGGGGGAATATCGACACCGCCGTCGACGACAGTACGACGGTGACGGTGACGCTAAGCCGCGCCCAGCCCCAGGGGGTCGAGGTCCGACCGAGCAGGTCGGACCTGGCAGGGGTTCGTCCCGCCGCCCCACACCTCGTGGTGGCCTGTGCCGCAGCGTTGGTCGCCGGTGTCGCCTACAGCGTTGTCTCGGGGTTCTTGGGGGGCTCGGTCGCGGGTATCGGCGTCTTCTACGGGACGGCGGACCCCGTCGTCGGCTGGCTCACCCACGAGTTCCACAGCGTCGTCTTCGGGTTCACGTACGTGGGCGTGCTCTCGCTCGTGCTGGAGCGGTACCGGAACACCACTGCGACCTACGCCGTCGTCGGGGTGGTCTGGGGGCTGCTCGTCTGGGCCGTCGCCGCCAGCGTCGTCGCCCCGGTCTGGCTTCAGTTGCTCGGGATCCCCACATCGGTTCCCAACTTCTCACTCCCGCTGCTGGCGAGCCACCTCGTCTGGGGGGTGACGTTGGGTCTGGGTACGGCCCTCGGCTACACGTACGTCATGCCTCGGCTCGGCGAGAGCGTTGAGTAGCCTGGCTTACGCGTCGCGACTCCCCACGATCCACTTCTCGGAGTACGACTCCCCGCAGGAACACTTCGCGTAGGCGTGCATCACGTCGCCCTCCCCGTACATCCCGCCGACCTCCTGGTTCTCGGCCTCGGCGAACGCGAAGACGTACTTGACCGTGTGCTCCCCGCCGTCGCCGTCCTTGGGACAGGTCCCGCCCGCAAGGTCGGCGTTGACGCTGCCGCCCTCGCCCATCGCTTCCTTGGCGAACTCCATCGCGCCCTGCCCGGTGCCGGCGCTGAACAGCTTTCGCCCCTGCTCGCCCGGCCGGACGAGCATGACGCCGCCGTCGACCTCCTCGCCGGCGTCTGCGAGTTTGCCCGCCTCGTCCAACTGATCGTCGGCGAGAAACAGCGCCACGTCCTCCAGCCGTTCGCCCGCGAGGAACTCAGAGAGCTTGCTCATACCCCGACGAGGCGCCTGAGCGGGAAAAAGCGACCGCGTTGCAGTCGGTCAGTCGAGGTCGAAGGGGTCGTCGCCGTCGTCGTCGCTCCCCCCATCCAGACTTTCCGCGATCCCCTGTAGCGAACCACCCGGCCCGCTGGTGTCGCGGTAGAACGCCCGTTCGCCGGGGAGTCGGACGCCGTAGCGCTCGCCGGCCTCGATCTCGTCGATCTCGACGGGGTCGCCGGGCTCCCGACCCACGTTGCGGAGCCACTCCACGAGGCGGTTCTCGGCGCGACCCGGGTCACGGGCCTCGCTTTTGAGGTCGTAGGCGCCGCGGATCAGCAGGCCAGTGCTGTCGCCCTGCACCTCGGCGTGGCGTGCCTCGCCGTCGACGACGAGCGTGACGAACGAGCCCTGTTCGAGGTCGAGAGCGCTCGGGAGACGCAGACAGGGGCGCCGGGTGCCGCCGCTGCGGGCCACCTCGGCCCGTTCGGTGTGAACGCTGGCGTGGTCGCTGGGGATGCGGTCGGCCATCGAAAAGCGTGTGTGAACTTACTCCTCGCCGTCGTCGTCGCCCTCGCCGAACGCCGCGGCGACGTCCTCGTCGCCGCGGGCGGTGGCGTTGACCTGCGCGGACTCCTCGCTGAACTCGGCGCCACGGACCGTGATTCGGCGTCGCTCGCCGTCCTTCTCGGGCTTGAAGCCGACGCCGTCCTCGAGCAGGAGCTGCTTGAGGTTCGGGCCAGCCACGTCGGCGCGCATCGGTCGGCCGGCGGCGTCCGAGCCACCGGTGAGTTCGAGGGTGGACTCCGAGAGCCCGACCACGTCGCCGTCGACCTCGTCGCCGAGCGAGCGCCCGAGGAATCGGTTTGCGTCCTGTCCGTCGACCGTCGTCTGGTACGTCTTACCCGTGTCGGGGTCCGACACGACGAGATTGAGTTCGGCCATACCCGAAAATCTCGGCCGCGGCTGAAAAACACGTCGAAACCGCCCGTTCCGGAGGGGTGGGGCCTACTCCTCGCCGGGAAGCAGCGCCTCGGGGTGTTGCTGGACGAACAGCACGCGCTCGCTGTCGTCGAGGGGGCGGACGTAGAGTCGGCTCTCGCCCGACTCCTCGATCCGCCGGACCGTCTCCTCGGCGTCATCGACCTTGTAGTAGATCGGGATGAGAACGGCCCGTTCGGCGGCCTCGGCCTTCATCACGACAACCGCGAACACGACGCCGTTGGTCTGGGCGTTGTACGCCTCGTACTCGTCGAACTCGGCGCCGTCGACGGCGTCCTGCACGTCGGCGAACTCGTTGCCGGGGGCCATCACGTCGAAGCCCGTTCGGTCGTCCTCGTAGCCGTCCTCGGTCTCCAGTCGGGGCAGCGGCGTCACCGCGCCGGGGTGGAGTTCGACGGTCTCCCAGCCGGCCTCCCGGAGTTCGGCCGCGGTGGCCTCCATGTCCTCGACGGTGTTCTCCCAGAGGTCGGTCATACCCTGCAGCGGGTGTCCGGGGCTCATGCCCGGGTGTCGGCCCGTGGGAACTGAAAAGGGTTCGCTTCCGGCGGACGCCAACGCTAAGCCCACGCCGGCCCCACGCCGAGCCATGAGCGACGACGCCAGCCTGACGGACTTCTCGGGCGGCGACGACGGCGACGACACGTCGGCGGCCGACAACGAAGGCTCCGCTGAGGCGGCCGACCCCCTCGACGAACCCACCTTCACCTACACGTCGACGCCCCACGGGGCGGCGTGTGCGGCCTGCGGTGCGACCGTGGAGAAACGGTGGCGCGCCGGCGAGGGTGGCGCCGCGGACGCCCCCGACCTCGACCCCGACGCGCTCGTCTGCCCGGACTGCAAAGAGTGGTAGCGACCGACGCGACCGTTACTCCCGTTCGAACCCCGCCGCCAGCGTCCCCGCGCTCACGCTGAGCACCGTCGGCCGGCCGTGCGGGCAGGCGAACGGCTGCTCGCACTGGCCGAGTCGGTGGACGAGCGACTGGGCCTGTTCGTCTTCCAGCGTGTCGCCCGCCTTCAGCGACGGGTGACAGGCCAGGTCGGCGAGCGCCGCCTCGCGGGCGTCAGCGGGGTCGTCGCCGCGGGCGAGCGCCGCGAGGACCTCCCGGAACGCCGCCGAGTCGGCGGGCCGACCCAGCGGCGCCGGTACCGTCGAGAGTTTCACCGTCGTCCCGCCGAACGGGTCGGCTTCGAACCCCAGCGCCGCGACTTCGTCGGCGCGCTCCTCGACGACCGCGGCCTCGGCGGGCGACAGCGAGACGGTTTCGGGCGGCGAGATTCCGACCCGTTCGATCGGCGTCCCCGAGACGGCGGCCCGCAGGCGCTCGTAGTTCACCCGCTCGTGGGCCGCGTGCTGGTCGATCACCAGCAGTTCCTCGCCCGCCACACAGAGCAGGTAGGTCTCGCGGAACTGCCCGAGCACCTCGGCGTCGGCGAGTGCGGAGTCGGCGTCGACCGGTTCGAGTGACTCTTCCAGCCCCATCGCCACCTCGCCCGAGCGCCGGAGGTCAGCCGTCGTCAGGGCGTCGTTGACGCCGGTTTCCACGGCCGCTTCGACGGCCTCGCGGGCCGCGAGCGCCACCTCGGCTTTCGCCGGGTGGACGTTCGCGTCGACTGTTTCGGGGGGAAGCGAAACCGAAACGACCGCGATGGGGTGGCGCCCGTTCGGGAGGAGCGTGCCGTAACCGCGCTCGACCGCGCGGCGGAGCCCCTCGTTGACGACTGGTCGGCCGTTGACCGCGGTCCGCAAGTGCGAGCGGTCGGCACGCGTGGTCGCGGGGGACGCGAGGACTCCTTCGACGTGGAGCGCGGCGCCGTTCGGTCCCTCACCCCCAGCCGAGAGCGTCGTCTCGTGGGTGAACGTCGTCGCCCCGGCGGCGACGTGGCGGTCGTAGACCGCGGCCAGCGTGTCCTCGTAGACGCCGCTCCCGGGGGTTTCGAACACGTCCCGCCCGTCGTGGGCGAGCGAGAACGACACGTCGGGACGGGTCAGTGCGTACCGCGCCACGAGGTCCGAGACCTTCGCGAACTCCGCGCCCGCGCCGCCGAGCGCTTCGAGTCGGGCCGGGCGGTCGGCGAAGAGGTCACGGACGATCACCGTCGTCCCGCGTGCCCGGCCGGCGTCGGTGATCTGGACGTCGCCGGGCGAAGCCCGGCTACCAGAGGGACTTCGTCCCTCGCTGCCCCCATCGCCGTCGACGACGAGTCGAGTCCCCGGTTCGCTCCCGTCGCTGGTGACCAGTTCGAGTCGGCCGGCGTCGGCGATGCTCGGCAGCGCCTCGCCACGGAAGCCGAGGCTCGTCGTCGCCGGCAGCTCCGCCGCGTCCCGGAGTTTGCTGGTCGCGTGGCGCTCGACCGCCCGCGCGGCGTCCCCCCGAGCCATCCCGTGGCCGTCGTCGGCGACGCGGAGTCGCTCGGTGCCGTCGCCGTCGACTTCGACGCGGACCGAGGCCGCGCCGGCGTCGAGCGCGTTGTCCAGCAGTTCGCCGACGACCCGTTCGGGCCGGGTGATCACCTCGCCGGCGGCGATGCGGTCGACCGTGGCGTCGTCCAGCCGTTCCACCGCGGGGGTGTCGCTCATCGGTCCGTGACGCGGTCCTGTAGCTCCTGCAGCCGGTTCAGCGCCTCCAGCGGCGTCGTCCTCGCGAGGTCGAGTTCGCGGAGTTCGGCCGCGAGGGCGTCCGCGCCGTCGGCGGCCGCACCCTCTGGTTCGGTTCCCGGCAGCGTCTGCTGGCCCGGGGGCGTCGAGGAGTCGGATGCCGCTTCGGACTCCCCATCTGCAGTTCCTGCACCGTCGGTCGCCGCCGGCGCCGTCGATGCCGCTGGCGCGCGCTCGTGGCCATCAGTCGCCTCGACCAGTTCGCGCGAACGTTCGACCACGGAGTCGGGCACGCCGGCCATCCGTGCAACCTCGACGCCGTACGACGACGACGAGGGGCCGTCGTCGACGCGGTGGAGGAACGTCACGTCGTCGCCGTCCCGGATCGCCGTGAAGTGGAGGTTGAACACGCCCTCGCGCTCGTCGGCCAGCGCGGTCAGGTCGTGGTAGTGCGTCGCAAAGAGCGTCCGGGCACCCACCTCGTCGTGGAGGAACTCCGTGGCCGCGCGGGCGATGGCGAGGCCGTCGGCGGTGGAGGTCCCGCGACCGACTTCGTCCAGCAGGACCAGCGAGTCCTCGGTGGCGTCGTGGAGGATGTCGGTGAGTTCGCTCATCTCGCGCATGAACGTCGACTGGCCCCCGGCGATGTCGTCGCTGGCGCCGACGCGGGTGAACACCCGGTCCAGCACGGGGAGGCTCGCCGAGCGGGCGGGGACGAAGCCGCCGGCCTGTGCGAGCACGGCGATCAGGCCGACCTGGCGCATGTACGTCGACTTCCCGCTCATGTTCGGGCCGGTGATGAGCGCGACGCCGCCCGCGGGCAGGTCGGCGTCGTTGGGGACGAACTCCGCCTGCGCGCGAGCGACGACGGGGTGGCGCCCGGCCTCGATTTCGAGGGCCTCGTCGCCGTCGTGGAACGTTGGCCGACAGAAGTCTGGGCCGACGGCGACCGTCGAAAGCGAGAGCAGCGCGTCCAGATCGGCGAGGTCGTCGGCCACGCCCTGCAGTCGGTCGGCGGCCTCGGCGACCTCGGCGCGCACCTCGCGGAACACGTCGTACTCCAGCGCGTCGGCGCGCTCGGCCGCGCCGAGGATTTCGTCCTCGCGCCGGCGGAGTTCGGGGGTGACGAACCGCTCCGAGTTCTTCAGGGTCTGGCGCCGGCGGTACTCGTCGGGCACCGAATCGAGGTGGCTGTCGGTCACCTCGATGTAGTAGCCGTGGACCTGATTGTGCCCGACTTCGAGGTTGTCGATCCCGGTTCGCTCCCGCTCCTGCTGTTCGAGGTCGGCGACCCACGCTCGACCCTCGCGCTCGGTCGACCGGACCTCGTCGAGTTCCTCGTCGAAGCCGTCGGCGATCACGCCGCCCTCGGTGATCTCCTGTGGCGGGTCCGCCGCGATGGCGCGCTCGATCAGCTCCCGCGTCTCCCGGAGTTCGTCGAGGTCGTCCCGCAGCCGACCGAGACGATCCGATTCGGCGTCCGCGAGGGCAGCTTTCAGGTTCGGAACGATCGAGAGCGTCCGGGCGACTGAGCGGAGGTCCCGGGCGTTCGCCCGCTCGCGGGACACGCGAGAGACGAGTCGTTCGAGGTCGTAGGCTGCGCGCAGTTCGTCGCGGAGTTCCTCGCGAAGCAGCGTCCGCGTCGAGAGTTCCCCGACGGCGTCGAGACGGCCCTCGATGGCCGCCCGATCGACCAGCGGCCGGCGGAGCCACGACGCCAGCCGGCGGCGCCCGAGCGCACAGACCGTCTCGTTCACCGTCTCGAACAGCGTGTCCCCCTCGCGGTCGCCGCCGGCGCGGTTCTCGAACAGTTCGAGGCTGCGGAGCGCGGCGGCGTCCAACCGCAGGCAGTCGGCGGGGTCGTAGCGCCGCACCCGCGAGACGTACTCGAGCGAGCCGTCGTCGCCCTGCGTGTACTCGGCGTACGCCAGCAGGCCGCCGACCGCGCGGGCCTCCACGGCCGCGAACCGGTCCGGGTCGGCGTACTCCGCGAGGGTCGCCCGTGCGGCGTCGACGGCGAAGGCGTCGTCGTCCCAGTCGGTGACGGGGCAGTCGGGATCCACCTCGGGGGTGCCCGGCCCCGAGATCAGTTCGGCGGGCCCGACACGGGCGACCTCTTCGCGTGCGCCCGCACGGTCGGCGGCGGGCGCGACCCGACACTCGCCGGTGGACACGTCGACGCTGGCGACGGCGTAGGCCGGGGCGTCACCGGTGTCAGCATCGGCGCCGACGACCGCCGCCACGTACGTCGAGTCGGGCGAGAGCAGTTCGTCGTCGACGACGGTGCCGGGGGTGATGATCTGAGTGACGGCGCGCTCGACGATGCCCGACGCCTCGCTCGGGTCCTCAACCTGATCGGCGACGGCGACGCGGTGGCCGGCGTCGAGCAGTCGCTCGATGTACTCCGCGGCGTTGTCGACGGGGATTCCCGCCGCGGCGTAGGTGCCGGTGGAGTCCTCGCGCTCGATCAGTGTGAGCTCACAGAGCCGCGCGACCTCCTCGGCGATGCCGCAGAACGTCTTGTAGAAATCCCCCACTCGGAACAGCACGAGCGCGTCGTCGTGCTCCGCACAGCGGTCGACGTACTGCTGGAGCATCGGCGTGAGCTCGTCGCGGCGCTCGGCCAACTCCGCCGGGGGACCAGTGACCGCAGACATGCCCGAACGAGGGCGGGCGACGCGGAAGAGCGTTACGCGAGCCGGCGGCCACGCCCGGTCGGTCGGGGTTATCCGATCCACCTAACGCATTAGGTAGGCCGCTTTCCCCCGCGTAGCTGTTGGACAGAGTACGTCGATGGGTTCGAACTGTACGTCGGTGAGTGCGGGGGCGCTCGCCGACACCGACCGGGTCGTTATCGTGGGGGACAATCAGCGGAACGCGGAGATGATGGGGGAGACGCTCGCCGGAGTGACTGTGGCGACTGCGACGCCCGTCGGCGCCCGTGACCGCCTCGGCTCGGGGCCGAGCCTCGTCGACGCCGTCGTCGTCGACACCGAGACGGTCACCCGAGGGGTGACCGAACTGGTACGGGACGTGCGTGAGCAGGGGATACCGGTCGTGCTGCTCTCGGGAGACGCCTCCCCGTCGGTTCGGCGTAACGCCGCCGGCGTCGACGGGATGGCCTTCGAGCAGAAACCGATCCGGAGCGACCAGTTCCGCGAGCTCGTGGCCGACGCGCTCGCGTAACCCCCGACGTGGCGCCTGTGGATCGCTGCGCGGAACTGTGGACTGCCGTGTGGACACTGTGGAACGCCGAAACACCGTGGGCCCGGTCGCCGCGGCTGTGGGGCCGCCGGCGACCTAACTGATTAGGTGAGACACTTACGCCCGTAGCTCGTGTCCGGTCGAGTACCGATGGGATCCAAGTCCGCGTCGGGGGGAGTGGGGACTCTCGCCGATACGAACCGTGTGGTTGTCGTAGGGGAGAACAGCCGGAACGTCGACCTGATGACCGACGCCCTCGCGGGCTACGAGGTCACCGCCGCGACGGCGCCCGAGGAGCTGAACCCGGTGCTTTCGGGAACGCTCCCGGTTGGCGCCGTCGTCGTCGACACCGAGACCGTGAGCGAGGACGTGATCGCGCTGATCGACGGCGTGCTCGAACGTGAACTGCCGGTCGTGCTGCTGGCGGGAGAGGCCTCGACGGTCGTGCGCGAGGACGCCGCCGCTACCGACGGCCTGACGTTCCGCGAAAAGCCGCTTCGCAGCCCGGACCTCCGTTCGGCAGTCGGCGACGCGCTCAACTGATCGCGCGCCGATTAGCTGACGAACTGCAGCAGTTCTTCGCGTTTCGCTTCCCGGAAGCGATCGCCCAGCGCCTCCTCCAGCGTCCCGATCGAGCCGTTCTTGGCCGTGATCGGACAGATCGTCTCCTGCCACTGCTGCCACGGCGGGTAGAGGCCGAGTCGATCACACAGGTCGTTCAGCCGCTCGTCGCGGTCGTCGACCTTGTCCATCTTGTTGACTGCGACGACGGGGTCGATCCCGACGTCCTGCAGGAAGTGGAACATCTCCACGTCGTGGGGGATGTCGCCGTTGGCCTGGTGGCGGTCGATGATGTCGATGACCGACTTCCCGTCGACGACGAGCACGCCGGCGATGATCTGCTCGGCGTTCTCCTCGACGTAGCGGACCACGTCGGTCTTGATCTGCTCGCGTTTCCCCTCTTCGACGCCGGACATGAAGCCGAACCCGGGGAGGTCGGTGAACATGAAGTCCGGCCCGGCCCAGTCGTAGTGGTTGGGCTGCCGGGTGACGCCGGGTTTCCCGCCGGTGTCGAAGCGATGGCCGGTCAGCTCGCGCATCAGCGTCGACTTCCCGACGTTCGACCGACCGACGAGTACGACCTCGTCGCCCCGGTTCGGCCGGTTCTCGAAAGGCATGGACGCTCGTAGTCGGGTGTCGGGGTTAACCCTCACGGGTCGGGCAGCCCCGGAATAAACCAAAAATTGCGATATAGAATGCGTTTTCCTGCCCACAGACGGGCGACCAACACCGGCTGACGCGCTCAGAACCAGTTGACGCCGCGGTAGCGGGGGCGACCTCGTCGCCGTCCTCCTTCCGTGCCGTCGTCGTGTCTCGCCGTCTCTGTGGGTTATTCATTCAGTAATAGACCGATAGCAGAAGCAACTCTCACATAAAACCAGCAATATACCTTCAGTTCCAAAATAACTATCAGCCGCTCCTCCGTTTACTACGGACGTATGAGCAAGTACGAGAAACACACCACAGTCAGCGACGAGGAGCGTCGGGAGTTCCTCAAGGCTCTCGGCGTCGCCGGCGCGGTCGGCGCCGCCGGAGTGACGGTGGGGGAACTGAACGAGACGGTCGACGCCTCGAACGTCGAGGCGCTCAGTTCGGTCGGCGCCGCCGTGAGCGAGGAGATCGCCGGTCAGGTCGACGCCGGCCTCCTCGCCGACCAACAGGCCGAACTGGCGGCGACGCTGTCGGCGGCGCCGGCGACCGTCGAGAGCGGGGCGGCCTTCGAGTCGCCCGGCACGGCGTTCGACGACATCGCGGAGGCCGGATGGGCCACTTACGGCCACCTCGAGGAGGCCGGGTTCTTCGAGAGCCTCGACGAGCACATGCCGGCGTTCAACCCCGAGCGCCTGACGACGAGTACGCGGGCGTTCCTCGGGTCGGAAGCGGCCGTCGAACCGCTCTCGGACCTCGACCTGGGCGGCACCGCGGGTGTCGACCTCGTCGCCCCGGTGATCAATCAGGCCGAGAAGCTGAGCCACTTCCACTGGATCGCTTCCGGCGACATCCCGGCCGAACACCAGCTCGCCGACGTGCTGCCGCCGATCACGCAGCGCGCGGCCGGCGGGGTGCTCCTCTGGCTCCAGAACCTCGACGACCACCTGTATCAGGACCAGGTGCTGTTCGACGAGCAGATCCTCGCTGACGGCATCTGGGAGGTCCGGGGCATGACGGCCGGCTTCTACCTCATGACCGAGGGAGCGAAAGCCGCCGGCACCGACTCGGATCGCTTCACCGACGCCGAACTCGGCGCGCTGTTCACCACGAGTATCGCACTCCAAGAGGTCGCCCAACGGATGCTCCCGGTCCACATGCACTGGATCGACGAGGAGAGCCGCGACCCGGGCAACGTGAAGATCGACTCCATCTCCATCTAACACAATGGCCACAGAGAACACCGACGACGAGCGACTGTCCGAGGCGATCGACCGCGACCTACTCGACGACGAGGTCGACGACCCCGAAGAGCGGATGAACTACATCGACACCGGGGAGAACGCCTACGGCGAGAACGTCCTGCAGGCCAACAGCGAGGCCCCCGGTTCGGACGTGACCGACGAGATGCTCCGGAACGACAAGGACCGGACGGACTCGTGGCTCCACTTCAACAAGGGGCACGAACAGACCGGCTACTCGCCCAGCGAGGCGCTGACGCCGGAGAACGTCGACCAGCTCGAGGAAGCTTACACCCTCGACACCGGCAGCGGCGGGCTCCAGACGACGACGACCATCGTCCCCGGCGAGGGCGACACGCCGCCGGTCATGTACTTCATCGGCGCGGACACGAAGGTCTGGGCGGTCAACGCCCGCACGGGCGAGGAGTACTGGACGTTCCAGTGGGCCTACCCCGAGGACGCCGACTACGAGATCCAGCCGCGCTTCCGCGGCGTCTCGGTCTATCAGGACAAGGTCATCTTCGGCACGGCCAACCTCCACATGGTCGCGCTGGACCGCTACACCGGCGAGAAGCAGTGGGAGACGGACTCGATGGAGGCGCTGCCGTCGCTGCAGAACCTCCCGTTCCCGTTCATCGGCTACTCCCACTCGGGTTCCTCGCACGTCTACGACGGCACCGTCTACGTCGGGCAGGTCGGCGGGGACAACTCCCTGATGGGCCACACCCACGCGATGGCGCTCGACGCCGAGACCGGCGAGGTCGAGTGGACGACGAAGTTCGCCCCCGAGGACGAGTGGCTCGGTGACCTCTGGAAGCACGCCAACAGTTCCCCGTGGAACGCCGCGGCGATCGACCCCGAGTCGGACACGATCGTCTGGAACGCCGGGAACCCGCGGCCGATGCTGAACCCGATGGTCCGGCCGGGGCCGAACCAGATGAGCGCCGGCGTCGTCGCCCTCGACGCCAACACGGGCGAGGTCAAGTGGAACGACCAGAACTCCCCGCAGGACCACTGGGACTACGACGGCCAGTTCGTGGCGTCGATCGTCGACGTGGAGATCGAGGGCGAGGAGCGTCGTGCGGTCGTCTACGAGCACAAGAACGGCTGGGTGTACGTCTACGACATCGAGGACGGCCAGCTGCTCTCCCGCTCGGAACCCTACGCAAAACAGAAGAACATCCACAGCTTCATCGGCAAGGGCGAGGAGAACGCCACGGAAGTCTGGCCCGCGGCGGCGGGCGCCTCGAACTACCCGGCCGACGGCCTCAGCCCGAAGACGGGCTACCGATACTCCGGCTCGCAGGACGCCGGGAACATCCTCTGGATGAACGACTTCAGCTACCCCGAGGAGGGCGTCGGCACGCCCGGGATGGGGACCGGCCCCGACGGCGAGGACGACATCTCCGGGGGCGGACAGGAAGCCAGCATCGAGGGCGAGAACTACACGGCTTACGTCACCGCGACGGACCTCAGCACGGGCGACCAGGCGTGGCGGACCGAACTCCCCGACACGCAGGACCTGTTCAACAACTCCTTCGTGGTCTACCCCGGCGGCACGACGCCGACCGCGGGCGGTCTCGTGTTCAGCGGCTCCTCGGGCGGGCACCTCTACGCGCTCGACGACGAGACCGGCGAGATCCTCTGGGAGGCAGACACCGGACAGCGCATTACTGCGACGCCGGTCGTCTGGGAAGACGAGTCGGAGGGTGCCGTCTTCGTCGGCGTCCCCTCGGGCTCCCAGATCGTGACCTACCGCGCGGACGTAGACCTCGACGCCGCCGAGCAGACCGAAACGCCGGCCGAGACCGAGACGGCGACGGAGACGGCCGAACCGACCGACACGGAGGCCCCGACCGATGCAGCGACCGACGCTGCCACCGACACCGCGACCGACGCGGCCGACACCACGTCCACGAGCGGCCCCGGCTTCGGCGCCGCGGCGGGGGCAGCGGGCGCGGCGGGCGCCGGCTACGCGGCCAAGAAGCGCGCCGACGGCGACGAGGACGCGGACGACGGCGACGACGGGTCGACCGAGGAGTAGTCCGCCCACGCCCCGTTCTCCGGACGGGTACGGGCCACCCGACGACGCGGGCCGCTCGATCCCGGACAACAAATTTCGTCTTCTCGAACGTATCAACTAACCCGTAGGGTTAAGCAGACGTGATTGTGTAGTAGGGCATGGTTAACTGGAGGGATCAGACGTCCGTTCTCGCGCTCCTGATCGGCTTGTTGCTGGCGACGCTCTTTCTGCGAACGAACGTCCCGTCGTTCCTCTCGGTCACGTCGTCGATCACGTTCATCTTCCAGTTGATGCTCGCCGGGACGGTCATCGCGATCCTCCGAAACGAGGCCGGGATGTCCACCTTCGGGGTGTTCGGGCCGGCGATCCTGGCGTTCGCGTGGATCGAGGTCGGCCCAGTCTGGGCATTTTTCATGATCTCGTACCTTTTCGTCGTGACCGTCACCGCTCGGGTCGCGATGACCGGTCTCGATCTGGGGACGCCACACCGCGTCGCCGCGCTCCTCGTCATCACCGGTATCGCGGCGTTCACCGTACAGGCGGTCGGACAGGTACAGGGTATCCCGGCCCTGAACACGGTGTTGCTGTTCCCGATAATCCTGACCACGTGGTACGCCGAACGGTTCGTCGAGAGCGTCTCCGAAACCGGCTGGGCGCCCGGAGCCCGGCGGCTCACGTTCACGCTCGTCGGCATCGTCGCGGCCGCGCTCGTCGCCAGCTACGAACCGCTCGTCTCGGTGATCAGCCAGAACCCGGAGAGTTGGGTCGGCCTCGCCGCGGTCAACATCTACCTCGGGGCCGGCACGAACGTCCGGCTCGGTGAGTACTTCCGATTCAGGCAGCTCCGCCGCTCCCTCGGCGCCGAGGGCGCCGCCGGCGTGCTCACGATGCGAACCCGGAACCGGGACTTCATCAGCCGGTACAACCCCGCTCCCCTCATGTCGGGGTTCTCGAAGGTGCAGATGAAGCGGCTCCTCCACGGCCTCGACATCCCGACGCCGGAGACGTTCATGGTCGTCGACGACGAGGCGACACTGGCGGCGTTCGGCTCGTTCCTCGAGGAGCACGACCGGTTCGTCGTCAAGCCCACCGACGGGAGCGGCGGGCGGGGGATCCTCGTCGTTCGCGGCCGCGACAGCGGCGACGGGCGCTTCGCCACGAACCGGGGGAAGCTCACGGAGGAGGCGGTCGTCTCCCACGTCCGGAAGCTCTGTTTCGGCGGGAACGCCGACTACGGGGCCCGAAGCAGCGCGGTCGTCGAAGCGATCGTCGAACCCGACGGGCTGTTGGCCGACCGCGTCGAGAGCGGCGTCCCGGACCTGCGGGTCATCGTTCTCCAGGGGACCCCGATCATGGCCATGGTTCGGCTCCCGACGGTCGAGTCGAATGGGACGGCAAACATCCACACCGGCGCCGTCGCCGTCGCCGTCGACATCGCCTCGGGGACGGCCTCGGGGGGCTACCAACAGACCCGGAACGCGTTCGTGGACGTTCACCCCGACACGGGGGCGTCCCTCGAGTTCCGCATCCCGGAGTGGGAGTCAGTGCTCGAAACGGCGACACGGGCGTCCATCGCCTCCGGCTTCGGCTACACCGGCGTCGATATCGTCTTCGACGCCGACCGGGGCCCGATGGTTCTGGAGGTGAACCGTCGTCCGGGGCTCGGCATCCAGAACGCGAACATGGACGGCCTGCTCCACCGGCTCCGGTTCGCCGAGTCGCGGGCCGACGACACGCAGTTCAGAACGGCGGCCGAGCGCGTCCGGGAGGCGATGGCGTGGTCGCGGGCCGACTGGGCGGCCGATCCGGAAACGCCACCGGCGCAGCCGCGGAAACAGGAGGTGCGCCAATGAGCCGGGAGCAGTCGTGGAACAGGCTCATGGCGGCGCTGATGACGGTGAGCCTCGTCCTCTTCCCGCTCGTACTGATCGCCGTTCCCCCGTTCGCGCGCGGGGAGTTCCCCGGCCCGCTGACGCGGATCGACGCCGTCGTCGGCTTCTTCGTGTTCGTCCCGCTCGGCTTCGCGCTCGTGACCGCGTATCGGGTCGCCCAGTACCACGGCCTGATCGGCGCCGAACAGGACTCGTTCTGACGGCCCCCGACCGTCTTTCACGCCTAAAAGCCGACCCCCTGCGGGCCGACCAGCCGCCCGGCGACGGCCAGTCCGGCGAATCACACTCACCAGACGAGCGCACAGGTGGCGGTGGCCGACCACCGGGCCGGCGGATCGTACGCGAACGCGCTGGTGCCGATGACGCCGACGGTGTCGAGCACCGCGTGGGGGGTCAGCAGCGTCACCGAGACGGCGACCCCGCCTGCGTCCCGGCGTCCAGCGCCATACCGGCCGTCGCGGGTCGGTGTGGGAAAGCGGCCCGGATCGGTTCGGGGGCGGCTTCCCGGTCGTCGCCTATTTGTTCGGTCGCCGAGAGGGTGAGCCGTGCGACTCGTACAGGTGATGATCCCCACCGGGAAGCGGGAGGCCGTGCTCTCGGTGCTCGACGACAACGGGATCGACTACGCGCTCTCCGACGAAACCAGCGGCCGGCGATACACGGCGCTGGTCTCCTTCCCGCTGCCCACGAACGCCGTCGAGCCGGTGCTCGACCAACTGCGGGAGGAGACCGGGATCGACCGCGACGCCTACACCGTCGTGCTCGACGCCGAGACCGTCGTCTCCGAGCGCTACGAGCAGTTGGAGAACGAGTGGACCTCCGGCGAGGAGGGCGACCGGATCGCCCGGGACGAACTGACCGCGCGGGCCGCCGACCTGGCGCCGGACTGGGTGCCGTTCCTCCTGATGACCGCGATCAGCGCCGTCGTCGCCACCGCGGGGCTGTTGCTCGACTCGCCGGCGGTCGTCGTCGGCTCCATGGTGATCGCCCCCCTCATCGGGCCGGCGATGGCCACCAGCGTCGGCAGCGTCGTCGACGACCGGGGGCTGTTCGTCCGCGGCATCAAGCTCCAAGCGATGGGCGCGCTGCTCGCGGTCACGAGTGCCGCGGCGTTCGCGGGGGTCCTGCGCTACGGCAGCATCATCCCGTTGAGTCCGAGCGAGGTGCTCGCCATCGGCGAGGTCAGAGAGCGACTCTCGCCGGGCGTCCCCTCCTTGGTGGTCGCGCTCGCGGCCGGGATCGCCGGCGCGCTCTCGCTCTCCTCGGGGGTCTCCTCGGCGCTGGTGGGCGTGATGATCGCCGCGGCGTTGGTGCCACCGACCGCCGTCGTCGGCATCGGCCTCGCGTGGGGGCGTCCCGGCGCCGTCGTCGGCTCGGCGGTACTGGTCGCGGTGAACTTCCTCTCGATCAACCTCGTGGCGCTGGTGGTGTTCTGGTACCAGGGCTACCAGCCCGAGGAGTGGTTCAAGGCCGACGAGGCCCGCCGGGAGACGGCGAAACGCGTCGGTGCGCTGGCGCTCACGGTGTTGGTGCTCTCCTCGGTGCTCGTGGGGGCGACCTACGCTGCCACCCAGCGTGCGACGTTCGCCGACGAGGCCCGCGGCGAGGCCACGGAACTGCTCTCGATGTCGCCGTCGCTCTCGCTGGTCTCCTTCGACGTGGAACACGGCGCGGCGTTCCCGTTCAGGAGCCCCGAACGGGTGGTGGTTACCGTCGGCCACCCGCCGGGCACGGACCCGCCCGCGCTGGCCGGCCCGCTCGCCGATCGGATCAACGCCATCGAAAACGGACCATTCGGGCTCGGTGACGGTGAGGGCGTGGTCGTCGAGGTCCACTACACCGCCATCGAGTCGACGGGCGGCGACGCCGCCGTTCAGTCCTTCCGGGAGGCCGGGATGTCGGGCGCCCAGTCGACGGCCTCGACGACGGTGTCGAGCACTTCGTCGACGTTCTCGCCTTCGAGCACGCTCATGTAGGCGTCGGCCTCAACGTCCCTCGAGCGGTCGGACTTGTTGCAGACGGTGACCATCGGCGCGTCGAACGCCGCGCGGAGTTCGTCGCGCAGTTCGAGTTGGGAGGGAAGCGGGTAGCCACACTCCCCGGAGGCGTCGACGACGAACAGCACGGCGTCGGCGAGGTGGTGGAGCGCCGAGACGGCCTGCCGCTCGATGTCGTTGCGCTCGTCCTCGGGGCGGTCGAGCAGCCCCGGCGTGTCGACGATCTGGTAGCGGATGCGGTCGTGCTCGAAGTGGCCGACGTGGACCGCCGTCGTCGTGAACGGGTAGGACTCGATGGCGTTGCTCGCGTTGGTGACCTCGTTGACGAAGGAGGACTTCCCCACGTTGGGGTAGCCGGCGACGACGATCGCGGGTTCGTCGGGCCGGATGTCCGGCAGCGTCTTCAGTTCGTCGCGGGCCTTACCGATGGCCAGCAGGTCCTCGGCGATCTGCTCGGTGATGTCGGCCATCCGGGCGAACGCCTGCTTCCGGTGTTTGCGCGCGGTGTCGGTGTCGGAGTTGCGGATCTTGGTCGCGTACTCCTCGCGGATCGACTCGATCTGGCGGCCCGCCCACGTCACCTGACTCAGTGCCTGTCGGAGTCGGTCCACGTCGACGATGGCGTCGGCGAGTTCGTAGTAGAACGGGTCGACGTAGTCGAAGTCGGGCCACGCGGTCACGACGTTCTGGAGGTTGTCCGAGAGGATGTTCGCGGCGGTCCGCAGCATGGCCTCTTGGGCCTCGTAGGGCGACTTGGCGCGCCCGGTCCGGGCGGCCCGGGAGAACGCCTTGTCGAGGAGTTCCTCCGACCGTGGGGTGGTCGGCAGATCTTCGAAGGTCATCGATTACGGGAGCGTAGCGCCCCAGCGCGTAAAAACGCGTCCGTCGGCGCCGGAGCGACGAGGCCACCACCCAACACATCGTCTTCTATGGGAAATAGTCAGTCTGTAACGGTTTTACACTACAGAATCGGGCTGAAAACCAAGAAATTTGGTTGTTCGTCGAATCATTCAACAGAAACTACGTGATGCGCAAGCGAACCATTAGGTACCACCAGTAACAGAGAGTGGACTGTACATGGCGACAACGAACGTAGCAGTCTTGCCTGTTGAGTGCGTTAATCGTGGGGGATTTTTCGATATCGGTTTCGGGATCAGTCGAAATACCTCGATCGGGAACGGAGGTGACCACTGATGCCCGTCGAGCCGGCGGTCGCCGACGGGATCAACACCGTCTGGGCGCTCGTGGTCGCGTTCCTGATCTTCTTCATGCAGCCGGGGTTCGCGCTGCTGGAGGCCGGGCAGGTCCGCGCGAAGAACGCCGGGAACGTCCTGATGAAGAACGTCACCGACTGGACGCTGGGCGTGCTGTCGTACTTCGTCATCGGCTTCGGGCTCTCGGTCGTCGTCGCCGGCCTGACGAGCGCGTCGGCGGTCGACGTGGGCGCGGCGTTCGCCTACATCTCCGACTCGGGCACGTGGATCACGTGGCTGGTCGGCGCGGTGTTCGCGATGACCGCCGCCACTATCGTCTCCGGCGCCGTCGCCGAGCGGATGGACTTCACCGCCTACGTCTTCGTCGCGGCGGCGATGACCGCGGTGATCTACCCCGTCGCCACGGGGCTGACGTGGGACGGCGGCCTGCTGGCTGCGGGTGACAACCCCGGCTTCGTCGGCGACCTCATCGGCGTCGGCTACCTCGACTTCGCGGGCGCGACCGTCGTCCACATGCTCGGCGGCATCGCCGGCCTCGTCGGCGCCTACATGGTCGGCCCGCGCAAGGGCCGCTTCGACTCGAACGGCAACAGCCAGCCCATCCCGGGCCACTCGATGCTGCTGGCGGTGCTCGGGACGCTGATCCTCGCGTTCGGCTGGTACGGCTTCAACGTCGGCACCTCCGCCATCTTCAACGCCGACAACGAACTGCTGGGCGCACAGCTCGGTCGCGTCGCGCTCAACACCACGCTGGGGATGAGCGCCGGCGCGCTGGCGGCGATGGTGACCTCCGCCCGCCGCCAGGGCAAGCCCGACCCGCTCTGGACCGCCAACGGCCTGCTCGCCGGACTCGTCGCCGTCACCGGCGCGGTGCCCCACGTCACGTGGTGGGGCGCGCTGATCCTCGGCGGCCTCGGCGGCGCCATCGTGCTGCCGACCTACCGCTTCGTCGTCGACGAACTCGGTATCGACGACGTCTGTGGCGTCTTCCCCGTCCACGGCGCCGCGGGGGCGCTCGGGACGATCCTGATCCCGGTGTTCGGCGTGCAGGGCAGCTCGTGGAGCTTCCTCGGCGTCGATCAGCTGGCAATGCAGGTGGTCGGCGTCGCGGTCCTCGCGCTCTGGGCCGCCGGCGCCACCGCCGTCGCGTTCACCATCGCCGACGCGCTGTTCGGCCTGCGCGTGACCGAGGCCGAGGAGGAGATGGGTCTCGACGAGGGCGAACACGGCGTCTCTGTCTACCCCGAGTTCACCGGCGACGGCGCTCCCGAGCCGACGATGACCGCCGACGGCGGCCGTGTCGAGACCGACGGCGGCGTCCCGGGACCCGCTGACGCGCCCGCCGACGGGACCGACCCGAACGACGTTGCGGCCAACGGGGGTGAGGCGAATGAGTGAGAGCGCCGCGAGCGACGGTGTCGAGATGGTCGTCGCCGTCATCCGTCGGGAGAAAGTGAGCGACGTGAAGGCCGCACTCGCGGAGGTCGGTGCGCCCTCGCTGACGGTCACCGACGTACGCGGTCGGGGGTCCCAGCCGGCGAAGACCGAACAGTGGCGCGGCGAGGAGTACACCGTCGACCTCCACGAGAAAGCCAAGATCGAGTGTGTCGTCGCGGACGTACCGACCGACGACGTGGTCGCCGCCATCCGGGACGCCGCTCACACCGGCGAGAAGGGCGACGGCAAGGTGTTCGTGCTCCCGGTCAGTCACGCCGTCCAGATCCGGACCGGCAAGGAGGGGATCGACGCGGTGTAGGCTACACTCCTCGGTCGGCCCGGAGCGTCTCGAGTGCCCCGGTGGACTGGGAGATGTTGAACGCCATCACCATGTCCGACTGGGAGAGCAGCCCAACCAGGTTCCCTTCGGTGTCGACCACGGGGAGCCGCCCGGCGCCGTTAGCCTGCATCGTGTCGAGGGCGTCGAGCACCTCGCTGTCGGGGTCGAGCGTCGCCACGTCGCCGTCCATCACGTCCTCGACGCGGTAGGCGTCGCGTTCGACCTCCGGCACCGACCGGGTATCCGAGAGGGTGACCATCCCGACGAGGTCACCGTTGCGAAGCACGGGGTAGCCGGTGTGGCGCTCGCGCAGCATCTTCTGGAGCAGTTCGGCGACCGTCGTCTCCTCGTGGACCGTGTGGAGCTCCGCCGCCGGCGTCATGAGTTGGCGAACGGTCGTCCCCTCGAAGGCCGCCTTGAGGACCGTGCGCTGGGCCTCGCCGGAGGCGCCCATGTAGATGAAGAAGGCCACCGCGATCAGCAGGAGGTTGAACTGCAGCAGGCCGAGGAAGCCCAGCAGGATGGCGAACCCCTTGCCGACGGTGGCAGCGATCTGGGTCGCGCGGACGTGGCTCCGGTTGCGCGCCAGCAGCGCCCGCAGCACGCGGCCGCCGTCCATCGGGAACCCGGGCAGCATGTTGAACACCGCGAGGAAGACGTTCGTCAGTGCGAGATAGCCGAGCACGAACCGCGCGGCCGGGAGCTCAGCCGGGACCGCGGTGAACGCGACGTAGGAGACGACGCCGAGGGCGACGCTGACGACGGGGCCGGCGACGGCGACGAGGAACTCCTGTTTCCAGTCCTCGGGCATCTCGGTGAACTGGGCGATCCCGCCGAGCAGCCAGAGCTTGATCGAGTCGATCTCGAAGCCGTAGCGCATCGCCACCAGCGAGTGGCCGAGCTCGTGGAGCAACACGCCCGCGAACAGACCGATCGCACACGCCGTGCCGAGCACGAACGGCGTGATGCCCTCGGTGAGCGCCGCCTCACCGGGTACGCCCGTCGGGAGGATGCCGAGCAGTTCGACCCAGTAGCCCACCTGTGAGCTGATGAGCCACGCGAACAGCGGGAGCACCAGCAGGAACGTCACGTCGATCTTGATCGGGATCCCGAAGATCCGCCCGATCTGGAAATCAGCCATGTGGGAACGTAGCGCGGCGGACAGGTAAATCGCCCGGCGGGGCTACACAGCCTCGACGCGCTCGAAGAGGTACGTCCCGACGGCGACGGTGATCACCGAGGAGACCACGAGAGCGCCGATGTCGAGCGCCAGCGGGTACGTGGAACTGCCGACCAGCACCGCACGCAGGCCGTCGATCCCGTAGGACAGCGGGTTCGCCAGCGCGATGACGCTCACGGGCCCGGGCAGGCTCTCGATGGGGTAGATCGCCCCCGAGAGGAAGAATATCGGGAAGATCACGAACTGCACGACCAGCCCGAACCCCTCGCTGTCGCGGAACTGCGAGGCCAGCGCGACGCCGAAGCCGACGAAGGTGGTCGCGATCAGGAGCAGGATCAGCGCCGCGACCGGGAGTCCCAGCAGGCTGTCGATCTCGAACCCCAGCGGGATCGAGAGCAGCAGGATCAGCGTCGCCTGTACGATCGCCGTCGTCGACCCGCCGGCGATACGGCCCAGCACGATCGACGTGCGACTCACGGGGGCGACGAGGATCTCCTTCAGGAACCCAACGTCCTGATCGGCGAGGATCGACATGCCGGCGAAGGAGGCGCCGAAGAGCATCGTGAACCCCACCATCCCCGGCACGAGGTACTGGAGGTAGTCGACGCCTTCCGGCAGGCCGGGGATCGCGGCCCCGCTGAAGCCAAAGCCCAGGAACACCAGGAACAGCAGCGGCGTCGCGACGGAGCCGACGATCCGCGAGGGCGTGCGCGCGAAGCGCTTCACGTCCCTGAGCCAGAGTGCGTAGATGGCCAGTGGGCCGATGCGCTTCATCGGTCGGCCTCCCCCCCGACGACGGCGTCGGTCCGACCGGCCGACCCCGCCCTGCCGCCCGCGGCGTCGGCCTCGCGTTCGGCGATGGTCGCACCCGTCAGCGAGAGGAACGCGGTTTCGAGGTTCGGTTCGCGCACGTCCACGGCGGCCACCGAGGCGCCTGCGTCGTCGGCCAGTCGGACGAGGTCAGCGATGCGTTGCCGGCCGTGGTCGACCGTCACGTGGAGCCCCGAGTCGTCGTCGGCGACCTCCGCGACCCACGGCTCGCCGTCGAGCCGGGTCCGCAGCGTCGCCGTCGGGCCGTCGAGTTCCAGGGTCACCACGTCGCCGCCGATGGCCCCCGTAAGCGCGCTCGGGGAGTCGATGGCGGCGATCCGGCCGTCGTCGACGACCGCGACGCGGTCACAGAGCTGTTCGGCCTCCTCGATGTAGTGTGTCGTGAGCACGACCGAGACGCCGGCCTCCTCGTTCAGCCGGCGGATGTACTCCCAGGAGTCCCGGCGTGTGCGGGCGTCGAGGCCCGTCGTCGGCTCGTCGAGGAACAACACCGCGGGCTCGTGGAGCAGCCCGCGGCCGATTTCGAGGCGGCGCTTCATCCCGCCGGAGTAGGTGCTCACCTGATCGTCGCGTTGCTCCTGCAACCCGACGAGGTCGAGGATCTCGTCCATCCGTTCGGCGCGCTTCTCCCCGCGGATCCCGTAGAGCCGCGCGTGGAACGCGAGGTTCTCCGCGCCGGTGAGTTCCTCGTCGAGCGCTTGCTCCTGAAACACGATCCCGATACTGTTGCGGACCGCGGCGGTCTCGTTGGCCACGTCGTGGCCGTCGACGAGCGCCGTGCCCGAAGTGGGCCGCAGCAGCGTCACGAGCATGTTGATCAGCGTCGACTTCCCGGCGCCGTTGGGGCCGAGCAAGCCGAACAGTTCCCCCGACCCGACGGTGAACGAGAGGTCGTCCACCGCAACGGTCTCCCCGAAGCGCTTGGTGAGCCCGTCGACCTGTATCGCCGGCATATGGATGTTGACTAAACGTTCAGTCGACAAGTAGCTGCCGGCGCGGGGGAACGCTATTGGTCGATCGGGAGGTAGTCGGCGCCGATGTCCTCCTCCCGCCGCGCGTTCCTGCCGACGCTGGTCGCGAACGCGCTGCCGCTGGTCGGGATCGCCCTGCTCGACTGGCGTGTCGCCGAGGTGCTCGCGGTCTACTGGCTGGAACTGGCGACGGCGTTCCTCGCCTACGGCGCCGCCGCGCTGTTCGCGGCGCGGCCGGTCGTACTGGAGGGTCGCGAGGCGTTCTTCCTCCCGGCCGTGGGTCGGAACACCGAGCGCGCCCCGAAGTGGGAGTGCGAACCGAGCCCTGTCGACGTGCCGGGGCCGCTGCCGCCGATCTACCCGCGGAACGGTCGATTGGTGGCGGCGACGCTGTTCTGGGGGTTCGGCCTGCTCGCAGTTCCGCTGATCGCCGCGCCGGAGGCCGTCGACGCCGCGCTCTCACTCCCCCTGCTGGGGACGACGGCGACGATGCTCGGTGCACACGTACTGGACCTCCGCCGGGAGTTCTTCGATGAGGGGCAGTACGAGGAGCGATCGGCCCACACGGTGCTTGAGGTCCCGGGCCGACTGCTCGCGTTCGCCTCAATCTACGTTGCGCTCGCGGCAGCCGTCGGCGGCGGCGGGCTGCTGTTCATCCTCGCGCTGCTGTACGAGGCCGGCGTGACCGTCCCCGACTCCGACGCCGGCGTCCTGTTCGGGGCGTCGATGATCGCCGGGAAGCTCCTCGCGGAGTGGGGCCGCTTCGACGCCGCACGAGCCGACGAACCGGGCTGGCTGGGCACGTGGTTCCAGCCTGAGAAGCCGGAAGCGTGATTCTCTATCGCGGAACGCGATTTATCGATCCAGATACTCCTGCTGGATCGCCACGACTTCTTCGGAATCCGCACACTCGCTGTAGCGTCTGAGCGGCTCCTCGTTGAGTTCGAGGAACGTCTCGCCCCAGGTGAACTTCGAGAGGATCTGCTCGGCCTGGGCCGTTTCGCCGAGGATGACGAGCGCGGCGGCGAACGCCTCGACGGTGTTGAGCTGCATCGGCCGGCCGAAGTTCACCGGGTTGGCGGCGACGAGATAGGGGAGCGCGCGGTGGTCGCCGTCGATGGTGAACTGCTTCTCGCCAGCTGACTCCCACGAGCAGTCGAGTGCGACGAGCGCGTGTTCGGCGGCGTCGCGGTCGGCGGGCGAGAGCGCACGCTCGGCGTGGGGGTTCAGCACCACTCCGTAGGGAGTCGCGCGGTCCGATCGGTGTAGCTCGGCGAGGTCGAACCGCGAGAGCTTCCGGGCGGTGCACTTCTCGGGGTCGTCGTCGCCCTCGTAGCGAACGTGCAGGTCCACACCCCGGCTCGGCGCCCGAGCGGCATATGCCCCCCGGAGACCCGCGGCTTCTTGGGTCGGCTGGCCCCAGTTGCGGTATGAGTCAGACCGCGCCGGTCGAGCGGTACTACGAGGCGATCGATGCGAGGGACGACGAGGCGTTGCGCGCCGTCCTCGCCCCGGAGTTCCGCCACGACCGCCCGGACCGGACGATCGAGGGCCGCGAGCGGTTCGTCGCGTTCATGGCCGACGAGCGGCCCCGGACCGACACCACCCACCGTCTCGAGGGGGTCTTCCTCCCGACGGCGGCCGACGCCGGGGCTGCCGAGGTCGCGGTTCACGGCCGCCTGCTCGGCGACGACGGCGAGGAACTGTTCGGGTTCGTCGACCTGTTCACCGTCGTCGACGGGAAGATACTGGAACTGGAGACGTTCACGGCCTGAACGCTTCGAGAGCTGCGGCTGCGGAGGGTACGTTCATCGGCGCCTCCGGGCGAAAACGGCGTACCGCGAGTTCGGCAGAAGCGAGCGGTGCGACGCGAACTGCATCGACGACTATCTCGCGACCGGTACCGGATCGTCACCCATCGCGTACATTACTTGTGCGGCGGCGCTGGCTGCCAGCCCCTTCGCGACCTCGTCACGGTCGGCGTCGTCGAGGCCGGCCTCGATGTCCTCGGCGTCGGGCTGGAACCCCGCGCTCACGGGGTGCCCGGCGGGGGGACGAACGGCGACGGTCGCTTCCGGCCCGTTCGATCCGTAGGTCAGTTCGGAGCCGACGACGTAGCCGTCGGGCAGATAGGACTCGGTCCGAGAGACGATGCCCGCGACGGCGCGTCGCAGACCTCGCTTCTCGTCGGCGGAGAGTTCGACCTCCTTTGAGGGTCCCCCCATGATCCCGTGACCGCCGGCGTAGTTGGTCCCGTTCATGTCGTCGGTGTTTGGCGGTATCGCTTGATAAACCCACCGGCGGAGGAACCCTCCTGCCGCCGCTGACTGGCTCAGGCGCCGTCCTGTTCGTCGTCGGGCAGCGCCGAGTGGTCCACCTCGTAGATGGTCACGGCGCCGCCCTCGAAGGCCACCGAGAACGCCTCGCGGTCGAACGACCGCATGGCGTCGCCGTAGAGGTCCTTCTCGTTGGGGCCGACGTAGACGTAGGTCACGTCATAGCGCTCCAGGAGGTCGGCGGCCTGCGCCCACTCGCCGGCGTAGATCGTATCGACGTTTCTGACCCGGCGTTCGTACGCCTCCTGGCTCCGGTACTCGGCTTCGTGGTCCCAACCGATGACCGTCGGCAGTCCCGAGAACGTCGCGGCGGGGTTCGACCAGTGGTAGGACGCACCCGGTGTCTCGACGATGGTCGGCTTTCCGGGTCGCTCCTTCAGCCAGCGCAGCGCGTCGTACTCGTTGGCGTGGTAGTTCTCGACGGCTTTCAGCCCGTCGAGCGACGGCTCGTAGTGGTCGTCGGCGACGGGGCCGCCGACCTCTGCGGCGAACATCATCACGGGGAACGTCGCGCTGACCAGCAACACGACGACGACGAACCCGACCGTGAGCGCCGAACCGAGCGCCGCTCGGTTGTCCAGCGAGTCACGGGCGGCGGTCTCACCGGCAGCCAGCCGTGCCTCGCCGGCGGACGCGAGTCGGCCGACGTGCCGGCGCAGGAGGAGTGCTGTCGCCGCCCCCGCGCCGGCGGCGCCCAGCGTCCACGCCTGTACGGCCACCTTCAGCGAGGTGTTCCACCGGGGGTTGGCGATCAGCGGCAGCTTCGCGTGGGCGAGTTCGAGCGAGAGCAGCAGGCCGGCGCCGGCGACCAGCAACACCGTCGCAAAGCCCGCCCGCCCCGAGCGCACCAGCAGCCAGCCGGCGACGATCAGCGTCAGTAGTAGCGCCATCACGGCGAAGTTCTCGATCACCAGCGCCGCGCCGACGGCGCCGAGGACGAGCACGCCGGCGGCGCCGAGCCACGCGGTCGGGAGGTCCTCGGCCGCGGGCCAGCCCTCGTTGGCGAGGTAGACCCCGAACATGGTCAACAGCCCGCCGTACATCACGAGGAACGCCGGTAGCGGGCTCCGCGGCGGGAGGAACCCGATCCCCTCGTTGCTGGGCACGTGGCCGAACACGAGGAACGGCGACGCGACGGCGACGCCGATGAGGAGCACCACACCGCCGACGACGACGGCGAGCGCGACCCGCCAGAGTTCGTGGGCGAGCCACTCGCCGCGGCTCTCGGCGGCCGTCGCGGGTTCGAGGCGTTCTGCAACCCCCTCGGGAAGCAGCGTCGCCGGGTGAGCGTCGGCGGCGCCGACGGCCAGCATCGCCATCCCGGCAGCGGTCGGGAGCGACCACGTGTTCATGAAGCCAAAGAGGCCGGCGACTGCGCCGAGACCGCCGAAGACGAGAGCGAGCCGTCGGAACCGCTCCCGTTCGGGCGTGACGTAGTACGCCAGCGCCAGCGCGCCGGCGAACATGACGTAGGGGTTCGCGAACGTGTGGCCGTGGAGGTCGGCCTTGACGAAGGAGTAGAGGGGCACCTCCTGGATCGTGCCCGGGACGACGTAGCGGGTGTACCACCACCCCCAGTCGAGGGGCTGTGAGAGGTCCGAAACCGTCGTCTGGAGTTCGCCGCCGTCGAAGCGCTGGGCGACGAAGCCGAAGGCGGCCTGCTCGACCGGGCCGGCGAGCGCGTCGGGGATGTAGGGCGTGAACAGTCGGATCGCGGTCGTCGACGCCCCGGCGAGGGCGACGAAGAAGGCCGTGAAGACGCCGCCGAGGCGGTAGGACCCGCCCCGGCGGGAGACGACGGCCCCGCCGACGCCGTAGGCGACGACGAACAGCATCCCGTAGAACGTCGCGATGCCGAGGTTGAAGCCGTAGCGGATGGCGACGCCGGTCAGCATCGAGAGGCTGGCGACCTGCATCTGGGTGCCGTAGTAGTACTTCAGCGGCTCCCCGGCGAACCACATGTCCTCCGGGGGCAGCGTTTCGGCGCGTTCGAGCGTGTTGACCAGCGCGAAGTGGAGGAACTGCTCGCCGGCCTGTGGCGTGATCGCGGGGTTGCCAGCGCGGAACGCGACCATGATCAGGAAGCCGACGGCGAAGACGCCGTAGGCGCCGGCGACGGCGCGCCAGTCGGGGCGGGCACCGCGGCGCCACGAGAGCGCGGCGACGGCGAGCACGATTCCCAGCCCGAGGAGGAGGGTGTGGAAGCCGAAGGTGAGTTGGCCGATCCAGAACACCGCGATCGCGAACGGGACCAGCGCGGCCGGGAGCGCAAAGGCGGCGCCCCGCCGCGGGAGGTGTTGGAACGCCGCGGCGGCGATCGGCGCACCGAGCGCGGTCAGCCCCCCGACGACGAGGAGGTACGCGAGGACGGGGATCCACTCCATAGGTAGGCGTACAGTCGAACCGTTTTCACCTTTCTGGGACGGGACCGCTCAGCAGATCGGCTCGCTCTCGCCGTAGGCCGCCAGCACGACCACGCAGGTGTGCTCGCCGGGCGACGCCTCGGCGGTCTCGATCAGCGTCTCCTCGTGGTCGAACGACCAGTCCCGAAGCTCCCGACCGGCGGCGAGGCCGGCTTCGAGGCGGGCTTCCACGTCGGCTTCGGCCTCGGCGTCGGCCTCGTAGAACAGTCCCGCCCCGGGACCGGTCGTCCACCCGATCCCGGCGGCGACGGTTTCGGGGCCGACGGCGGCCGCTTTCGCCTGCACGACGTTGAGCCGGTTCCCCGCGGGGCCGAGGTCGGGTGCCGACTCGACCCTGACGACCTCGGCGTCGGCGGGCACGACCGAGGAGACGGGGACGAGGTTGTAGTTGTGGAGGTTCGCGTCGGCCAGCGCGGCGTCGTAGGCGGCCTTGGCCGTCGGCGCGGTACCGGCACCGGCGACGACGTGGATGATGCTGCTCATGGCGGAAGGCGGCGCCCGGCGGAGAAAGGGGCTACGGACTCAGCCGGGGTAGTTCGCGAACACGAGCAGGACGCCGAGCGCAGCCACCACCGCCAGCACGACGACGACGCCGACGTAGCCCGCGGCCACGGCGACCAGCGCAAGCCGGCCGTCCCAGCCGTCGCCGGCGCTCGGGTCCCACCAGTCAAGCCGTGGGGCGACGACGCCGACGGCGAGCGCCGACCCGAGGAGCAGCGCCAGCGTCGAGGCGACGATCCAGCCGACCCCGACGGTCCCGGTGGCGATCCCGGGCGCGAACAGCACGAGCACGTGGACGACGGCGTAGGCCGTCGCCACGACGGCGTAGTTCCCGAGGAGCGTGCCCGTGGGCCGGCCGGCGAAGAGCCGTCTCGTGGACTCGAACAGCAGCAGCGGCGCCAACACGGCGGCGTCGAACAGCCAGAGGCCGACGAGGAGGAGGGGGGCGACGGGGTCCATGGCCGGGAGCGCGCCCGGGCCCGGTAAGTGTTTTCCGGGCCGCTACCCGGGGAACCCGACGGCGATGGCGACGACGAGGACGACGAACGCCAGCGCGCCGGTCGCGGCGACGTAGGCGAACAGTTCGAGCGTCAGCGCGATCCGCCCGTCGTACTCCCCGTCAGCTTTCGGGTGCCAGTGGCCCAGTCCCGGCACCGCGAGCGCCACGGCCGCCCACCAGAGCACGAGGTTCACCAGCGTCACGCCGGCGAGCCATCCGATCTCGCGGCCGGCGAGTCGGCCGCCGTTGAAGGCAACCGTGAGCGCCAGCCCCGACAGGTGTGTCGCCGTGAACGCCGCGGTGGCGACGAGATAGTTCGACGGCAGCCCGTCGGTCGGCCACGACCGGATCAGTCGCCTGACGGCCGTCGAGAGGAGGATTGGCGAGAGCACGAGCGCGTTCGCCAGCCACAGCGCGCCGAACAGGAGGGGGACCTGCGTGACGATCCCGGGAACCATGCTCCGCCGTCGTGTCGGCCGCGAGAAACGCTTTGTGGTGCTACCGGCGTTCGACCGTCCGCTCGTCGAGCGCGATCAGGAGCGCCGCCGCGACGAGCACGCCGGCCATCGGTACCACGAATATCCGGAGGGCCGCGCTGGGGAGTCCGAGTGCCCCGAGCGCGCCGGCACCCCCGAGGGCGACCGCCGTACGGCCGACGACGGCACCGGCGGTCCCGACCGCCGCCGCGACGCCGAGGCCGCCGGCGAAGACGAGCCGGCTCTGTGTGAGGCCCGTGCTGTCGAGGAAGAACGCCAGTACCGCCAGAAAGGTGAGCAGCGCCGCCATCGCCATCCCGCGTGCGGGTTGGCTGCCCGTGATCCGCATCCGCGGGAGTTACTGGTAGTGAGTGAGCCCGGTCCCCGGTGCGTCCTCGGAGGCCTTCTCGATCTTCTCGTGGGCGGCCTCGAAGTCCTCGGCGCGGACCTCCTCGCGCTCGTCGCGGATGGCGAACATCCCCGCCTCGGTGGTGAGCGCGGCGATCTCGGCGCCGGAGTAGTCCTCGAGCTGTTCGGCGAGTTCGCCGAAGTCCACGTCCTCGGCGAGGTTGAGTTCGCTGGCGTGGATCTCGAGGATGCGCTCGCGGCCCTCGGCGTTGGGCTTGGGCACCTCGATCAGGCGGTCGAAGCGACCGGGTCGGAGGATCGCTTCGTCGAGCATGTCGAAGCGGTTGGTGGCGGCCATGATGCGGATCTCGCCGCGGTCGTCGAAGCCGTCCATCTCCGACAGGAGCTGCATCATCGTCCGCTGGACCTCGGCGTCGCCGGAGGTCTTGGAGTCCGTCCGGGTGGTGGCGACGGCGTCGATCTCGTCGATGAAGATGACGGCGGGCTCGCGCTCGGCGGCGAGTTCGAACAGGTCCCGCACGAGGCGGGCACCCTCCCCGATGAACTTCCGGACGAGTTCGGAGCCGGCCATCTTGATGAACGTCGCGTCGGTCTCGTTGGCGACGGCCTTCGCGAGCATCGTCTTCCCCGTCCCCGGCGGGCCGTGGAGCAGGACGCCGCTCGGGGGCTCGACGCCGACCTCGCGGAACACGTCGGCGTTGACCAGCGGGTCCTCGACGGCCTCGCGCACCTCGCGGATCTGGTCGTCGATGCCGCCGATGTCGTCGTAGACGACGTCCGGCGACGCCTCGACCTCCATCGCCTGTGCGCGGGCGTCGGTCTCGTCGTCGAGCAGCTCTTGGACCGAGAAGGAGTCGTTGATGGCGACCCGGTCACCGGCCTCGACCTCGCCCTCGAGGGCGGGGGAGAGTTCGGTGAGGACCTCCTGGTTGTTGCCGTGTTGCTTGATCACGACGCCGTCCTCGGTCAGCTCTTCGACCGTCGCCAGGTAGAGCGACGAGGTCTTGAGCGTCTCGTTGCGGCGTTTGAGTTGGTCGACTTCCTCGCGGAGTTCGGACTTGCGCCCCTCCGCGTCGTGGAGCCGTTCGTCCAACTCCTCGTTGACTTGCACGAGCCGCTCGAAGTGTTCCCTGATCGCCTCCAGGCGCTCGGCTTGGGACATGTCCGGGTCCAAGTCGAGCCGGGGACGGTCGGGGAGGGACGGACTGCGTGACATCTCTCTGGTTCCGGTTAGGGGTACGCGTAAATGTGCCTTTGGGTCGGGGAATCGCCCCGTTCGGGCCGTGACCCGCGCACAGACTTTTGCTTCTACGCTTACGTACTGGCCCATGAGTCAGGTCCTCGCGACGTTTCGGTCGGCGCTCGGCACCGCCCTCCGGTCGCCGATGCACGTCACCGTCGTACTCGTCGTCGGCACCGCGGCGGCGCTGGCCGGCGTGGTCGTCCCGCTGGTGCCGCTGGTCGGCCTCCTCGCCGGCCCGCTGTTCAACGCCGTCATCCTCGGCCCGCTGGTGACGGCGGCGCTGGTCGGGAGCGCCGCCGCGGTCCGGAACGGGGGCAACGCGTGGAACGGCGCCCAGTCGGCCGTAGACGACAATTGGGTCGACCTCGTCGGCGCCTACGGGGTCGTGGCGGTGCTCTGGGTCGTGGTCGGGGGTGCGCTCGGGCTGGCGTTCGTCGTCGGCGCGGTCGGCCTCGACAGCCTCACCGAACTCGACAGCCTCCGGACGGGCACGACCGCGCTGCTGGTCGCGCTCCCTTCGCTTGCGGTGCTCGGGCTGAGCGTCCTCGCGGGGACGGTGCTCCAGTTCGTCGGCCCCGCGGCGGTCGTCGCCGACGCCGACGCGGTCGAGTCGTTGCGCACCGCGGTCCGTTTCTCGGTCGCGAACCCGACCGGCGTGTTGGGGTTCTCGCTGGTCGCGTTCGGCGTCGCCGTCGCGGCGTCGGTGCCCGGCGCGGCGCTTGCCGCCGTCGTCTGGTACGTCGGCAACACCGGGGCGGCCGCGGTGATCCTCGCCATCGGCTTCCTCGAAGCCGTGACCGTCGCCGGCGCGGTCACGTCGGTGTATCTGGTCGAGTACTTCGAGGCGGCGGCTGACCCGTCGGTGCTGCCCGGCGAGGGCTCGCTCGCGGCGACGACCGACGGCGTCGATACTGGCGGCTTCGAGTTCGGGACGGTGAAAAACGACCGCGAGCGGCTCTGAGTTACTCTAGGTCCAGTAGCTCCGCGGCGTCGTCGAGTCGCTCGCCGTACGCCGACAGGGCGGACTCGATAGGCTCAGGGCTGGTCATGTCGATGCCCGCGATCTCGAGCACGTCGATGGGGTACTCGCTGCCGCCGGCCGCGAGCGCGTCGCGGTAGGCCTGTGCGGCGTCCTCACCCTCCTCGCGGATCTTCTCGACGATGGCGACGGCCGCCGAGATACCAGTCGAGTACTGGTAGACGTAGAAGTTGTAGTAGAAGTGGGGGATGCGCATCCACTCCTTGGCGATCAGGTCGTCCACGTCGGCGTTCGCGTAGAACTCCGACTTCAGCCCGCCGTACACCTCGTCGAAGGCGTCGGGGGTGAGCGGCTGGCCGTTCTCGGCGCGCTCGTGGATGCGCTGTTCGAAGTCCGCGAACATCGTCTGGCGGTAGAGCGTCGAGCGGATGCGCTCGAGGTACTGGTCCAGCGCGTGGACGCGGATCTCCTCGTCGTCGACGTTCTCGAGGAGGTAGTGGGTCAGTAGCGTCTCGTTGACCGTGCTCGCGACCTCGGCCACGAATATCTCGTAGTTGGAGTACTGCCACGGCTGCTCCTCCTTGGCCAGTTCCGAGTGCATCGAGTGGCCGAGTTCGTGGGCCAGCGTGAACAGCGAGGAGATGTCGTCCTGGAAGTTCATCAGGATGAACGGCTGGGTGTCGTAGGTGCCCGAGGAGAACGCGCCCGAGCGCTTCCCGCGGTTCTCGTAGACGTCGACCCAGCGGTTCTCCAGCCCCTGCTCCATCCGGGCCTGGTACTCCGGCCCGAGGGGTTCGACGGCCTCGACGATCCACTCCTTGGCCTGTGCGTACGTGATCTCGGGACCCTCCTCGCCGGTGAGTGACATGTAGAGGTCGTGCATCCCGAGTTCGTCGACGCCGAGGGCCTGCCGTTTGAGGTCGGCGTGGCGCTGGAGGTAGTCGAGGTTGTCGTGGACCGTGTCCACCAGCGTGTCGTACACCTCCGTCGGGACGTTGGTGCCGTCGAGGGCGGCCTCGCGGGCGGTGTCGTAGTTACGGGCCTCGGCCAGTTTCACGTCCTTCTTGGTGCTGTTCTGGAGGGAGGTGCCGACGGTGTTCCGGTAGTCGTCCCACGCCTCGTAGTACTGCTCGTAGGTCTCGCGGCGGAACTCCCGGTCCTCGTGTTTCTGGAGCTTCGTGAAGTTGCTCTGGGTGATCTCGACTTCCTCGCCGTCGGGCTTCTCGACGGTCGGGAACGTCAGGTCGGCGTTCGAGAGCATCCCGTAGATGTCGGAGGGCGCGTTGGTGATCTCCGAAAGGTCGGCGAGTAGCTCCTCGACCTCGGCGGAGCGCGTGTGGGGCTTCATCCGCAGCGCGTCGTCGAAGAAGTGCTCGAACTCCTGGAGGTCGGGTTCCGCCTCCATCATCGCCTCGATCTCCTCCCAGTCGAGTTCCTGCAGTTCCGGCTCGAGGAAGCTGGTCGCGCTGGAGGCGTCGGACCGCAACGCCTCGGCCTTGGCGCCGATGGCCTGGTACTCCTGGTCCCGAGTGTCCTCGGAGGAGCGCAGGCTGGCGTAGGCCGACACCTTCGCCACGTCACGCATCACGTCCTCGTACTCGGTCAGCAGTTCGTCCAGCGTCTCGGCGCTTTCCGTCGCGCGACCCTCGTACTCCCGCAGGTCGTCGATCCGTTCCTCGACGTCGTCGTACGCCTCCTGCCAGTGCTCCTCGTCCGGGAAGATCGACTCCAGATCCCACTTGTACTCCTCGTCGATCTCCTCGCGTTCGGGGACAGTGCTCATTCACCTCGTGGTTCCCACGAGACGGTGGTAAGTCTTCCCAATCGTTGACGGGTCTGCCCCTCGCGAGGAGCCGCCGACGCCCCGCCGCGGCGCTCACTCGTCGGTCAGGAGGTCGCTCCGTGGCTGGCCGTCGATGGCCTCCCGGGTGGCCTCCTCGACGACCAACCACAGCCCCTTCACCGCGAGGAAGACGCCGAACAGCGACGCCGGGACGGCGACGACGAGCGCCAGCAGCCAGCCGATCAGCGGGACCCTGAACAGCGCCATCGCTGCCACCAGCCCCACGCCGACGACGGCGGCCCCCGCGACGACTCGGACCGTCGCGTCCCAACACACCTGCGTACGGATCACGCTCGGGTAACACGGCCGACCGCCAAAAGTCCGCAGGGGCTACTCCAGTCCGGCGAGCACCGACTCCGCCACCCGGACGCGCTCCAGTCCGCCGACGCGTCGGGCCTCGAACACCCCTCTCGCGCTCGTCGCGGCTTCCTCGTCGACGGCGAACTCGACGCCGGGGTAGTCGACGCCGGTCAGCACCAGCGGCTCGGCGGGCATCCGCGGGACGCCTTTCCCGCCCTGTAGCGACGCCTCGCCGAGGGTCTCGTCGACCCGGTCGAGCGGGTGGCCGTGGACGGCGACCTCCGCCAACACGCCGACTACCCTACGGACGAACCCCCGCGGGAAGCCGCTCGCCGCGACCGTGATCTCGAGAAACTCGCCGTCGCGATCGACGCCGACGGCCACGTCGCGCACGGTCCCCGTCTCGTCGCTCGTGAAGTTGTGGAAGTCGTGTTCACCCGAGAGCCGCGCGGCCGCCTCGGCCGCCGCAGCGTCGTCGGCGTCGGGAGCGTGCAGGTGGTAGGTGTAGTGCCGTTCGCTGGCGGCGTGGGTCGCGTGGAACGATTCGGGAACGTCGGCGGCCGCCCACGCCCGGATCGACCCGGGAAGCCGGCCGTTGAGCGCGGCGGGCGTACACCAGTCCGGCGCCTCGAAGGCGACGGTCTGGGCGACCGCCGAGACCCCGGCGTCGGTCCGCCCGGCGGCCGCGTAGCCCGGCGGCGTCTCGCCGGCGTCGATGATCCCGGCCGTTTCGAGCGTGCCGAACAGCGTCCCCTCGACGGTTTTCACGTCCGGCTGTCGCTGGAAGCCGTAGAACGGCCGCCCGTCGTAGGCCAGCCTGAACGCCCGCATCTACCGCGGGACCGTGGTTACCGGCGCCGCCGGGACGCCGCCGCCTGTCTCACCGGCGCTCCCGGCCAGCGCGCGTTCCAGCCCCTCAGGCCCACGGGCCGCCACACCGACCTCGGCGGCACGCTCGCGGGCGCGCCGCGTCGCGTCGCCGCGCGCGGTCGGATTCAGCGTGGAGCCGTCCGACGCGGCCGGCAGTAACACGTCGTCGTACACGGATCTCGGTTGTGTACGTCCGTGCAAAACGGTGCCGGCTGGCGGCGCCCGACGGGGGCGTGAAACAGCCCTCGGAGCGGGCGCCGACCCCCGCCGACACCCCTTACCTTCGAGTCGAGAACCGCGGTGCGTCCCCGTGATCCGGTCACACGTGTACCACTTTCACTCCGGTTCGGCCAAGGTTATACCAGCCCCTTCCTAAGGTCCACACGAGCGCCGAAAGGCGATGTCCACCCACCCTATGACCAGCACCTGCCACCAACTAACACAACTACGCTTGGACTACTCCAAACGAACCGGTATCCAAACCGTTATTGCGGGTCGAACGGATAGAACTTCTCCGTCAGAGATGTCCGACATCACCGCCACCATCGAACGCAGTATCCGGCCACAGTATGCCGCTCCCGGGGTGAGCGCGCAGTGAGCTCACCCGACCTGGGCGCCGACGAGCTAACACTCCCGATCAAGCGCACCGCCGGCGACACCCTCGCCGACCGCCTGACTGACAACGCTTACGACAACATTCTCCCGGCGCGGTACCTCCGGAAGAACGCCGACGGCGAGGTCATCGAGAGTCAGGAGGAACTGTTCGCCCGCGTCGCGAAGAACATCGCGCTCGCCGAGGCCGTCTACGAGGCCGAGCAGCAGGGTATCGAGGTGACCGTCACCCCCGAACAGCTCAAGCCCGACCACCCGCGCCGCGACGAACTCGCCGAGGAGGTCTTCGGTAAAGGGGTCGACGCCGACGCCGACACCGAGGCCGTCCTGACCGAACACAACGTCAACAAGTTCGCCTACGACACCGTCGTCCCCGAACTCGACGAGGAGATCGCGACCACCGTGCGCGAGACCCGCGAGGAGTTCGAGACGCTGATGACGGATCTCTCCTTCATGCCGAACTCGCCGACGCTGATGAACGCCGGCGACGAACTCCAGCAGCTCTCTGCCTGTTTCGTCGACTCGCCCGGCGACGACATCACGGACATCCACCAGACGGCCAAGGAGGCCGCCGAGGTGTTCCAGTCCGGTGGCGGCATGGGCTACGCGTTCTGGAAGCTCCGACCCTACGGCGACGCCGTGGGCTCGACCGGCGGCATCGCCTCCGGCCCGATCACGTTCATGCGGACGTTCGACCAGATGTGTGAGACGATCGCACAGGGTGGCGCCCGCCGCGGCGCCCAGATGGGCGTCATGCGCGTCTCCCACCCCGACGTGATCCAGTTCATCCACGCCAAGAACAAGGACGTGAGCCTGGCGAACACGCTCCGTCTGAACGACCCCGACGACTTCACGCACAACTCCTTTGCGGACGCGCTGGAGGAGGCCCGCGAACTCATCGACGACGAGGGTCGCGTGCCCGAACACCTGCGTAACGCCGTCGAGGGCCACCTCTCGAACTTCAACATCTCCGTCGGCATCACCGACGACTTCATGGAGGCGCTGAAGGCTGGCGAGGAGTTCACCTTCACCAACCCCCGGACCGAGGAGCCCCACGTCGCCACGCCGGAGACGAAGGAGCTCTACGACATGTTCGGGCTCGGCGAGCACGTCGAGGTCGGCGAGGTCCTCTCGGTGCCCGCCGAGGCGCTCTGGGACCAGCTCATCGAGGGCGCCCACGAGAACGGCGAGCCGGGCGTCATCTACCTCGAGCGCGTCAACAAGCGCCACTCTTTCGACGTAGAGGAGCACCCGGACCACCGCATCCTCGCGACGAACCCCTGCGGCGAGCAGCCCCTCGAGGAGTACGAGGCCTGTAACCTCGGCCACATCAACCTCTCGACGCTCGCGGCACAGGACGCCCCTGACTGGCGCGTCTGGTCCGAGGAGCACGCCGACGAGTACGACAGCCACGAGGAAGCCGTCTCGGCGTTCCTCGACGACGCGATGAACTGGTCCGACTTCGACCACCGCATCGAGTACGGCACGCGCTTCCTCGAGAACGTGGTCACGATGTCTGACTTCCCGGTGCCCGAGATCGAGCAGAAGGTCCGGGAGATGCGCAAGATCGGGCTCGGCGTCATGGGGCTGGCACAGCTCTACATCCAGCTGGGTGTCCGCTACGGCACCGACGACGCCGACGAGATCGCCCGCCAGCTCATGACCCACATCAACCACGGGTCGAAGGACGCCAGCCACGACCTGGCCGAGGAGCGTGGGCCCTTCGCCGACTGGGACGACTCGAAGTACGCCGACCCGACGACCTACCCCGAGTGGTTCGAGCACCACACCGGCGAGGACCCCGCCGAGTGGGAGGACGGCTACACGGTCCGCAACCACAACACGACGACCATCGCGCCGACGGGCACCACGTCGATGATCGGCAACACCACCGGTGGCTGTGAGCCCATCTACAACGTCGCCTACTACAAGAACGTCAGCGGCGACGTGCAGGGCGACGAGATGCTCGTCGAGTTCGACGACTACTTCCTCCGAGCGCTGGAGGACAACGGCATCGACGTGCAGGCCGTCAAGGAGGAGGCACAGGAGCAGATGGCCAACAACGAGTTCGACGGCGTCGAGGGGCTGGAGACGGTCCCGAACGCGCTGGGTGAACTGTTCGTCGTCACCGGCGACCTGAGCGCGAAGCAGCACGCCTCGATCCAGTGTGCCGCGCAGGCCGGCGTCGACTCCGCCATCTCGAAGACGGTCAACGCGCCCAACGACGCCAGCCTCGACGACGCGAAGGACGCCTTCGAGTACGTCTACGACAACGGCGGCAAGGGTGTGACCTACTACCGCGACGGCACCCGCAGCAAGCAGGTGCTCACCACGCGCGCCGACAACACCGAGTTCGCCGACGAGGACGAGGCCGCCGAGGCACTCGTCGAACAGATCACCGAGGTCTTCGGCGGCATCGAGGGCTTCCTCGACAACGAGGACGTGCAGGCCGCCCTCGACACGCAGGTCGAGCAGCTCCTCGCGAGCGCCGACGGCGACGACACGCCGCTGGGCCGCAAGCGCCCGCGTCCAGACGTGCTCCACGGCCTGACCCAGCGCATCGACACGGGCTACGGGAAGCTCTACGTCAACATCAACGAGGACCCGGCGACCGGCGAGCCGTTCGAACTGTTCGCCAACATCGGCAACTCCGGCGGCTTCACCGCCTCCTTCACCGAGGCGCTGGCCAAGACCATCTCCACCTCGCTCCGTTCGGGCGTCGACCCCGAGGAGATCGCCAGCGAACTGCAGGGCATCCGCAGCCCGAAGGTCGCCTGGGACAAGGGCGAGCAGATCCAGTCGATCCCCGACGCCATCGGGACGGCGATGCGACGCTACCTCGACGGCGAGATCGACGAGGCCGTGCCCCAGCAACAGACCATCGACGAACTCGACGAGGAGAGCGCCTCCACGGACGGCGGTGCGACCGAGTCCCTCGGCGAGCCGACGAACGTCGACGTCGAGAGCCCCGACGGGCCCGACGGCGAGGCGGGGCAGGACGACGCCGTGGGCGACCTGATCGCCTCCGGCGAGAGTCCCGAGTGTCCCGACTGTGGCTCGATGAGCCTCTACTTCTCGGAAGGCTGCAAGACCTGCGAGTCCTGCGGCTGGTCCGAGTGCTGAGCTAGCGAACCACCTTTTCGGTCGTGACGGGGTTCTTCGCCGCGACGGTTTTCTTCGCCGCCGCGGTTCGTCCCCCTCGCTACCGTTCTCGTCGCTGCGTCGGTTCGTCCGCTTCTTCGAGCGGGAGCGAGAGGGTGACCCGGTTCCCGTGGTCCTCCTCTGAGTGGACGCTCACGTGGCCGTTCGACAGTTCCACGGCCCAGTAGACCAGCCAGAACCCCAAGCCGCTGCTGTGGTAGACCTGGTTCATGTCGTGGTCGCCGAGGAGCACGTCCGCCTCGATGGACGGGATCGGCGCGTCGTCGTCCTCGACGGTGAGTTCGGCGTGGGTCCCGACCTGGCGGAGGCTGACCCCGACCCTCGGCTCGCTCTCCTCGCTGTGCTGGATCGAGTTCTCCAACAGTTCGATCACGGCCAGCCCCAACTCCGGCCGGCCACAGACGATCGTCGGCTTCGTGATATCCGTCTCGATCACCACCCCGGCGTGGCGCTCACGGACGGTCTCGATGCTCTCGAGGACTGCCTCACCGAAGTCGATCCGCTGGCGCCCCTGTTGTTCCGTGAGGAGGTCGATGACCTCGCGCTCTTTCTCGGCGGTCTGGAGGAGTTCCTTCCCGACCCGGCGGATGACGGCGGTGTACTGGCTCGCCTCCGGAAGCTCCTCGTCGATGAGGTCGGCCTGTCCGAGGACGATGTTGAGGTCGTTCCGGAGGTTGTGTCTGAGGAGGTTGTCCATCACGACCAGTTGGCACTCTCGGCGGCGGCGGTCGGTGATGTCCCGCACGAACCCCGTGATACGGACGACCTCGCCGTCCCGCGTGATCGGCTCGCCCTGCACCCACACCCAGCGGGTGTAGTCCTCGGCAGGGTTGACGCGGTACTCCATCTCCACCGAACGGCCGCCCGCGAGACAGGCCATCGCCTCCTCGACCGCCGGGCGGTCCTCGGGGTGGATCGCGTCGAGGAACGCCTCGGGGTGGTTCCGTATCTCCTCGATAGGCCGCCCGAATATCCCCTCGTAGGCGGGGTTGACGAACAGCAGTTCCGACCAGTCGCCGTCGAACATCCAGAGCACGTCGCCCGCGACGGCGGCGATCCCTTCGAGCCGGGAGGCGGTCTCGGCCCGCTCGCGTTCTGCCTCGACGCGGTCGGTCACGTCCCGCGAACTGACGACGTAGCCGTCGAGTTCGTCGTCGTTCAGGTTCGACATCCGGCTCTCCAGCCAGACCCAGTCGCCGTCGCTGGTGCGGTGGCGGTACTCGATGGTCCCTTCGCCGAGCGTCTCGTCCCGAACCATCCGGCGGAACTCCCGGCGCATCCCGTCGACGTCGTCGGGGTGGACGAACTCGAAGACGGTCCGCCCCACGAGTTCGGCCGGTTCGAACCCGAGGATGCGTTCGCACGCCCCGTTGACGTAGCTGAACGTTCCGTCATCGTCCAGGAGCACGATCTTGTCCTGAGCCTGATCGAGGAGCAGGCCGAGGGAGCCGGAACGGTCCATTCGCGGGTATCTTGACCCCGTGTGGGGAAAACACCCACGGCGACTCCCGCCTCGAGCCCTTGCTACGCCTGCACCGTCTTCCGCACCCAGCCGGTCGCCCCCGAGGGGAACCCGTCCTGTTCCGTCTCGGTCTGGACCTCCCCGGTGCCGTCGATGGCTCGGACGACCACCTCGTGTTCGCCCGACTGCTCGTACTCGTGTCGCCACATCCGCCACGCGTCGGCGGCCTCGCCCGTCGCCTCGGGCTCCTCCTCCCCGATCGGTGTCGGGCCCGGGAGCGTGTCGCTCAGGGTCGCCTCGGTCCACGAGTCCCCGCCGTCGGTCGAGACCTCGACGGCGTCGATCCCGCGCGTGCCGGCGTAGGCGTGGCCGCCGACGCGGACGACGCCGTCCTCGATGGTCGTGCTGTGGAGTTTGGCGACGGTGTTGACCTCGCCGGTGCCCTCCCAGCCACGCTGCTCCCAGTAGCCCTCCTCGGGTTCCTCGCGGATCTCGATCTCGGTGAGCCACTTCGCGTTGGTCTCGCCCCAGTGGCCCGGGACGAGCGTTCGGAGGGGTGCGCCGTGGCCCCGAGGCAGCGGGCGGCCGTTCATCCCCCATGCGAGCAGGCCGGGATCGAGCGCCTCCCGGGGGAACGAGACGAAGTAGTCGTCGTCGCCGTGGAGCGTCACACAGCACGTCTCGGGGGCGTCGACGGCCTCCAACACCGCCGCGACGGGGACGCCGTCCCAGAGCGCGGTGTCGGCTTTGGTGCCGTTGATCTTGTCGCTCACACAGCGCAGCGTGACGAACCGGCGCTCGCCGCCCAGTTCCTGCAGTTCCTCCAGCGTGAACGTCCGCTCGGTGCCGACCTCGCCGGTGACCGCGAGTTGGTAGCTCGTCGGGTCGATGTTGGGGTTCGTGGGCGCGATGTCGACGGTGTAGAACTCCTCGGAGACCAACGGCTCGGCGCCGGGCAACGAGAACGAGCGGTCATCGGCCGCCGAGAGCAGCGACGCGGCGGCGGGGTCGGGCGGCTGGCGGTCGTCGCCGGTGTCGGGTTCGCGGGTCCGGATCACGCCGAGCACCACCCCGGCGACGACGGCTGCGCCGGCCTGGAGCAGGCGACGGCGACCGGGCGGGTCCTCGGTCCCGGTCCCGCTCGCGCCGACCGGGCCACTCAGATCGAGCGAGAGGCTCGCGGCGGCGGCGACGACTCCGGCGCCCAGTCCCGCGCCGAACGCGCTCGTGGCGCTGCCCGTCAGGAGCGCGGTGAGGGCGCCGACGAGCAGGACCGTCACGCCTGCCCGGAGGGCGGCTCCTTCGGTGACGCGGCCGGCGGCGAGCGCGGCGGCGCCGTAGACCAGCACGAGGAGGACGCCGCTGCCGAGCAGTAACAGCGGCTGGGCGAGGTCCCTGAGCGCCCCGATACCGGCGGCGACCAGCAGGCCCGGCAGCGTGTCCCGCACGACCGCGGCCGTACTCGGGAGGACGAACCCGGGGGTGTTCCCGATCGCCACCAGCGAGCCGACCACGGCGCCGATGGCCGTCAGCAGTGCGACCCCGATCTCGGCGGCGTCGAGGCCCCGAACGCGGCGGTTCATGCTGGCCGATGGGGCGCTACGGGGGAAAACGTTCGCCCCGTGGCACGCGTTGACGCGATAGGTTTTCGTCGGTCGATCACGACCCCCGGGTATGAGCGACGCCGAGGGGACGACGCCGCCGGGCCGGCCCTGCCCGCGCTGCGGGGAGACGATGGTCCACCGCCACTGTGAGTACGTCTGCCCGCAACACGGCGTGATCTACGACTGTGCGGACACGTTCTACTGAGCCGAGCAACGTGCCACGGGGCCGTACAGTTAAGCCATTGCCACGCAAAGCTTGCACATACACCGACAGCGTCGCCGTGGCGCCGACGGTCCCCCACCATGGTCGAACAACGACAGCTCGCTCGAAGCAAGGAGATCCATCGGACCACGGGTCGGACGTTCTACGTCGCCACCCGGTTCCTCCCGGAGCGAGTCCGCCACCCAACGTACGTGCTCTACGCCTTCTTCCGCGTCGCCGACGAGGTCGTCGACGGTGATAACGACCTCTCGCCGACGGAGCGCGCCGAGCGCCTCGAGGAGTTCCGTCGCGCGGCGCTGGGTGAGGAACCGACCGACGACCCGGTGATCGCCGCCTTCTCGGAGATCCGGGAGCGCCACGGTATCCCCGCATCCGACGTGAACACGTTCGTCGACGCGATGGCGACCGACGTGGAGAAAGCCCGCTACGAGACCTACGACGAACTCCGTGAGTACATGGACGGTTCGGCCGCCGCCGTCGGCCGGATGATGACCTCCGTGATGGCCCCCGAACAGGCCCAACAGGCGCTCCCGGCCGCGACGGCGCTCGGCGAGGCGTTCCAACTCACCAACTTCGTCCGGGACGTGCGCGAGGACGTCATCGACCGCGACCGCATCTACCTCCCCGCCGAGACCCTCGAAGCCCACGGCGCCAGCCACCGACAGATCAGCCGCCTGGAGTTCGACGAGAACGTCGCGGGCGCGGTGCAGGCCGAACTCTCCCGCGCGGAGGCGCTCTACCGCGACGGCGTCGCCGGCATCGAACTGCTCCCGAAGGACTGTCAGTTCCCCGTCTTGCTCGCGGCCATCCTCTACGTCGACCACCACCGGCTGATCCGGGACCTCGACTACGACGTGGTGTCGACGACGCCCTCGCTGTCGACCCCGCGGAAGCTCTGGCTCGCCGCGCGGGCACGCTACGCCTGGTGGCGCAACCCCGACCCGCGGACGGTGTTCCGCTCGGTCAGCGCCATTCCCAGCGACGACACCGACCACCGGCTCCACCGTGCGATGGGCCGGCTCCCGGTCCCCTGATACGGACCGACGACGCCCGTTTTCGGCTCAGTTCGGCGGCCACCACGACAGCGACTCGTTCCGACGCCCGACGTACTCGTCGGCGACGCCGCCCTCCCGTAGCCGGTCGAGGCGCTCGCCGTGGCGGGCCCGCAGGCTCTCGTCCATCCAGCGGTCGGCCGGCTCGTACTCGGGGTTCACCCAGAGCCGCCCGGCTTCGTCGAACGTCCACAGCGCGGCGTCGAAGGCGGCGTGGTGGGTCCAGTTCAACAGCAGCGCGTTCCCGGGCTCCTCGGCGATGTCCGGTCGCTCGGTCCTCGGGAGCACGTGGGCGACGGTCAGTAGGCTCGGGTGGTCGATCCCGGTGAGCGCACAGCGACCGTCGAAGCGCTCGTATATCGACTGTTTGAACGACTCCGACACGCGGACGCCGGCGCGGGTCTCGGTCACTTTCCGGCCCGTCGTGTCCTCGGGGGCGAAGCCGCCCGCGGGCGGTTCGGGGGCGTCGACACCGACTCCCGCCGCCGCGCCATCGACATCCGCCGTGGCCGTCGGATCCGCTTCGGGGCCGTCCCGGTGTCGCATCTCGAACTCCAGCACCTCGCGCTCGCCGTCGGGGCCGGCGACCATCTCGTGACCCTCGACGGCGACGCGGCCGCGGTACTCCCAGCCGGGGTCGTCGCCGGCTTGGTGGAAGAAGTAGATCGGTACGGGGTCGGATTCGGCCTCGATCAGCGCCGCGTTGCCCAGCGTGTCGGGGGACTGGTCTCCCTTGTCGGGCAGCCCCTCGCCGACGTAGGTGAAGCGCCCGGCCGAGACCTGATCGGCGTAGGGGCCGTCGTCGCGGGAGAACAGCAGCACGTAGCGCTCGCCCTCGTCGTCGTTCCGGACGGTGATCCCCCGGACGTGGTAGCCAAAGCCCGTGTCGAACAGTTCCTCGATCTCCTCCTTGTCGTAGCGGGCGCCGTGTTCGACCTCGGGGTGGGGGTGCTCCATCGCGTCAGGTCGAGGGCTCGCCCGGCCGACGGTTCAAGCTACCGACGGTCGGCGGCGACGCCGCGGTCGCTCTCCCCGCCGTCACCCAGCCACGGCACCATACCGGCGTCGAAGCGGTCGGTTCGCAGCAGGCCGGCGCCGATGCCCGCGGCGACGACGACGGGGAGCCAGTTGCCGTAGACGGCGTTGATGCCGCCCCAGAGCAGCACGAAGCTCACCATGTCGTCCAGCGCGAACGCGCAGGTGTCGATCCGGGCGGCGAGCGCCTCGCGGTCGAAGGTGGCGTCCAGCACCACCACCGCGACCGTCGCCGAGAGCACCCAGCCCTGGTAGTTCGACCACGGGACGCCGTAGAACGCGCCGCCGCCGTAGTCCCAGAACCCGAGCGCGACGGCGCCGGGGTCGAGCACCACGTCCATCAGCAGGACCAGCGCGATGACCGAGAGCAGTCGCGGCAGCGCCCGATCCGCCAGATCGCCGAGCAGCAGGAGACAGAGCAGGTAGGCGTTGGCCACCAGCGGGAGGAAGAAGACCGGCAGGGCAAGCGGTACGCCGCCGATCATCGGCCCGAGCGAGACGCCGTACTCGAAGAAGCCGTAGGGCCAACCGGTGGTGATACCGACCGTCTCGATGGCGTAGCTGTACGCCGCCAACGCGGCGACACCCAGTGCGGCCCGGCGGTCGACGACCGGCAGCATCCCCACGACCAGCGGCGAGCGCATCACCAGCACGCCCATGAGGACGAACAGGGGGTTGAACGCGAGCACGTCCGGCAGCGCCGCCCACTCCGCGCTGGCGATCAGCGAGAGCGCCCCCACTGCGGGGAAGACGACGGCGATGGTGAACCGGTGCTCCTGAATCAGCGCATCCAGCGTGCCCTCCCACGCTCGGCGGTCCGTGGGGTCGTCGGGGACCCACTCGCGGACGCTCACGGGAGCACCCCCACGAGCCCCAGCAGGCCGCCGAAGGTCATCAGCATCCCCACGACGCCGTTGACAAACGGGAACCACCAGTACGCCCGGTCGACGTCGACGCCGGCGGCGACGGTGCCGAGCAGGAAGACCGGGTAGACCCCGAGCAGCGCTCCCAGCCGAACGTCCAGCAGGCCGAACGCCACCGCAGCGAGCGCCCAGCAGGCCCCACAGTAGAGGTAGGTCCGTGCCTCACCGAGCGCCGTCGCCGTCGTGTCGACGCCGGCGGCGCGGTCGGGTTCGATGTCCGGGACCGCGGAGTAGGTGTGCATCCCCATCGTCCAGAGCCAACCGCCCACGAGCGCCGCGGCGGGTGGGTGGGTACCGGCGAGCGCGGCGTAGGCGGCCGCGCCCGGGAGCATGTAGAGACCGTTCGAGAGTGAGTCCAGCAACGGCCGGGCCTTGAACCGCAGCGGCGGCGCGCTGTAGGCCGTGGCGAGGGCGAAAAAGCCCGCGAGGTACGGCCACGCGACGCGGGGCGTGAGCGGGAACAGCACCAGCCCCAGCAGCCCCGCGGCGGCGACGACGGCCGTGACCATCGACGAATTCCGCCAGCGCGCTTCCGGGCTCCCCTCCCCCGACTTTTTCGGGTTCTCGGCGTCGATCTCGCGGTCGAAGCGGTCGTTGATCCCGTAGAGGTAGACGTTGGCGGGCAGCAGGAAGTAGACGAACAGCAGCGCCGGCAGCGGGGCGAGCAGGTCGCTCACGGCTCCGGCGGCGTAGGCGACGCCGACGAGCACGGGGCCGGCCGTGTAGAGCCAGAAGCGCGGGCGCGAGAGCGTCAGCAGGTAGCGAAGCATCAGGCTTCGCGGTCGGCCATCGCTTCCGCCGTCAGCTGGCCGCTGATCAGACACATCGGGACGCCGATGCCCGGGGTGGTGTAGGAGCCGGTGAAGTAGAGCCCCTCGACCTCGTCGGAGGCGTGGGAGGGCCGCAGCAGCGCGGTCTGCTTGAGGGTGTGGGCCAGTCCGAGCGCCGACCCCTGCATCGTGTTGTAGCGCTCGCCGAACTCCGAGACAGAGAACGTCTCCTCGACGACGATACGGTCCCGCAGGTCCGTGCCGGTGTTCTCCGCGATGTCTTCGAGCACCGTCTCGCGGTAGGCCTCGCGGGTCTCCTCGGTGTCGTCGAGGCCGGGCGCGATGGGGACCAGCGCAAAGAGGTTCGAGTGACCCTCGGGGGCGACGGAGTCGTCGGTCTTCGAGGGCGCACAGAGGTAGTACGCCGGGTCGTCGGGCCACGCCGGTTCGTCGAAGATCTGGCCGAAGTGCTCGTCCCACTCGGTGGGGAGCACGAGCGTGTGGTGGGCGAGGTCGGGGATATCGCCCTCGACGCCCATGTAGAGCAGGAACGCCGACGGGGCGTAGGTGCGGGAGTCCCAGTATTCCTCGCTGTACTGCCGTTTGTTCTCGGGGAGGAGTTCCTGTTCGGTGTGGGCGTAGTCGGCGTCGCTGACGACGAGGTCCGCCAGTTCGTAGCCAGCCGAGTCGACGCGGTACTCCTCGTGGCGGTCGCTCGGGGCGAACGCCGCGGGGTCGGCGGCGTCGTAGTCGACCTTGAAGCTCCCGCGCTGGCCGTGGATCTGTGTCACGTCGGCGCCGGCGCGGTACTCGACGCCGAGTTCGGCGCCGAGGTCGACGAGGCCGTCGATGACCGACGCGAGGCCGCCGTCGGGGTAGAAGACCCCGAGTTCGAAGTCGACGTGGCTCATGAGGTTGTAGAGCGCCGGGGTGTTGTGAGGCGACCCCCCGAGGAAGACGAGGGTGTACTGCATCACCTGCTGGAGTTTGGGGTGATCGAAGTAGTCCTCGACGTGGTCCTGCATCGTCCCCAGAAGCGCGAGGCCGCGGGCCTGCCTGCCGACGTCGGGGTCGAGGTAGTCCCGCAGCTTCGGGCGGTCCTCGTAGACGAAGTGTTCCATCCCCACGTCGTAGGTGTACTCCGACTCCGCGAGGTACTCCTTGAGCGTCTCGCCGGCGCCCTCCTCGTACGCCTCGAAGCGCTCGGCGTTGGTCTCGATGTCCGGGGCCAGTTCGAGGGAGTCGCCGTCCTTCCACTCGATTCGGTAGTGGGGGTCAAGCCGCGAGAGTTCGTAGTAGTCGCTCACGTCCCGGTCGAAGTGAGCGAAGAAGCGCTCGAACACGTCGGGCATCAGGTACCACGAGGGTCCCATGTCGAACCGGAAGCCGTCGCGTTCCATCACGCTCGCGCGGCCGCCGAGTTGCTCGTTCCGTTCGAGGAGGGTCACGTCGGCGCCGGCGCCGGCGAGGTAACAGGCCGTCGAGAGGCCGCCGACGCCGCCGCCGATCACGACCACGTCGTGACCGTCGAGTGAAGCGAGGTCCGGAGCAACGTCCATGCGCGAGCCACGCGCGCGGGGGGCTTAAAACGGCCGACGCGCCGGCCCCGCCCAAGCGGACCGGGCCGCGGGGCGTACGGCTAAGTCGTCGGCGCCCGGACGGGTCGGTATGGAAGACACGACAGTCGTCGTCACCGGCGCGGGCGGCGCCATCGGCGGCGCGTTGGTCGAAGCGTTCGCCGAGGCGGGGGCGACGGTGCTCGCGGGCGTCCACAGCGACGGCCGGTTCGACGACCACGACGGCGTCGAGTCCATGCGGGTCGACGCCCGCGACGAGTTCGACGTGGAGTTCCTGATGGAGCGCGCCGCCAAGGCCGGCGGCGAGATCGACCTCGTGATCCCCTGTGCGGCGGTGTTCCACGGTTCGCCGGGCGAGCAGCGCCTCGCCGAGGAGGGCTACGCGGCCTTCGACGACGAGTACCGGACGAACGCCCGCGGCGTCTTCCTCGCGATCAAGGAGGCGCTCCCGCACTGTGCCGCCGACGCGCGGGTGCTCGTTCCCTCGGGTTCGATAACCGAGACCGCCAAACCAGGCTACGGCGGCTACGCGGTCTCGAAAGCCGCGGCCGAAGCCGTCGCTCGACAGTTCGCCGTCGAGGTCGAACCGGCTGTCGGCGTCGTCGATCCCGGCGTCGTCGAGAGCGACCTCACGGGCGGGCAGGGCCGCGACCCCGCGGACGTGGTGGGACTGTTCCAGTGGGCCGCGACCGAGGTCGACGCCGAGGCGCTGAACGGCGAGCGCCTCGGGCTGGCGGCGTGGAAGCGCGCGACGCGCTAGGTGCGTACGTTCTTCACCCCGCCGCGCCTTGCCTCGACCATGCAACTGGAGGCCATCCGAACCGCGGAGGGCGAGACGATTCACGTCGACCGCAGCGACGGCGAGAAGGGGTCGAAGGACTACTTCTTCGTCGCCTACGTCTCCGAGGACGGCGCCGAGCGCTGGGGCTACTTCTGTGGCAACTGCGAGACCACCGACAACGCGATGGACTCGATGGGTCGGATCGAGTGCAACGTCTGTGGCAACGTGAAAAAGCCCGATCAGTGGGACGCGGCGCACGAATAGCCTCGGTGACCGCCGACTCACCTAGAACGTCGCCTCGATCCCGGCGTCCAACGCGTCGACGGCTTCGTCGACGTCCGCACGGTCGATACACAGCGGCGGCGAACAGATCACCTGCGTGTCGGGCCGACCCGACCCGAACAGCACGCCGTGGTCCCCCGCCACCTCCCGAACCGTCTCGACGGGGTTGTCGGCGTCCGGTTCGACCCGCGGGTCGACGTAGGGCTCACCCGTCCCCGGGTCGGCGAACTCCACCGACCAGAGCAGCCCCCGACCGTGGACGTGCGCGACCTCGTCGTGTTTCTCGTCGAGTTCGCGGAGTCGCGCTTCGAGGTACGGCGCCAGCGCCCGGCCGTTCTCGATCAGGCCGTCGGCGTAGGCGTCCATCGCGGCGTTCCCGGCGGCGCAGGCGACGGGATGGCCGGCGAACGTCTGGCCGAGCGGGTGGCCGTCGTCGCGGACTTCAGCGGCGATCTCCTCGCTGGCGAGCACGCCCGCGAGCGGCGCGTACGCGCTCGTGACCCCTTTGGCGAAGGTGATCATGTCCGGCTCCACACCTTCGGTCTGGATGCCGAACCAGTCCCCACAGCGGCCGAACCCGGCGATCACCTCGTCCGAGATGAGGAGCACGTCGTACTCGTCACAGATCTCCCGAACGCGCTCGAAGTAGCCCGGCGGCGCCGGGTAGGCGCCGGAGGTGCCCGCGACCGGTTCGGTGAGCACCGCGGCGACGGAGTCCGGCCCCTCGTTCTTGATGACGAACTCCAGGTGGTCGGCGGCCTGCTTGCCGATCTCCTCGGGCGTGTCGCCGTCGAACGGCGAGTTGTTGACCATCGGCGGGAGGAACTTCCCCACGCCGGTGGTGGCGGCGTGGCGCTCGACGACGGCGCGGGTCTGGGGATCGCCCGAGAGCGCGCCGGCGGCGTAGGTCGAGCCGTGATAGGAACGCCAGCGCGTCAGCACCTTCGGCGCGTCCTGTACCTCGCGGGCGATCTGGATGGCCGACTCGTTGGCCTCGCTGCCCGAGATGGAGAAGAACACGTCGTTCAGGTCCCCCGGCGCACGGTCCGCAAGCCGCCCCGCCAACTCCTCGCGGGCCGGGGTGGTCTTCGAGGAGGAAACGTAGGGGATCTCCCGAGCTTGCTGGGTCATGGCGTCGACGATCGGCTCACAGGAGTGGCCGGCGTTCACGCAGTAGAGCTGTGCCATGAAGTCGAGGTACTCCCGCCCGGCGTCGTCGGTGACCCGTGCGCCCTCGCCGGAACTGAGCGAGAGCACGTCGCCGTCGGCATCGCCGGCGTACCAGTGTGGGATGTTCTGTCCCTGATCAGGCTGTGACATACGTTACCGTGTTAGCACCTGCCGATAAGTCTGTCTCCCCCTGCTTGCTCTCGTGTGTGCCCTGTGGACCCGCGGTGGCTTGCTCCCTGAGCCGGCGTATCAGCTCAGTTCGCGCTCCCGTTCGCGCTCGACCTCCTCGACGAGGAGATCGTCGAGTTCGCGTTCCAACGTCGCCTCGTCCACGTCGCCGTCGACGTACCGCTCGGCCAGTTCCGCACGGCGGTCGGTCGTCGTCGGCGCGAGTCGCTCGGCGGCGCCGATGCGCCCCAGTGGTGGAACCCATCGCTCGAACCTCGCGACGACGGCCGCCAGTCGCGCGTTCCGCGGTACTGACAGCTGTCGCACCGTCGAGACCATCGTCGCGGCGAACAGGACGACGGCGAGCACCGCGAGGACGAACACCCCTGCGAACCACTCGATCACCTCGCCGAACGCCGCGAGCAGGACGTTCTCGGCGGCAGTGGCGCCGGCGAGCACCGTTATCGCGTCGGCGACGCCCAGCAGCGCGACGACGACCGCCAGCACCGCCGCCCCGGCGGCGCCGCCGGCGTAGAGCCAGCGTCGAGAGACCATGCCCGACATAGGGGCGGCGACAGCGAAAAACACATTGACGCCCCGAGAGCTTTGTTCCGGCCGAGTAAGTACAGATTGTGAGCCCTCCCGAGTCCGTCGCCGGGGTCGAGTGGCGAAGCGCCGACCCGGTGCTCGACGACGGGACCACGCCACCGTGGACGGCGGCGTTGGTCGAGGACGTGGTCGCGGCGCGGTGCGGCCGGCCTGACTAAGCTGGGTCCGTCCCTTCGACGTACGACTCCAGCGTGGAGAGGAACGCTGGGTCGTGAGTTTCGTCGACGTGGTCGACGTTCCAGAGCCCCGATTCCCGTATCGCGGCGCTCCGGCTGTGGTGGCCGAGCCACGCCTCCTTGCGGGGGTCGATCGCCTCGCCACCGCGGTTGCTGAGCAGGGCGATCGCGTTCCGCTCTAGGTAGGCGCGGTCGCTCTCGGGCCCCGGTTCGTCGTCGACGGCGATCCACAGGAAGCGGAGGTCGCGGAGGTACTCACTCACCCGGCGCTCCAGTGCCAACTCCGAGAGGCGTTGCTCCCGGTTCGCGGTGGAGCCGTTGCCCCACTGCGGGTACTCCCCGTGGAGGGCGTCGCGTTCGAGGATCGCTTCGCCCACCCGCTTGCGAAACACCGAACCGCGGTGGTTCCCGCCGCCCTCGTAGGTCCCGCCGTTCGCGCCACGATGGGTGCGCAGTCGGTCCCACATCGACGTGCTGCTCCCCGCCGACACCGCGTGAGTACCGATCCGCGTCACGCGTGGGAACGGGGTAGACTCCCGTGTCTCACCCGGGGCGAGGAAGATGTACACGCCCCGATCGGGCCAGTCCATGTAGCCGGTGCAGTCACCGAGCCGTTCTGCGCCGCCGACGCGCTCGTCGAGCGTCTGGAGGAGACTGTAGAACTGATCGAGGTCGCCCCGTCGGGTCATTACCGACCCGTCGGGTGGGCGACGGATAGAGCCGTCGCCGGAGCGACCCTACGGGTGTGCGAAGTACGCGACCGACTCGCTGTCCTCGTTCTGCTCGTCCACCCGCACGAAGCCGACGCGCTCGAACTGCAGCATCTCGTCGGCGTCGTAGTCGGCGTAGCCCGGTTCGGCCCGGCCGACTTCGTCGCCCGTCATCGTCCGCAGGCGCAGCGGGACGCTCTCGGCGGCGGGAACCCAGTGGATCACGTCCACGTCGCCGCTCTTGACGACCTCGAGGTCGTCGTCGGTGTGGACGAACCCGCCGTCCACGTGCTCGACCGGGCCGAACCCTTTGAGCCAGACCTTTCCGCCCGCTTCCGGCAGGTCCTGCTCCTCGACGAGCACGGCGTCGCCGACGGGGATGTCCCGGTCGCCGCGGTCCTCGTGGTCGGGGTGCAGCGGCGGGTTGGCGACTTCGGGGCCGCCCGAGATCGGGACCTCGACGCCGTCACGGACGAAGAACCGACGGTCGGCGTCGTCGTCGATGAGTTCACGGTTGTTCGAGTACACCGTCGACATCGCGAGGTCCACGTCCGACGTGGACAGGCCGAGTTCGAGCATCGCGTCGACGAGGGCCTGCCCGCGAATCCCGCGCCGGCGGACCGAGGCGATCGTCGGCGCGCGCGGGTCGTCCCAGCCGTCGAGGGTGCCGTTCTCGATCTTCTCGATGATCGTCGACGTGCTCATCTTCACGTCGTAGGCGTCGATCTGGACGTGGCCCCAGTGGAGCACCTCGGGGTAGTCCCAGCCGAAGTAGTCGTAGACGAAGCGCTGGCGCTTCGCGGAGTCCTGCAGGTCGATCCCGCGGATGATGTGGGTGACGCCCGTGAGGTGGTCGTCGATCCCGCTCTGGAAGTCGAGCATCGGCCAGCAGCGGTAGTCCGCGGCGACCTCGCGGGGGTGTGGGGTGTCGACCATCCGGAACGCGACCCAGTCACGCAGCGCAGGGTTCTTGTGCTCGATGTCGGTCTTGACCCGGAGCACCATCTCGCCGGAACTGTACTCACCGGCGACCATGTCCTCGAACTCCTCGTGGACCGTCTCGACGTCCTTGTCGCGGTGCGGGCAGGCCTCGGCGTCGTTCTTGAGGTTCGAGAACGTCTCGCCCGAGCAGGAGCAGGTGTAGGCGCCGCCCTCGTCGATGAGGTTCCGGGCGTGCTCGTAGTAGGTCTCGACGCGGTCGGAGGCTTTCAGCACCTCGTCGGGGGTGAACCCGAGGTAGTCGATGTCGTCGAGGATGGCGTCGTAGGCGTCGAGGTCCGGCCGTTTCGTCTCGGGGTCGGTGTCGTCGAACCGGACGATGAAGTGGCCGTCGTAGATCTCCTCGGTGTAGGTGCCCATCACCGACGGCATGCGGGCGTGGCCGAGGTGCCACGGGCCGTTGGGGTTCGGCGCCGCGCGCATCCGGATCTCGTCGTACTCCTCGGCGTTCGGGAGGTCCGGGAGGATCTGGTCGTCCTCCTCCTCCTCGGCCATCAACTCCTCGTACAGTTCCTCGTCGAGTTCCTGCAGGCGTGCCGCCTGCTCGTCGGCGTCGAGGCCGTTGACCCGCGAGACGACCGGAGCGACGACGCCCGCGATCTCGTCGCCGTACTGGCGGAAGTCGGGGTTCTCGCCCATCAGCGGCCCCATGATCGGGCCGACCGCGGCGTCGCTACCGTGTTCGAGCGCGTTGAACAGGGCGTGCTTCTCGGCCTCCCGTTCGACCCGCTCGCGGATGTCGTCGTCCATTACGTGGGACTATCGGCGGTGTTCGCAAAAAGGGTGTGAATCGGCCGTCGCCGGCGCTCCTACTCCCGGTGGTACGCGCCCCACTTCGGAAGCGAGCGGCGGTAGAGCCCCAGCCCGGCCGCACCGAGTACCACTCCACCCAGACCCAGCGCCGCCAACAGCTCCACCGACACCGGCGCCAGCGCGAACGCGACCACGAGGATCGGGATCAGCGGGAGCGCGATCGCGGCGCCGAACGCTGCGTACAGCCCCGTGTCGAACAGGAACTCGTTGGGCGAGAGCCCGGCGAGGTAGATCGTCAGCCCGAACACGTAGCAGGCGACGCCGACGAGGACGACGGCACCGACGACGGCCTCCGCAAGGGGGGTGCCGCGCAACCCGACTCCCACCGCGTAGAACGCCAGCCCGACCGCGGGCCCGAGCAGCAGGAACGCCCGGAGCTTCCCGTGGAACACCGTCTCGGCGTCGATGGGGTGGGCGAGGTAGCTCTCCACGTCGTCGTTCGTCGTGAGCCAGTTGTACGTCGTGAACCCCGTCAGCCCCAGCACGGCGCCGAAGGAGATGCCCACGGAGGGCGCGACGCCGGTGATGTCCGCCGCGAGGTCGACGAGCCCGGCCGTCACGCCAAGCAGCACCGCGGCGGAGAACAGCACCTTCCCGAAGCCGCCGGAGCTCCGGGCCACGTCGAGCAGCGTCTTCGCGGCCACGGGGTCGTCGACGCGGCCGAGCCAGCGCCGGAAGTCCGGCCCGACCGAGCGGTCGGCGGGCTTTGCCTGCGGGTCGAACGTCGCCGCGCCGACGCCGTAGGCCGCGAGGATCAGCGCGGCGGAGGCGCCGGCGCTCACGAGCCCCGGGTCGAGGTAGAGCCCGTAGGGCGTGTAGGAGACGACCGGGACGCCGCTGTACCACGCCGCGGCGGCGCCGGCGGCGAGGCCGAGCAGGAGCGCTCGGCCGGGTAGCCCCGTGGCAGAGAGGCCCACGCCGGCGATGGTGAGGCCGATCCCGAGCACGAACGTCGTGACGAGCGTGACCCAGAGCAGCGGGATCGTCGCCAGCCCGATCCCGGCGCCGGCGAGGGCCGCGGGGGCGACGCCGACGGCCATCGGGAGCAGGAACAGCACGGCGTAGTAGCACACGTCCTTGACGATGAAGATGCCCAGCAGGCGCCCCTGCGAGAGCGGGAGCGTGCGCCCGGAGAACACCAGCAGCGTCATCTCGCCGAGCACGTTCCCCACCGCGTCGCGGCCGATGAAGCCGATCGAGCCGGTGTGGAGGCCGAAGACGAACGCCAGCGCGTGCATCCCGGCGACGACGGCGCCGGGGGCGGTGCCGGTGTAGTCGAGCAGCCAGACGGCGCCGGCGACGAGTCCGACCACGAGCAGCGGGAACGCGCCGAAGCGGCCGCCGCCGAGCAGTTCGCTGTGGAGGCGCCACTCCTCGCGGAACATCTCGCGGAAGACGATCTTGTCGCGGCCCCAACGGCTCGGCGTCGACTCGCTGCCGGGGCCATCGGCACCGCTCACCGCCGATTCGGCGGTTCCGGCGGCCGCCGCGGTCCCGGCCGACTCGGTCGCCTCACTCATCGCCGCTCCACTCCTCGTCGGCGTCGACGTGCTCGATGAACGTGTCGAGCAGCGTCTCGCCCTCGTCCAGTTCCGCCGGCGTCTCCTCGGCGACCAGTTCCCCGGCGTTGACGATGCCGACCCGCGAGCAGAGTTCCGCGGCCACGTCGACGTTGTGCGTCGAGACGACGACGGTGTTGCCCGCCTCGCGGTAGTTCGTCAGGAAGCGCTTGACGCGCTCCTGCACGATCGGGTCGAGGTTCGCCAGCGGCTCGTCGATGAACACGACCTCCGGCTCGTGGAGGAACGCGCCGGCGATCATCGTCTTCTGCTGTTGGCCCCGCGAGAGGTCCGTCGAGAGGGTGTCGAGCTTCTCGGCGAAGCTCAGGCGGTCAGCCCAGGTTTGGGTGCGCTCGTCCACCACGTCGTCGGGGAGCCCCCGAACGGCGCCGACGAACTGGAAGTACTCCCGCGGCGTCGAGAAGCTCGGCGGGGACTCCTTCTCGGGCAGGATCCCGACGCGCTCGCGGACGCCGATCGGGTCCGTCTCGGGGTCGACGCCGAGCACCTCCGCCTCGCCCGAATCAGCGAGGGTCTGCCCGGTCAGTACGCTCATCGTCGTCGTCTTCCCGGCGCCGTTGGGGCCGAGCAGCCCGTACAGCTCCCCCGCCTCGACCGACAGCGAGAGGCCGTCGAGTGCGGCCACCTCGCCGTAGGCCTTCCGCAGCCCCTCGGTCCTGATCACGCTCATGAACGGCTGTTCAGTCCGGGGGTAGATAGTTCGTGCGGCGCCGCTATCGGGACTGAGAACGCCCTCGCGTCCGGGGGATCGATCTGACGAGGCCGAAAAGGTTAGAACGCTGTTGACTAAACGTTCAACCATGAGCTGGGACACATCGTCGATGCCCGATCAGTCGGGGCGGACCGTCGTCATCACGGGCGCGAACAGCGGCCTCGGCTACGAGGGAACCAAGGCGTTCGTCGGGAAGGGTGCCGACGTGGTGATGGCCTGCCGGAGCCTCGACCGGGGCCGCGAGGCCGCCGAGGAGATCAGCGAGGCCGTCTCCGGCGGCGGCTCGCTGACCGTGATGGAGCTCGACCTCGGCGACCTCGAGTCGGTCGAGCGCTTCGCCGACGACTTCGGCGAGCAGTTCGACGACCTGCACGTCCTCTGTAACAACGCCGGCGTGATGGCGCCGCCCCGGCGCGAGACCGCGGACGGCTTCGAACTCCAGTTCGGCGTGAACCACCTCGGCCACTTCGCGCTCACGGGACACCTGCTCGAGCACCTCGAAGCGACCGACAGGAGCCGGGTCGTCACCCAGAGCAGTAGCCTCCACGAGAACGGCACCATCGACTTCGACGACCTCCAGTCCGAGAAGTCCTACGACAAGTGGGCGGCCTACGGCCAGAGTAAGCTGGCGAACCTCCTCTTTGCCTACGAACTGGATCGGCGCCTCGACGAGGACGGCGCCGACGTGACGAGCCTGGGCTGTCACCCCGGCTACGCGGCGACGAACCTCCAGCGCCGCGGCCCAGAGATGGCCGGCTCGACGCTGCGGCTCTACGGGATGAAGGTCGCCAACGCCGTGCTGGGCCAGTCCGCCGCGCAGGGCGCGCTGCCGATGCTCTACGCCGCCACCGCCGACGGGATCGAGGGTGGTGAGTACATCGGGCCGGGTGGCTTCATGAACATGCGCGGGGCACCGGAGGAACAGGAGTCGAACGCGGAGTCCTACGACCACGACGTGGCCGACCGACTCTGGGCGGTCTCGGAAGACCTGACCGGCGTCGAGTACGACCTGCCCGACGCGTAGCTCCTCGGTGCCGAAAAACCGCAAAAACCGTACCCGCTCGTGGCCGCGACGTTACTGGAACGTCGGCGCCGCGGGCTCCTGGTCCTTCTCGACCTCGCTGCGCTTGAAGCGCTGCTCGATCTCCGCGTACTGCTCGCGGGTCTGTTCGGTGACCGAGGGCACCACTTCCTTGAGGGCGTCCTCGAAGTGGGCCATCGTCACGCGGACGTTGCCCACGCTCTCGGTCGTCTCCTCGGGCGAGACGCTGTTGATGAACTCCCGGGTGGCGTTCATCGACGCCTCGCGGGCCAGCGCCTCGAGGTCGGCGCCGACGTAGCCGTCGGTGCGGGCCGCGAGGGCGTCGAGGTCCACGTCGTCGGCCAGCGGCTTGTGCTTCGTGTGGACCGCGAGGATCGCGCGGCGCGCCTCCTCGTCGGGCACGGGCACGTGGACGTGGCGGTCCAGCCGGCCGGGGCGGATCAGCGCGCTGTCGATCAGGTCCGGGCGGTTCGTGGTGGCGACGACGACCACGTCCTCCAGCTCTTCGAGGCCGTCGAGCTCCGTCAGCAGCTGGGAGACGACGCGCTCGGAGACGCCGGAGTCACCCGAGTTGCGCCCGCGTTCGGTCGCGATGGCGTCGATCTCGTCGAAGAACACCACCGTCGGGGCGTTCTCCCGGGCCTTGCTGAAGATCTCGCGGACGCCCTTCTCGGACTCGCCCACGTACTTGTCCAGCAGTTCGGGCCCCTTCACCGAGATGAAGTTGCTTTCTGCCTCGTTGGCGACGGCCTTCGCGAGCAGGGTCTTCCCTGTCCCGGGCGGCCCGTAGAGCAGCACCCCCTTGGCGCTCTCGACGTCCATCTGCTCGAACACCTCGGGGTAGTCGAGGGGCCACTGGATCGTCTCGCGCAGGCGCTCCTTGGTGTCCTCGAGGCCACCGACGTCCGCCCACGTCACGTCGGGGACCTCGACGAACACCTCGCGCAGGGCGCTGGGTTCGATCCCGCGCAACGCCTTGCGGAAGTCGTCCTCGGTCACGTCGAGGCGTTCGAGCGTCTCGGCGTCGATCTCGTCTTCCTCCAGATCGAGTTCGGGGCGGAAGCGCCGCAGCGCGATCATCGCGGACTCCTTTGCCAGCGACTCGAGGTCGGCGCCGACGAAGCCGTGGGTGTTCTCGGCGAGTTCCTCGATGTCCACGCCCTCGGCGAGGGGCATGTTGCGCGTGTGGACCTGCAGGATCTCCTCGCGGCCGTTGGTGTCCGGCACGCCCACTTCGATCTCGCGGTCGAAGCGGCCGCCGCGGCGGAGCGCGGTGTCGATGGCGTCGACGCGGTTGGTGGCGCCGATGACGACGATCTCGCCGCGCTCCTCCAGCCCGTCCATCAGGCTGAGCAGTTGGGCCACGACGCGGCGTTCCACGTCGCCGCCGGCCTCGTCGCGCGTGGGCGCGATCGAGTCGAGTTCGTCCATGAAGATGATCGCCGGGCTGGCCTCCTGGGCCTCCTCGAACACTTCACGGAGTTGCTCCTCGGACTCCCCGTAGTACTTCGACATGATCTCGGGGCCCGAGATGGTGTGGAACGAGGCGTCGATCTCGTTGGCGACGGCCTTCGCGATCAGGGTCTTCCCCGTCCCGGGTGGGCCGTGCAGCAGCACGCCCTTCGGGGGCTCGATCCCGAGGCGACCGAACAGTTCGGGGTGGCGCATCGGCAGTTCGATCATCTCCCGGACCTGTTCGAGTTCGTCGTCGAGGCCACCGATGTCCTCGTAGGTCACGTCGGGGCCCTCGCCGCCGGAGCCGCCGGCGCCCGCCGCCGCGCTGCGGTCGCCGCGGATCTGTTCGGCGGGCTGCTGGCTGATCTCCACGTCGGTCGAGTCGGTGATGACGACCGTCCCGCTGGGGTCGGTCTCGGCGATCTTCAGGGGCACCGCCTGTCCCTGTCCGCCCATCAGGCCGAAACCGAGCGGGAGCTGTACGTCCTGGCCGGCGGTGACGGGCTGGCCCGACAGCTCCTTGCGCAGGAGGCTGCCGATGTCGCCGCGGATCCCCATGTTTTGGGGGAGCGCCACGGTGACGCTGTCGGCGGGGTTCACGTCCGCAGCCTCGACCTCGACGCGGTCGTCGATGCCGACGCTGGCCTCCTGTCGGAGTCGGCCGTCGATGCGCACGACGCCCGTGCCGTCGTCCTCGGGGTAGCCGGGCCAGACGCGAGCGATGGCGGCGCCCTGCTTCCCTTCGATACGGATGAAGTCGCCACCGGAGAGATCCATCTCGTCGGCGGCGACGCGATCGACCGCCGCGAGGCGGCGCCCGGCGTCCTTCTGCTTGAGGGGCTTGACGGTGAGTTTCATGCCTCCACCTCGATGGTGAGCACGCCGTTGGTCAGGCTGCACTCACGGGCCTCGCCCGGGAGTTCGAACTCGGTCTCGGTGGACGTGCCGTCAGCGTTCTCGACGACGACGATGGCGGTCTCGCCGACGGTGTCGACGGCGACCTCCCCCTCCGCGTCGGCGAGGTCGAGCGCGACCACGAGACTGTCGTCGTACTCGTAGACGCGACCGAACTGCTCGTCGCCCATTCTGCGTTGGTGAGTGGTCATTAGCTAACCACAAGTAACCGGGGAGAGTAGTTAAACCTTACGGCGGGTAATCGCATGAGGAGAGCGACCCGTGAGGATACGGCTGTGGTAGCGGTTCGGGCCGAGGTGGGCGGGTTTCGAGCCGCTCGGGCCGTGGTCCCGCCCCTTTATGCTCGGGCCGGGAGACACGCGGGTATGCAGCGGGTTTCGCACCACGGTCGGGGGACGGTCTACCGTCGCTCGGCACGGACCGAGGACGGGCCGGGCATCCTGTGTATCCACGGGAGCGGCGGCGACGCGGGGGTTTGGAAGTCCCAGTCGCGGGTAGCCGACCGGACGCCGGTGACGGCGATGGCGCTGAGCGACCACGGCACGAGCGGTTCGCTGGTCGCCGACGCGGGCTACGAGACGCTCTCGGGCTACGCCGACGACGTGGTCGCCGTCGCCGAGGCCACCGGCGACCGAGTGCTCTGTGGCAACTCACTGGGCGCCGCGGTGGCGATGATCGTCGCCCTGGAGCGGGACCTCGACCTCGACGGGCTGATCCTCGCGGGGGCGGGCGCCCGCCTGCCCGTGCTCGACGACCTCCTCGTCTGGCTGGAGAACGACTTCGACCGGGCGGTCGAGTTCCTCCACGGCCCCGACCGGCTGTTCCACGACCCGACCGACGACCTGGTCGAAGTGAGCGAGGCGGCGATGCGCGAGACCGGGCAGGCGGTCACGAGCCGTGACTTCCGGACCTGCCACGCCTTCGACGTCCACGAGCGGCTCGGCGAGATCGACGTGCCCACGCTGGCGGCCGTCGGGGAGTACGACCAGCTGACGCCGCCTCACTACCACGAGGCGCTCGGCGAGGAGATCCCCTACTGTGAGGTGGCGATCATCGACGACGCCGCCCACCTGTCGATGCTCGAACAGCCGGCGGCGTTCAACAGCGCCATCGAGTCGTTCCTCGACCGTCTCTGATGCCCGAACGCGTCGCCACCACGGACCCCGACGGCGTCGACTTCGGCTGGGTGATGCAGGTGACGTTCGTGCTCACCATCCTCGTCGGCGCGCCCGTCGTTACGCTGCTTTCGACGCAGGTCGCGCTCCCCGATTGGGGCTCGCGGGTCTCCTTTGCGGTTCGCGTGGGCGCGCCCGTCTGGGTGCTCACTGGGCTCTGTGTGTTCCTCTACGCGCGCCGGCAGGAGCAGCGCAGCGACGACACCGAGTCGGGACGCGACGACGAGCCCGCCGGGTAGCTACTCCTCGACCCAGCGGAAGGCAACCCCCGCCCGTTCTGCGGTCACCCGGTCGCGTTCGCTGTCGCCGACGAACACGGCGTTGCCCGGGTCCGCGCCCATCGAGTCGAGCGTCGCCAGCAACGCTTCCGGATCGGGTTTGTAGCTCCCGAGCGAGTCCCGGCCGACCACGGCGTCGACGGCGAGGCCGTGCCGGTCGAGGGCGATCCGGCAGGCGGCCTCACTGTTGAGCGAGCAGACGCCGACCCGCCCGGACTGCTCGCCGAGTTCGGCCGCCAGCGGGAGTGCGGGGGCCTCGTTCGCCGCGGCGCGCTCGTGTTCGCCGACGACGGCTTCGAAGCGGTCCCGGGTGTCGGTCGCCTCCGTCAGTTCGAGCAGGTCCCAGAGGTCCCGACCACCCGGATCGAGGCCCCGATCCCGGAGGTCGGCAGCGAGGTCGTCGCGGGCGGCCGCCCAGTCGACGGGCAGCGAGACCAGCGTACCGTCGAGGTCGTAGACGACGGGGTTCATGACGCCCAAAAGGCGGTTCGGGCGGAAAAAACGGTCGGGCCGGTTCCGCACGCACCTTCAAGTGCTCTGACACCCACCACCGGCCATGGCGGGTCCCGACCCCCAGCAGCTACACCGCCTGATCGACCGTTTCCCCGAGCCGCGCGCCGACGAGCGGTTCGTGGCTGCGGACGGCCGACTCGACGGCGCGTACGGCCGCATCGCCGGCGACTGGTACGACGAACTCCGGCGGCTCGCCGACGCCTACGCCGAGGGCGAGGTGCTCCGCGAGACGGTGCTCGGCCACGTCGAGGCCGTCCCCGACTTCCGGCTGACCGACGGCGCCGCGCCGCTCCCGGACCGCCGGGCCGACCTCATCGCGGCCGCCGAGGAACTGCCCGAGGTGGGCGAGCTATCGGTGTGGTACCACGAACTCCGTGGGCTGCTCGCCGACGACCCCGAACGCCTCTCACCGTTCGAGCGCGCCCTCCACGACTTCGGCTACGTCATCGCCCACGGGCTGTTCCTCGGCGCCGACTCCCCGGAGTCGGTTGTCAAACGGCTCAGGCTGGCCTACCGCCTCGTCGGCGTCCGCATCGACGACACCGGAACCGACGGCGGCGAGCGCACGACGTTCACCTGTCCGTACCGGGACCTCGGCGCCGATCGGTACGGGAAGCGCTGGCTCTGTCACGAGAAACTGGACCGCGTCGACGACGGCTACGTCAGCTACCTCGACGAGCGCGGCATCGACTACCAGCGGCCGCGGGGCTGTGCGAACTCGGCGCAGTGTTACTCCACGGTCGCACGGGAGAGTCCCGACCGCTGGTGGCCGAAGACGCCGCCGGAGGCGGTTCGGGACTGACGATGACCGACGCCGACCACGTCGACCGGATCCGGGCGGACTACGGGCGCTGGGCGCGGTTCTACGACTGGTTCGCGCGGGCGACAACGAGTGTCGGCGGCGTCCGGGCGGCCTGTATCGACGCGCTCGACCTCGATGTTGGCGACACGGTGGTGGAGTTCGGCTGCGGCCCGGGACCGAACCTCCCGGCGCTCCGTGACGCCGTGGGGCCCTCGGGCCACGTTGTCGGTGTCGACGTGACGCGGCGGATGCTCGACCGCGCACGGGCGCTCGTCGCCCGCCGGGGCTGGGAGAACGTCTCGCTCGTGCAGGGCGACGCGGCGACGCCGCCGATCGGTGGCGCCGACGCGGTGCTGTCGACGTTCGTCACGTCGCTCTTTCCCGATCCGGCGGCGGTGGTTCGGGGCTGGTGCGGGCTGGCGGATCGCGTCGTCCTCGCCAGCTTCGCGCCGCGGGGGAGCCGCCCGGCGAACGCGGCGTTGTGGGCGTTCACGCGGCTGAGCACCGAACTGTTCGACGCCGACGGCGTCGACGCCCTCGCGCAGTTGGACCGTCGGACGGCGGCCGCCCGGGCGGGGTTGGACGCGTCGATGGACCGTGTCGGGAGCGAGACGTACGTGTTCGGCACCGTTACGGTTGCGGCCGGGCACAGGGCGTAGCGTCGAAAAGGGGTACCGGCGTCTCAGTCCAACAGGTCCCGCGCGATGATCGTCTTCTGGATCTCGCTGGTCCCCTCGTAGATCGTCGTGATCTTCGCGTCGCGGTAGAACCGCTCCACGTCGAACTCGGACATGTAGCCGTAGCCGCCGTGGATCTGGACCGCCTCGTTGGTCACGTCGACGGCGGCCTCGCTGGCGAAGTACTTCGCCATCGACGCGATGACGCGGGAGTCCTCGCCGGCGTCGGCCTGTCGGGCGGTCTCCCGGCAGAGCAGCCGCGATGCCTCGACCTGCGTCGCCATGTCGGCCATCTTCTGCCGGATGGCGCCGATGTCGCCGATCGGGTTGCCGAACTGCTCGCGTTCGCCGGCGTAGGCGATGGCCTCGTCGAGTGCGGCCTGTGCGACGCCGACGGCCTGCGAGGCGATAGCCAGTCGACCGCCGGTGAGGATCTTGAACGCCGCCGAGAGGCCGTCGCCTTCGGGGGTGAGGCGGTACTTCTCGGGGATCTCGACGCCGTCGAACGTCATCCCGGTCGTGTCGCTCGCTCTGAGGCCGAGTTTGTGCTCCTTCTTCCCGACCTTCACGCCGTCGTAGTCGGCGGGCACGAGGAACTGGGTGATCGAGCCCCGGTCATCGGGGTCGGTCTTGGCGAAGACGATGTAGACGCCGGCGCGCTGGCCGTTGGTGATCCACTGTTTCTCCCCGGAGATGCGGTAGCCGTCCTCGGTCTTCTCCGCGGTCGTCGTCATCTGGGCGGGGTTCGAGCCGGCGCCGGGTTCGGAGAGACAGAACGCGCCGACGGGGCGGCCGTCGACCATCTCCGACAGCCACTCGTCTTTCACGTCGTCGCTGCCGAACTCCGCGATACAGGAGGTCGCCAGACAGTGGACCGAGAGCGCCGTCGCCACCGCGAGGTGGCCGTAGGCGAGCGCCTCGTTCACGGCCGCGTAGGTGGCGTTGTCGGCGTCGAAGCCGCCGTACTCCGCGGGGACGGTGAGCCTGGTGAGGTCCAGTTCCGCGAGGTCGTCCCACGCGTCCTCCGGGAACGTCTCCTCGGCGTCGAGTTCCTGCGCTTCCGGGCGGAGTTCCTCGAGGGCGAACTCCTCGACGGCGTCCCGGATGGCGCGCTGCTCGTCGGTCAGCGCCGACTCGCTTTGGGTGTGCATACCCGCGGATGGGCCGCACGGCGCAAAAGCGGTCCGACTCCGGCGCCCGGGCCCGTCACGCACCCCCGCACAGTTTTACGTCGGTGTCCTTCGTCGCTTCGGGCATGTTTCGGGTAGCGTCGGCGCTCGCCTGTCTCTTCCTCGTGCTCTCGGCCACCGGGCCGGCCGCCGCGGCCGGCCTCGGGAGCGCCGACGCCGCCTCACCTGCCGTCGACGCCTCGGCCGCCATCGATGCCCCCGCCCTCCAGCAGGCCGACGGGTCGCTCTCACTGACCGTGACCGACGGCGACGACCCCGTTGCCGGTGCCGCCGTCACCCTCTACCGCGACGGCGAGCGCGTGCTCGGCGGCGAAACCGGCGACGACGGCCGACTCGATACCGGCCCGATCGCCGAGGGCAGCTATCGCGTCGAGATCAGGGAGTCGGGCTACTACGAGCGCTCGCTCTCAGTCTCCGTCGAAGGTGAGACGAGTCGCTCGGCCGCAGTCGAACCCGGTAGCGTCGCCCTCTCCGTGAGCGTGACCGACGCGCGAACCGGCGACGCGCTCGCTGACGCGACCGTCGATGTCGACGCCGCCGGAACGGTTCGGACCGGCACCGACGGCACTCAGACCGTTCGCGTCCCGGTCAACGCCGAGGTCGGCCTCGTCGTCACGAAGGACGGCTACGAGCGCGAGTCGCTCTCGGTCGCGGTCGGGGAGTCGGCCCGGTCGGTCGACCTCGGGATCGCCCGCGAGACCGAGATATCGCTCTCGCTCGGTGCCGACTCGGTCGCCGCCGGCGGCAGCGTCGAGGCGACGGTAACCGACGCGTACGGCGATCCGGTCGCCGGTGCGACGATCCTCCTCGACGGCGACGCCGTCGCCGAGACCGGCGCCGGCGGAACCGCCTCGGTCCCGGTCGAGACTGGCGGCGAGCACACCGTCCGTGCCCGTGCCGGCGGCGAACTGAGCGAGCAGGAGTCGGTGACCGCGAGCGGCGACGGAGCCGACGGCGACGACCCGACGACGGAACCGACGACGCCCATCGGGACCGAGTCCGCGTCCAACGGGACCGCCGGCTCCGCGGCGACCGAGGCTCCCGACCGAGTCGAAACTCCCGAACCGGTGGTGACGGCGACGCCGGTGAACGCCTCCAGTTCGCCGTTCGCGGGGCTACCGATCCCGGACCTCCCGCTCTCCGGACCGATCGTTCCCGACCTCGGCAACCGCGAGGGGCTACTGGGCGTGCTACCGCCGATTCAGGGGTCGCTCCGCATCATGCTCGTCCTCGCCGGCATCGGCGCGTTCGGCCTGGTGCTCTCGGTGCTGCGAGAAGATCAGCTCTGAGCCGTTACTCTTCGAGATAGCCGACCAGTTCGGAGGGTGATACTGGGATGCCGCCACCCTGTGCGAACGTCGGGCCGCCACCGCCCCCGCCGCCGAACTCCTCGGTCACGTCCTGTACGAGCGCGTTCGCGTCGGCGGCGCCGTCGGTCGCCACGACGACGAACGTCGCCCCGGAGGTGCCGGCGACGGCGACGCCGTCGACCTCGTCGTCGATCAGGTCCGAGAGTTCGCCCTGCAGGTCGTTCGGCGTCGCGCCCTCGACGGTCCCGACCAGCCAGCGGCCGCCGTCGCGCTCGACGGCGTCGAGGTCGGCGAGTCGGTGGCCCAGCAGTTCGGACTTCAGGTCGGCGACCTCGTCGCGCAGGTCGTCGCGCTCTGCGGTCAGTCGGTCCACCGCGTCGGGGATGTCGGGGACGGCCACGTCGAGGTCGCGGGCCGCGGCGCGGGCTGCCTCGTGGAGTTCCGCGGTGGCGTCGATGGCCGTCGGGCCGACCGCGAACTCGACACGCGTCGCCCCCTCGCCGGGGTTCGAGCGCTCCATCACGTGGACCGGCCCGATCTCCTCGGTGTTCCGGACGTGGGTCCCGCCGCAGGCCGCCACGTCCCATCCCTCGACGGTGACGATCCGGACCGAATCCTCCTCGGCCATCGCGCCCTCCTCGGTCTTGGTGTTGAACGCGACTTCCTCGCGCTCCTGGGCGACCCCGGGGTCCTGATACTCCCACGAGACGGGCAGGGAGTCCCAGACCGCGCGGTTGGCCAGTCGCTCCATCTCGACCATCCGCTCGTCGGTGATCTCTGTCTCGGCGGTGAAGTCGACCCGGACGGTCTCCTCCCCGATGTCGAAGCCGGCGTAGCCAACGTCGTCGAGGACGCGCCGCGCGGCGCCGAACAGGACGTGGCTGGCGGTGTGGGCGCGTTCGCAGTAGGTGCGGAACGCGGCGTCGACGACGCAGTGAACGGTGTCGCCGTCGCCGAAGTCCGGCTCCGTGGCGAGCGTGTGGACCACGCCGCGCGGGGACTTCTGTACGTCAGCGACCGCGATGTCGTCGATGACGCCGCGGTCGGCCGGCTGGCCGCCGCCCTCGGGGTAGAAGTAGGTCTCTTCGAGGACGACCTCCCGGCCGTCGACGGCTACCGCGTCGGCGTCGAAACTCAGGGTCTCGGGGTTGTCGGGCGCGAGCGTCTGCATGGCTGTCGGGAGTGGCGGCGAGCGCAAAAAGCCGCGGGCTCCGGGGGTTCTCGCCGGGCGCCGCGAAGGGACGGTCTCTCACTGCGCGGCTGACCGGTGCCGCGAAGGGACGGTCTCTCACTGCGCGGCTGACCGGTGCCGCGAAGGGACGGTCTCTCACTGCGCGGCTGACCGGTGCCGCGCATCGACGCTCACTCCGCCAGTTGGATCCCGAACCGGTCCTCGAGTTTGGCGATCACGCTGCCGCCGACGTCGGCGCGGGTCGCTCGTCCCTCCTCGACGGCGAGCAGGTCGTCCTCGTCAACGTCGATCTCCGCTGCCAGTTCCTCGCTCGTGAGGCCGGCGTCCTGCCGGGCCGCCACCACCCGGTCGCCGTAGCCCGAGACGAGGTAGGGGAGGCTGTCCTCCTCGTACTTCGCGCCCTCGACCCAGTCGGTGTCGGGGCTGGAGGAGGAGTCCATCAGCTTCGCGGTGTTCTGTGCGGCGCGCTTCTTGCGGTTCTCGGGCGCCCCGCGGGAGCCGCCCTGTTGTTCGCGCTTCTTGCGGTCCTTGTTGCGGTTGGCGCCCATCGGCGCACAGTCGCCACAGACCAGCAGTTCGGCGCCGGCGACGTTCGCCTTCCGCAGCGACGCCGACTCGGTGCCACACAGTTCACAGGCGTCGCCGTCGTCGCCGCCGCCGCCGCTTCCGGTCGAGTACTTGGTCATGGCCTGGCTACGTGCCGGGGCGACATTAATTCGTGGTCGTGGCACCGCGCAGCGCCGGCAGGACCCCTCAGAGCCCGACCGACGCGAGCAGCGCCGGTCCGGCCGTGACGAGCGCGACGCCGAGGACGATCAGCGCCGCCCCGACGACGACGCCGCGGGTCACCCGCTCCAGATCGCCGAGCAGGAAGTACGCGAAGACGGTGGTGAACAGCGGCGCCGTCGCCGCCAGCGGGTCGACGACGGCGACGGTTCCCTCGGGGTGGCCCAACGCCGCGAACAGCGAGAGCAGCGCGACGGCGGTGACGGTGCCGCTGGCGGCGAAGTAGCCCCACGTCTCCCGTGGCGCCGTCTTGAGGTCGCCCAGACGCCCCCGGGCGACGGCGTAGCCCGCCAACACCGCCAAAGCGGCCAACTCGTTCAGCGCCACCGCTTCCAGCGAGGTGACGCTCGAACTGGTCAGCCCGTAGCGTCGGAGCACGTTCCCGAACGCGAAACAGACCGCCGCGGCGACGGGGAACAGCAGTTCGTAGGACTCCCAGCCCTCGGCGTCGCCGCCCTTCGCCAGCGCGAGGACGGCGAGGCCGACGACGAGGACGACGACGCCCACGGCCGTCGAGAGCGACGCCGGTTCACCGAGGAACGCCACCGCGAGCATCGTCGCGAACAGCGGCCGCGCGGAGACGCCGGCGCTGTTGACGCTCGCCCCCACCCGGTCGACGCCGGCGAACGTCGCCAGCCGACCGAGCGCGGTGCCGACGACGCCGGCGAGCAGGAACACGCCGAGCGTCGTCGTGTCCAACCCCGCGAAGGCGTCGCCGCCCCGGAGGATCGCCAGCCCGGCGAGGTAGAGCGTGCTGTCGACGAGCACGACCGCGAGCGACGCCTGCAGCGAGGTGCCGCCGGCGGCCATCCCGCGCTTCGAGAGCACCGGCGAGAACCCCCACAGCAGCGCCGGCACGAGCGCCAGCGCGTACACTTCCGGCGGTGCCGCGAGCGTATCAGCCATCGTGGGTGGGTCCGTCGGGGTACACAAGGAAACGTCGGTCCCGGCAGCCGACACCGTCGGACTGCTTTGGCCGGGATTTATGCGCCCGTCGCTCCGCAGTTCTCCCACGCGATGAAACTGCACGAGTATCAGGCAAAGGAGGTGTTCGCCGACGCCGGGATCCCCGTTCCGGAGTCGCGGCTCGCGTCGTCAGTCGACGAGGTCGTCGAGGCGGTCGGGGAGATCGGCTTCCCCGCCGCGATCAAGGCACAGGTCCACGTCGGCGGCCGCGGCAAGGCCGGCGGTATCGAGATCGTCGGGAGCGAGGAGGAGGCCCGCGAGGCCGCCGAGTCCATCCTCGGGATGGACCTCAAGGGCTACACCGTCGAGCGCGTGCTCGTGGAGGCCGGCGTCGACTTCGTCGACGAACTCTACGTCGGTGTCACGATGGACCGCGCGGCCGGCGAACCGGTCGCCATGGTCTCGACGGAGGGTGGCGTCGACATCGAGACGGTCGCCGAGGAGACCCCCGAAGCGATCGCTCGCGAACACATCGACCCGGCGTTCGGGATGCACCCCTTCCAGTCCCGGAAGGTCGTCTACGACGCCGGCGTCGAACAGCAGTTCGCCGGCGACGTGTCGAGCATCCTCCGGACGCTCTTTACCCTCTACGAGAACAGCGACGCCTCCGAGATCGAGGTCAACCCCGTGATGATCACGGCCGACGACGACGTGATCGCCGCGGACGCGGTGATGAACATCGACGAGGACGCGCTGTTCCGCCAGCCCGAACTCTCCGAGATGGCCGAGGCGTCTTACGAGAACGACTTCGAGCGCAAGGCCGGCGAGTACGGCTTCGACTACGTCCGACTCTCGGGCAACGTCGGCATCATCGGCAACGGCGCGGGCCTCGTGATGACGACGCTCGACCTCGTCGACTACTACGGCGGGGCGCCCGCGAACTTCCTCGACATCGGCGGCGGCGCCAAGGCCGAGCGCGTCGCGAACGCGCTGGACATGGTGTTCTCCGACGAGAACGTCGATTCGGTCGTGTTCAACATCTTCGGCGGGATCACCCGCGGCGACGAGGTCGCCAAGGGGATCAACGAGGCGCTTTCCCAGTTCGACGAGATCCCCAAGCCCGTCACCGTTCGACTGGCCGGGACCAACGCCGAGGAGGGAATGGAGATCCTGAACACCGACCTCGTGACGGTCGAGAAGACGCTGGAGTCGGCGGTCCAGCGTGCGGTTGCTGACGCCGAGGAGGTGAACGAATGAGCATTCTCGTCGACGACGACACCCGAGTCGTGGTGCAGGGCATCACGGGCGGGGAGGGCAACTTCCACGCCGAACAGATGATCGAGTACGGCACCAACGTGGTCGCCGGCGCCGTCCCCGGCAAGGGCGGCCAGACCGCCGCGGGCGTCCCGGTCTACGACACCGTCGAGGAGGCCGCCATCGAGGAGGACGCCGACGCCTCCGTCATCTTCGTGCCGTCGGCCTTTGCCGGCGACGCCATCTTCGAGGCCCTCGACGCGCCGCTCGACCTGGCGGTCGCCATCACCGAGGGTGTTCCCACGCAGGACATGGCCAAGGTCAACAAGCGCCTCTCGGAGGTCGACACCCGCCTGATCGGCCCGAACTGCCCCGGCATCATCACCCCCGGCGAGGCCAAACTCGGCATCCTGCCGGGCAACATCTTCTCGGACGGCAACGTCGGCCTCGTCTCCCGATCCGGTACCCTCACGTATCAGGTCGTGGACAACCTCACGAACCGTGGGATCGGTCAGACGACCGCCGTCGGCATCGGTGGCGACCCGATCATCGGCACCTCGTTCGTCGACGCCCTCGAACTGTTCGAGGAAGACGACGAGACCGAGGCCGTCGTGATGTGCGGTGAGATCGGCGGCGAGGACGAGGAGGAGGCCGCGAAGTTCATCGGCGAGCACATGGACACGCCGGTCGCCGGCTTCATCGCCGGCCGCACGGCGCCGCCGGGCAAGCGGATGGGCCACGCGGGCGCCATCGTCTCCGGCAGCGGCACCGGGACCGCAGAAAGCAAGATCGAGGCGCTCAACGACGCCGGCGTCCCCGTCGGCGACACCCCTGAGGAAGTCGCCGACCACGTCGAGAGCTTCCTGTAGAACCGCGCCGCGTTCCTGTTACTGGTCGTCGCCGTCGGCGGCCGGGGGACGCTCCCGGCGTTTGCTGGGTTGCGCATCCGGCTCGCCGACGGTCGCCGCGAGCACCGACGAGACGCCCCGGCGAAGTCGCTCCGAGAGCGCCTGCTCGGAGATGTCGAGTCGGTCGGCGAGCTTTGTCAGATCGGTCTCCCGCGGCACCTCGAAGTAGCCGGCGCCGAGTGCTTCCTGTAGCGCCTCCTCCTGTTTCGACGAGAGGTCGTACTGCCGCCCCGAGTCGTCGTCGGCGGTGTGGGCACGGAGGAGTTGGACGGTGAAGCCGTTCTCCCGAAGCAGCGCGATGTACTCCGTCAGGGCCTCCCGGTCGGGCAGGCGGACCTTCATCACCGCCCCGTCGACGGTCGTCTTGACCGAGAGCCGCGAGGCACCGGTCTGTCGGTCGATCGGCGTCGGGTTCGTGGTGCCGGTGTCGCGCGCCACGACGACCCGGTAGAGGCGCTTGTGGTCGTTGGCCTCGATGCACTCGTGCTCGCTGATCGTCGGGTCGTCCGGCAACGCGGCCTCGAACGCCTCGAAATCGCCCCCGGAGGCCCAGACGAACAGGACCGGATCGGACGCGCGGTCGGCGGCGGTCGCCCACTCGCGTTCGAGGGTCATCTGCGGGGCCGCCCTGAGCGACGGCAACATAACCAGGCTCGCGTCGGTCAGGCGGAGTTCGGCGATGAGGCTCACACGCGCACGTTGTGTTCGCACTTACTAAGCTTGTTTGGCAGAAACGGATGGGCCGGAAGGGAGCCCATCCACCCTTGTCAGAGGCGGCCCATCCGACGCTATCGCGCCGGTGGACACCTCGTAGTTTGGCCGGGGCGGGCGTAGTCTTTCGGCTTGTGTGCTCCGGGTTTTATAAGCGAACCCCGTACAGAGCTCGGCTCAGCCGGAGGGGGTATCTATCTCCGAGGGCACCCCCTGTCCGGCGGCGACGTTCGTCCGGGGACGTTTGTGCTCGCCCAGTTCGCCGACCGTCGACTCCAACACGGCGGCGACGCCGCGGCGCAGTCGCTCCGAGAGCGCCTGCTCGGAGATGTCGAACTCCTCGGCCAGGCTCCCGAGGTCCGTCCCGCGGGGGGTCTCGAAGTAGCCCGCATCCAGCGCCGCACGTAACGCGTCGACCTGTTTCTCCGAGAGGTCGTACTTGGCGTGGTCGTCGTCGGCCGGATAGGCTCGGAGCAGTTCCACCTCGTAGCCGTGCTCCCGACAGAGCCGGATGTACTCGCTGAGTGACTCCCGGTCCGGGAGGCGCTCGGTGATGAACGCACAGTTGGCGGCGGTCACCATCCCGAGTTGGGAGGCGCTGGTCTTCCGGTGGAGCGGCGCCGGGTCGATGAGCGCCGGGCTGTCGTCGAGGACGACCTCGTAGAGTCGGCGCTCCCCGTCGTCCTCGATGAGTTCGAACGCCTGTACCGTCGGATCGTCGGGGAGCGCGGCCTCGAACGCCTCGAACTCGCCACCCCACGTCCAGATGAACACGACAGGGCCCGCGGGCGCCGGGACGCTGTACTCGGTCTCGGCACGCATCCCGCCCGCCGCCCCGAGTGCGTGACCCAGCGCGAACGGTTCGCCCGAGATACGGAGTTCGGCGATCAGGCTCATACCCCTCCCGTTTGTCAGCCCGTTACAAAGGTGATGTGGCGGATACGGGAAGATACGGCCGGTTTACGCCCCTTCGGCGCCCGGCGCCGCGTCGAACAGCGTCCCGAGCGCGGACCGATCGATCCGCTCGGTCTCGACTGCCACGCCGTCGTCGCCGAACCCCCGCCCCGTCGCCACCAGCGCCACCTCGTCGCCGGCGTCGAGGACGCCGTCGGCCCGGAGTCGCTCGATGGCCGCCAGCGTCGTCGCCGACGACGGCTCGACCGCCAGTCCGGCGCCCGCGAACTGCTCGCCCGCCCGCTTGATCGCGTCGTCGTCCACGCCGACGACCGCACCGTCGGTCGCTCGCGCCGCCGCGAGCGCCCGGTTCCCGCTGGGCGGGTCGGCGTTGGCGATGGAGTACGCGATGGTTTCGCCGCCCTCGGCCGGGGTCACGGTGTCGTCGCCGCGCGCGAACGCCTCGGCGATGGGTGCGCAGGCGGCCGCCTGCACGAAGCAGAGTTTCGGTGGTTCGTCGAGCAGCCCGGCCGCCGTCAGCGTCCGGACAGCCTGCCACGTCGCGCTGGCGTGGCCGCCGCTGCTGACCGGGATGACGAGCGCGTCGGGGAACTCACCCTCGCCACGGCCGAACTGCGCCAGCGTCTCGATGGCCGTCGTCGCCTGCCCGGCCACGCGCCACGGTACGTCGCTGTTCAGGAAGCGGACGCCAGCCTCGCGGCCCACTTCGAGGGCGTCGTAGTAGAGTCGGCCGTAGTCCCCGTCGACCCGGACCAATCGCGGGTCGTACCGACCGATCGCGGCCAGCCGCGAGTCGGCGATGTCGGCGGGCACCAACACGGTGCAGTCCATCCCGGTCGCGGCCGCGTGGGCGGCGACGCTCTCGGCCATGTTCCCGTGGGAGACGGTGCCGATCCGCGTTTCGCCGGCTTCGAGCGCCGCGGCGACGCCGAAGGCCGTGCCGCGGTCCTTGAAGCTCCCGGTGGGGTTCAGCCCCTCCAGTTTCACGTGGACGGCGACGCCCTCGGTGTCGAGGGAGTCGGCCCGGACGAGGGGGGTCCCGCCGGCGGCCGTCGAGACGCCGGGCGGCGGCGTCGGCGCCTCGACGCCCAGCAGGGGGAGCGCGTCCCACATCGACTCGATGGACGCCGGCCACTCTCCGGGGACGGCCTCGGGGTCGGTCGCCAGCCAGAGCGGTTCGCCGCAGTCACACCGAACCCGGTGGTCGTCGTCGGTTCGGGCGCCACAGTTCCAGCACGTTCGGTTCACGGGCATGGGTGGTGCCGGTCGCCCAAGTAGGGTACGGTCAGCACGAGTGGGGAGCGACTGTCGGGCGGTCCCGGTCAGTTGCCGGTCCGGATCTCGAAGCGCGCCCCGCCGCCGTCGGCGTCCTCGATACGTATCCGCCAGCCGTGTGCCTCGGCGATCTGGCGGACGATCGAGAGCCCGTAGCCGGTGCCGGACTCGCGGGTCGAGTAGCCGTGGTCGAACACGTCCCCCCGGATCGGTTCGGGGATCCCCGGCCCGTCGTCGGCGACGTAGAAGCCGCCCTCGAGGCTACCAACGGTGATCGTCGGGGGCGCGCCCTCGACGGTGGCGTGTTCGACGGCGTTGCGAAACAGGTTCTCGAACAGCTCACGGAACCGGCTCCGGTCGGCCTCGACGCTGCCGAGTTCCCCCTCGACCTCGAGGCTCGCCCCGGCGGTTTCGACGCTGTTCCACGCCTCCCGGACGATGGCTTCGAGCGCGACGGACTCGGTGTCCCCGATGCGCCGGCCCTGTTTCGAGAGCGCGAGCACGTCGTCGACGAGCTGGTCGATGCGGTCGAGCGCCTCGACCACCCGGTCGAGTTCGTCGTCGTCGCGGCCCTCCCGGGCGATATCGGTGTACCCCCGGGCGACACTCAGGGGGTTCCGGATGTCGTGGGCGAGGATGTCCGCGAACTCGTCCAGCCGCTCCTTCTGGGCCTGTAGCTCGCGTTCGCGCTCGCGCCGGTCGCTCACGTCTCGGATGATCCCGGTGAAGTACTGCTCGCCGTCGTACTCGTGCTCGCGGAGGCTGATCAGCGTCGGCACCTCGTGGCCGTCCTTGTGGAGCGCGGGCAGTTCCATCCCGCTCCAGTCGATGTGGCGGTCACCCGTCTCGACGTAGGCCGCGAGCGCCTCGGCGTGGACCGGCTGCAGGCGCTCGGGGATGATCGTCATCTTCGAACTGCCGATCAGTTCCTCGGGGCTGTAGCCCAGGATATCCTCGACGGCCGGGTTCGCGTAGACGATCTGGCTCTCGGCGTCGATGGTGAGCATCCCCTCGGCGGCGTTCTCGACGAGGGTCCGGTAGAACTCCTCGGGGCTGGCTGGCAGGCTCACCGTGTTCATGTCGTTATTGACTAGTCGCAGGCTGCCCGTATATGGATGCTGGTCGGGGTTCAGTCACGTCTCCGAATGTCCGATCTGATACGCGGGGCCGGAGGTTTATGTCGGTGAACGCGGACGTAGGAACATGGCGACGGCCCCCTTACGCGAGTTCCCGATAGAGACGGCCGATCGCTCTCCTGCGGTGCTGGTTGTCGACGACGACGAGCAGCGCCTCGCGGCGACGGCAGCGACGCTGCGACGGCAACTGGACGACGCCGAAACGACGACGCTCGCCGACCCGACGGCGGTCGTCGACGCGCTCGAGTCCGCGCCGTATGACTGCTTGATCAGCACCTTCGACATGCCCGGACTCGACGGCATCGAACTGGCCGAACGGGTCCGTGAGGCGGGCTTCGACCTGCCGTTCGTGTTGTTCCCCGAGTCGGGGAGCGAGGCGCTCGCCAGCCGTGCCGTCTCGGCCGGCGTCGACGAGTACGTGCGGGAACGGGGGCGGGGAGACGCCCCGGCGCTCGCCGACCGCGTCCGGGCCCTCCTCACGACGCACCGCCGCGAACGGCAGATACGGCTGGGAGCGACCGCCGCCGAGTCAACCACGGCGGGCATCGTCCTCTCGGACCCGCACGAGCCGGGCGATCCGATCGTCTACGCGAACCAGGCGTTCTGTATGCTTTCGGGCCACGAGCGCCCCGACCTGCTCGGGCGGGAGGCGATGCTGCTCCACGGCGACGTCACCGACGACGAACGGGCCGGGCGGCTCCGCGAGGCCGCCGAGACTGGGGCGTCGGCCGCCGTGGAACTCAGGGGTCGCCGAGCCGACGGCTCCGTGTTCTGGGACCGTGTCAGGGTCGCCCCAGTCACGGACGGCGAGTCAACGCTCTCCGTCTGGGCTCACGAGGACGTGACCGAGCGCCACGCGCGGACGGAACAACTCGAAGCCAGCCGGAGCCGCCTCGAAGCGGTGTTCGAGCTTTCGCCGGACCTGCTGCTCGTCCACGACGAGGAGGGGTCGATCCTCGACGCCAACCGCCGGGCCCGCGAGGAGTTGGGCTACGAACCGACGGGGCTGGTCGGCAAACCCATCTGGGAAGTGGACGCGACCGCCGACGCCGAGCGAGCGATCCCGTTCTGGCAGGCGCTCCCGGCCGACAGCCCGCGTCGCTTCGAGGGGCGCTTCCGACGAACAGACGGCTCGACGTTCCCGGTCGAGATCCACCTGATCCGGCTGGACATCGACGGGGAGAAGCATTTCGTGGCGATCGGTCGGGACATCACCGAGCGCAAGGCCCGCGAGGAGGAGCTCGTCCGGCAGAACGAGCGCCTCTCGGAGTTCTCCCAGGTGGTCTCACACGACCTCCGGAACCCCCTACAGGTCGCACAGGGGCGCCTCGGGCTGCTCGCCGAGGACGTCGAGAGCGCCCACCTCGCCGACCTCGAGGGGGCGCTCGACCGGATGGAGGCGCTGATCGACGACCTACTCATCCTCGCCCGCGAGGGCGAGGAGGCGATGGATATCGAACCCGTCGGCGTCGCGACGGTCGCTCGCCACGCGTGGTCGACCGTCGAGACGGCGGCGGCGTCGCTGTCGGTCGCTACCGACCGGCGGATCGCTGCCGATCGCGATCAGCTCCGACAGCTGTTCGAGAACCTGTTCCGCAACGCCGTCGAACACGCCGATCCAGACTGTACGGTCACCGTCGGCGAACTCGACGACGGCTTCTACGTCGCCGACGACGGCCCGGGTATCCCGACCGACGAGCGCGAGTCGGTGTTCGAGCCGGGCTACTCGACGGCCCGCCGTGGGACCGGCTTCGGCCTCAACATCGTCGCGCGGGTGGCCGACGACCACGGCTGGACAGTCGACGTGACCGAGGGCGAGGCCGGCGGCGCGCGCTTCGAGATCGCCGGCGTCGCTCCCGACTGAGTCAGCTTACGTCCTCGGGACGACCAGCACCGGCACGCCAACGTTCCGGAGCGTCGAGGCGGCGACGCTGCCGAGCACCTTCCGCCGGAGGTTCGAGCGCCCGCGCGACCCCATCACGACGAGGTCGCTGTCGTTCGCCGCGGCGTACTCCGTGATCCGCGCGGCGGTCCCGTCGTTGGTCCGCTCGACGGCGGTCCGCACGTCGGCGCCGGGGGCGTGCTCACGCAGCGTCTCCGCGGCACGCTCGACTGCCTCCTCGCCGTCGGCTTCGAGCCGTTCGATGAACGACTTCTCGAGCCCGCCGGCGTTGAACGCGCCGCCAGCGGCCTGCACGTCGATGACGTTCAGCACGTCGACGCCGGCGCCGTAGGCCGTCGCCAGCGCGCCGCCGTGGGGGATCGCGGCCTCGGCGTTCTCGCTGCCGTCGGTCGGGAGGAGGAGTCGCTCGTAGCCGCCGGCCTCGGACGCCCCGCCGGGGACGACGAGGGTCGGCACCTCGCCGCTGCTGAGCACTCGTTCGGTCACGCTGCCGAGCAGTCGCTCGCTCACGCCGGAGGCACCCTGTCGACCGAGCACTAGCAGGTCGGCGCCGAGGGCGGCCGCCCGGTCGGTGAGCGCGCGGGCCGGCGCGCCGGCGACGACCTCGGTCTCGATCGATCGGCCGACCGTCTCGGCGGCGTCCTCGACGGGCGCGAACACCGACTCGCGGCTCTCCCGGATCGTCGCCTCCTCGTCGTCGGTGCGAGCGAGACGGATGGTCGATCGGCTGATGACGTGCACGGCCGTCACGTCGGCGTCGAACGTGTCAGCGAGGTCGAGCCCCCGGTTCGCCGCCCGGAGTGACTCGTCGCTCCCGTCGACGCCGATGAGGATGTGGTCGTACATGCTGCAGCGTTCGACCCGGTCCCCCTTACCGTTTGTCGCTTCTCTCACTCGGCGGGGCTGCCCCCGCGGATCGCCCGCCGTCGCTCGGCGACGAGGTCGAACGCCTCGTTGGTGTCGCCCAGTACGAGCAGCGCGTAGTAGCGCAAGTACGTCTGGACCGGAACCGCCGCGAACAGCGAGATGACGAGCATCCCGAGGCCGAACAGCACGGCGGCGGCCGCGATGACCACCCAGCCGGCGACCGGTATCGCCGCGAGGAGGACGCCGCCGATGACCCCGAGGATCACCAGCGGGATCGCGATGACCAGCGCGGCGACGAACACGAGGAGGCCGACGGCGATGCCGGCGACCAGCGTCAGCACGAACTGGATCAGGACGTAGACGACGTACTCCTTCCACTCGCCGGTCAGCGTCGGCCAGAACCGCCGCCACGCGCCGAGCACGCCGCGACTCTCGCTCATCATCACCGGCACGACGAACTGCGTGGTGAACCCGTCCACCAGACTGACGACGAACCCCACGAACACCATGCCGAGTACCGCCAGCCCGATGGTGCCGAGCGAGAACGTCGCCTCGCCGAAGATCGCGGCGCCGAAGCCGACCCAGAACAGCCCGAGGAAGGCCGCGAGCGTGAGGGCGCCGATCACCAGCCGGAAGCCGAACAGCCGGGCGCCACGGCGCCAGTGGTCGCTCCAGTACTCTCGGATCGAGACGCGCTCGCGGCTCAGCGACTCGACGAACACGAACTCCATCACCGAGCCGACGAAGCCGAGCGTGAGTACGAGCACGAGGATCGTGAGCCCGATGGCGGCGATGATCGCCCACTCGGTCGGGCTGATCGAACTGACGATCTCCGAGAGGCTGGGGAGCTGACCGGGGTCGCCCGGCGCTCCCGGCGTCCCGCTGGGGCCGGTGCCGGTGTTGCCGCCGAACTGGGCGAAGTTGGCCCCGCCGCCACCGCTCCCGCCGATGAAGAAGACGATCAGCGCCAGGCGCGCCCAGCGACCGAGGTCGAACGGCCACAGCAGCGACCGTGTCGCGTCGAGGGCGTCGTCGATGTTGTCCAGGGCCGCGAGGCTCATCGGCGGCCCCCGCGGTGTCGGCGGTCGCTGGCCAGTCGTTCTGACGTCTCGCTGTGGAGGGTCATACCTAACATGTTCGTTTCGGACAACAAATAGCTTCGCTCGTGTTTCAGGTCCCGAGACGGAACACGCCGCCGCCGTCGGCGCCGGTGCCGAGGAGGTAGAGCCCGTCCTCGTGGCGGTCCATGTAGAACAGCTG